>JBMYPC010000266.1:0-1065 GCA_049599895.1 Bacteriovoracaceae bacterium | reverse complement strand
AGAACTAAGGTATAATTACCGATAAGTGTTATGAGTTAACTCTATGTTTTTTAACTCTTAACGGAGTAAAACCCTTTCGAAGGTTTAATTATGGCCAAGCCAGCAAAACTACAAGATTCACCACAAGCTCAGGAACTCGAACACGCAAAAACCAACATGAAGGCCAACTTAAAACTGGCCAGTAGCGGTGACGGTTCCGAAACAATTGAAGTAGGTGAGCATTCAAAAGAGGTTGATGTTAAGGACGTAATTAGCGGGGTTCCCAAGTTCCAAGAGTTTTTTGGTCAGCAAAAGGGTTTAAGTGAGTTCGAAGCTCAAGAAATTAGTCTCGATCAACTTGTAGAGTTTTTTGCTTCGGAAAACTTACCAGTTGAACTTGAGGGGCTGAAAAAATTCTTTCAAGAAAATAATTTCGAAAATTCTGACGACTTTTTTAAGTCTCTTTCGGATCTACAAGATGAAGTATCTGAGCAAAATGAGCAGAGCAATAATTCCCAAGAACAAGCTTCATCTCAAGAAAACGCAGGTGGGAGCAGTTTTAGTAGTCAAAACACTGAGCAATCAGAGTCCCAAGAAGGAGCTGAAGCTGAAGGTGAGCAAGTAGAGTCTCTTGTAAGAAACCGTGCTCCTGAAAGAGGAGTTCCTGAAGGGAAAGCTCGACAGGAGTTTAAAGAAGACTTTCTTGATTCTGATCGCAGAAGGGCCCCATCGGAAGAAGAAAAGGAACTTCAAGAGAAGATTCAAGATGAAGTAGGAGAAATTGAAAATCCGTTTACTCCTCCAGAATATAAAGATCCTACTCATGAGGGATCTAAAGGAAATGATAAAGTAGTAGGTTCGTCGGGCGATGATGTTATCTATGGTGGAAAAGGGGATGATGTTCTTCACGGTGGAAAAGGAAACGACACTTTTCAGATTGATAGTGGTTCAGGAAAAGATCAATTTTATGGTGGAAGTGGAGAAGATTCTATTGAAGCTTTAAATGGAGCTGATGTTGTAATCGATAAGAACTTTGGTCGTGGAAACTCAATTGAAAAGATCGTCGGAGATGGTGACAGTGAAGTC
>JBMYPC010000265.1:0-1162 GCA_049599895.1 Bacteriovoracaceae bacterium | reverse complement strand
GAATTCATCAAAAGAGAAAATTCCTGAGAACTATTATATGAAAGATGAGGTCGAGGCGAGTGTTGAAGAAAAGAAAAAAATTACTAAAAAAATTCATTTTTTTATTACCTTAAGTCAGCTTAACTCTCATCTCAAACAAAACTCAAGAAGTTTTAAGTATCCCTCACAATTAGATGTTCTTGAAAAAAAAGACTTCTATCACTATGTCAGAAGACTTCCAAAGTTTCATTTTGATGTGATTGTGAGCAAGGGAAAAGAATTCGCCAATGGGCATTTCGGAGATACTTTAATTCTTCAGGCTCAAAGTTCAGACTTTTATCTTAACCACGCAAATCTTTATTATCATGATGAACGTAAGGTCTTTGATCTTAAGAAAAGCTCTGCCTTATTGCCCCAAGAGATCTAAGCGAACTCCCAAGAAGTAGCCCTTTGAGGCGGAAGATTCAAACTTCTCTGTCCTTTGATTCAAAAGGTTGTAAAAATCGAGAGTCAGTTTTTTTCTGCTTTTCTTTCGCTCCCATTCAAGATGGAGCTGACTTTGATCAAAGATCTTTTCTTTTGATGAAAACTTTAAACTTGAGATATTTTCAAAAATGATGATCTCCTGACCAATCCCTTCGAGGCAGTCAAAAGTGTTTGTTTTAGAAAATGAGAGATCAAATAAGGGAAACTCTGCACTTTTTCTTCGAAGCATAAGGCATATATTGTCTTTTTTCTGATCTGATTCAAAAAGATAAAGTGGCTGCCAAAAAGAAAGGGGCATTTCTTTTTCCCAGTTCTCCTTTTTTGAAAGTCCAAAGCTCTTAATACTAGTGCTAAATTTCAAGCTCTCAAGTAATTTCAAATCATGAGAGATATCTCGACAACTTATCGTTAAAAATAAGAGCAAAATTATTTTTGACATCGAAATCCTATTTCAAATTCACCTTGATACCTCAAAGCTTCATCATCATTATCAGTATCGTAATACTTGAGATTCTTTAATTCATAACCTTGAGCGTCCCAATGAATTCTTGCCCCAAGAGAACTATAGGGATTCTCAAGAGGAAAATAATAAGAACTCGATCTCAAATTAAACTTTGGATGAGCTTTATTTTTCACAAATTCAAATGGTCCTCCCTGAACTTGATAAATACCAACCCAGGTGATCTGAGAATGAGCA
>JBMYPC010000264.1:0-1239 GCA_049599895.1 Bacteriovoracaceae bacterium | reverse complement strand
GTCCTATTTCCGTTGGGCGGGTCTACGTGATATCGAGAGAGGACTGCCGATAGAATACGGCGACACGGTTTAAAGAGAACTCTCTTTTAGTAATGGCAAGATCTGACGATTGATTATTTTCCCTCGCTAAAAAAGCAACAGAGCTTAAGATGACAAAACCCAATACAGTGAAAAATGACAAAAAGGTATATCTTCTTTTTACAATCGAAAAAATTGAACTTATTTCACTTTGGTTTTCACTCATTAAGAGCTCCTTCTCGTTTTAACTCCACAAGGTCTGCCTCTTGCAGTCCCTTTACAACAGTCTCGACGTATTCAAATGAAAAGCCATGCTCTAAAGCCAGCTCTGAAATTTTTAATCTTCCATCCAGATCGTCAATAAAGCGAAGTAATGGCTCCCATCCAACTTGTCCCATATACTCTCGAAGCTCAGGTTTAAGACCTGAAAGAAAGATTTCTCCGCAGAATTTATTATGAACATAGAAGTCCGATTCTAAAGCGCTGATCATTTTCCAAACACAATCCATTGATTCAAAAAATAAATCCATGTCTGCATTTTCAACAGTATCAAAGTGAGTATGATATTCATTAAAATGCTTTACTCTTTTTCCAAATGAAGGATTGGCCCTTGAAAAAGAGACCATTGGCACTCTTATCCCTGGTGAATTAAATTGCCTTTCGTCATTTCCAACAATCTCTCGATATTCTCCATAGATTGTGTTTTGCAGATGACTTTCAAGAATAAGGGTTCCAATTGTATCAAGAGGTCCATCTCCAAAATATGAATATTGAAAAGAAACAGGCCTTTCTTTAACAGCAAGCATCTCGAGAAAGACTCCTGCAATCATATTGGGAACTTTATTCATGTTTTCACTCAGCCAGGCCACACTTCCTATTGTTTCTGGAACAATTAGTAAACGGTAAGAATAGTGAAGGTCTTTCTGGCGACTTTGAAGCTCTTCCATGATGGCCATACCAGCAATACATCCAGAGGCATTGTCATTGAATTGTCCTGGATGGCAAAGATGTCCCATAAGAACAATTTCTTGGTCAGTTTTTCCCTGAATGAAGTATTCACCTACAACGAGGTCACCGTTTTCATCACTTGAGTCAATTTCAACAATATACTTTTCATCTTTTAAAGAATCATAAAAAGTTTTCGAACAACAAAGTCCCCAATCCCGGTCATAGTATTTAAATATGAAAGGAACAGCATCAGCAAGAACAGGATCATGATGA
>JBMYPC010000263.1:0-1286 GCA_049599895.1 Bacteriovoracaceae bacterium | reverse complement strand
TAAGGTCAAACATATAAAGCATGCCTGAGCCGTCTTTCCATTTAAATGAGTGGACCATGATTTCGTCTCACCTAAGCGGTTTTTGACATCATCAAAAACCTTCTCAATTTCCCAACGCATTTTATACAAGAGAGCGATCAAGCCTGGACGAATACTATGGTGAAGGTTAGTGAGAAAGTTAAAAACCTTATCTGTGACTGGGCAGTGGTAACTTATTTTTCTGACAAGACATTGATCAGTTCTACTTTTAACCATCTGATCACATAAGACTCCTTGATTGATTGGGTCTTCTTTATCGAATTCAAGATCTTTCTCATGATCAAAGCGAAGGTTACTTTTTACTAAAGTCAGAAAATATACCCCACCTCGTTTCATCTCTGCCCAAAATTGATAATCAATTATAGCCTTATCCCACACATAAAGCGTCTTTACTCCTTTACCAGCACCCTGTCGCATTTCCTCAAGATTCTTTTTCTTACAAGCTTTTAAATCGTGTTCCTTCTTATTGTCTCCACCTATCTGGGCCATAGCAAAATGACTCATGCCCAAGGTTCGATAATTTAAGCAGTAGAAGTGTTGAGTTGACCAATGTGTCCTATCAACCTTAATGTCATGACATGCATGCTCATGATGGTGTCCATCACCAGCAAAAACCTGAAAGCTTTTCAACTCATCAAAGTTGGCCAGCTGATCCATGTCGCGACGTTGAACTTTCATTAGCTCAAGTAGAGAGATCAATGTTTCTTGAATATGATGTCTACGCGAGCTTCTTAATTTTGCGAAAAATTGACTGACCCCAACGGTCTTGCCCTGATGAAAAAGTTTTTGAAGAAAATCTCTTCCAGATTTTGATTCACTTAAGACTCGAAGTATACCTGTCATAAGCCATTCAGCATCGTTTATTGTTTGACATTCCCGAGCCTTTGTGTTTTGAGAGATACATTCTTCTAAGGGGGCGATTAGAGTTTGGAAGGTTGGTGAGTTGATTGAAACGTTGGAGAAATTCGGCATAGTGATTCCGCAAAAGATGTGAACTGTGAAATCGCGTCGCCGCGAACCCTCAATGTCAAATCCTTTGTTTTGGGTCCCAAAATCAAAGATTCAGGCCCTTCGAGACTATTTTGATCTTTCAAATATCCTTAAAAAAGATGGCTCCCAAACGGCATTCTATTGCCCAAGTCACCATCACAAAACGTCTAAATTCTTAAAGTTTCAATCACACCGTTCAAGATAATTAAGAATATTTTTAAATAGTTTAGTTTACTTATACAGAAAGACAAGTGTCT
>JBMYPC010000262.1:0-1496 GCA_049599895.1 Bacteriovoracaceae bacterium | reverse complement strand
AAACGTAATTAAAAATATTTAATAAAAGTTCTTGGTTTTTTCTTAACGAGAAGCAAGCTCATCTAACATCGGATAAGAGAGAACTTTAAGTCCACCTGCAATATAGCCATCTGCTCCATCTTCAAGAACAAGGTTGTAAACAGCAATCTTCTCTTCCATATATTCAATCGACTTAACTCTTACGTGTTCGCCTTTAGAATCAAGAATCATGACACCAGGCCTTAGGTCCTGAACCATAACACCACGTCCAGTGGAGAGAACAACTTTGTGCTTCGGAGTGATTTTTATCTTATCTTCTTTCTTTTTTCCCATGATCATCTTCTCAACAACAAGCCTCATGATTTCTTGATCTTCAGTAACTGCAACAGCGACGACTTTAGCATTATAGAGTCTGTCACCTTTAGAGTTTTGAGCCTTAAAAGCTTTTACTTTATCACCAGCTTTGACCTTTCCAATTGCAAGTTTTGAACCATCCTCCATTGTGATCTCAGTGTCTTCAGAAAGACAAAAAACGTGCCCTCCAGAAGTCCCCGCACTTGGGCAACCAGCGGCATTAACGCTAAAGCATGCTGCAGAGAAAAAGCATTTATTATTCAAGGATGGACTTGAGAGTATCTGCGCCTTAGTTGTATCTCCATTTGGCGCAACGGAGGCAAGAGTAAACTTAATATCAGCATCGGGGTCATAAGCCTTTGCACACTCTTCACAATCCCCAGGCTTTCCATCCTCAAGCATACAATATCTTTCTGCAGTAATAATCTTAGTTTGGTTACAAGCAGGCTTTTCGATTAACTGATTACAGCTTAGCTTTCCAATCCAAGTTAGCGACCCATTTGGATTTTTCGGTATCTGCTTAGGCGTTGGGTTTTCTGGAAGTTGAGCAACTGCTCGTTTTTTGATTTGATGAAATGTTTTGTAGGCAGCTTTACAAGGCCTAAGCTTAATATTTTTCACTCCACCTTTATTCATTGTATTAGCAAAGGATTCAAACTCAGAATGTGAATTTGTTGGAACAAAAAGAGATCTAGGACTCTCCGTCTCTGGCACTTCCATATTCATGGCGATAAGACATCTCGTTAAATCCTCATCATCGGTTTTTAAGAATTCTTTCGGGTCTTTGTCTTTATCTTGGGAATCGTTAGAATCTTTCCCTTCAGGCTTTTCAAATCTTATCGCTCTCACCTGTTGGGGAGGAATTGAAAGTGCAAAACCTCCATCAATTTGATCACCGATTGTTACACCGTGATCACTAACATTTAAGTCTTCTTCTTTATCAAAGATATACTTATAATTAATTCCCTCTTCTTTTGCTTTATCTGCTGTCATAACAGCTGGAAGTGATGCAAATTCTTTTCCTCCTCCAGCTTTATTGAATTTCATTCTCTCAAGGTTTCCATCAAAGTTTTTAATATAGATATATCTTCGCGTATCACCAAGGTCGAGAAATGAAGCATAGTTTTCAAGTCCATTATCAATGCCTGTTACGAATTCAGCTG
>JBMYPC010000261.1:0-1650 GCA_049599895.1 Bacteriovoracaceae bacterium | reverse complement strand
CATTAATAACAAAGTGATAGCAAAAAGGCTTGAGGCCCTTTTGAAGTCTGAAGCAATGAACTTAGGTTTTCCCGTTTTTGTTTCTCTTTGTTTAACAACAAAAGAAGTGAAGAAATTTCTAGAAAAAATAAACTTTTCAGAAACACGAAAAGTTCTAGGTTTTGAGTATATGACAAACTTTGATAAAGACTCAAAAATGAGCTTTTCTCAAAAGCTTTATATAGACTCAATTTTTGAAGGCAAGAACTTGTATTTCTATTCGCCTTATCTTGAAGTCCCCAATGAATTTAATGGTAAATATAAAAAAGTAAAATTTTAAAGGAGAAGGAAGATGTTTTTTTCAAGCTCAAAAGATGGTCACAAAGAAGACTTTGACAGACTCACAGCTGTTTTTAATACAACTCTTGGAAGTTTTAAAATTGAACTCTTCGCTAAAGAGTGTCCAGAAACAGTTTGGAATTTTGTCAATCTTGCTGAAGGAAGACAAAAGACTCCTGGAGATAAAGAAAAGTATTACGATGGCCTTATTTTTCACAGAGTGATTGATGGATTTATGATCCAAGGGGGATGTCCTGAAGGCGTTGGTACTGGTGGCCCTGGTTATAAGTTTAAAGATGAGTTTCATCCTGAGCTGACTCATGATGGAGCAGGAGTTCTTTCAATGGCCAATGCTGGTCCTGGAACAAACGGATCTCAGTTTTTTATCACCCTTACGGCAACTCCACACCTTGATAACCGTCACTCTGTTTTTGGAAAAGTGGTTGAAGGACAGGACATTGTTCAAAAGATTGGAAGTACTGAAACTGATCATTACGACAAGCCATTAACTGATATCGTGATTGAATCTGTTGAGATTGTTCGCCCGTCTTAGTTTTTAATTTTTAGAGACGTTCAACAATATCATTAACCATAATTTGCATATAGATATTGCCACGAAAGTGGTTAAAGCCGAGTTGGCCTAGGATGGCCAGCTCTTGTCCACTTTGACTCTTGCTATAAATTTCTTCTGGAGTAAGTTTATTCCACTTATCAGCGAAGAAAAAAGAGATCCCACCAATTGTAAAGGCCTTAGATTGTGGGCCGTCACTGGTGATGAAGTTCCATTTCACATGACCACCATTTAAAAGCTTAAATGACTGCAGCTTAAAGTCTACAATCTTAAATGTCGGTCTTGGGTTATGGTTTCCGAAAGGCTCAAGAAGTTCAAGTTCCTTAATGAGCTTGGGAGATACTTCTGAAAGTTTGATCTCTTGATCGAAACTCACTTGGTTCATTCGAATAATTTCAGGAATTTCTTTTAACTGCTCTGAAAGATTTTTTCGAAGTTGATTGAGATTTTCTTTTTTAAGAGAAAGCCCCGCAGCTGCTTTATGACCGCCAAACTTTAAGAAAAGATCATTATTCTTTAAAAGCTCTTGATGAATATTAAGTTCTCCAGCTGTTCTTGCTGATCCTTTAATGACACCTTCTTCAGCGGCATCGGTGAAAACAATCGCAGGGATTTGAAACTCTTCAACAAGCTTTGAAGCGACAATCCCAATGACACCTTCGTGCCATTCAGGAGCGTAGACAATGGCAATAAGAGGAGTTTCTTCTTTGAACTGTTCAAGAAGTTGAGCTTTGGCCTCTTTTGCAACAATCGAT
This sequence comes from Bacteriovoracaceae bacterium, assembly GCA_049599895.1. GTDB lineage: Bacteria > Bdellovibrionota > Bacteriovoracia > Bacteriovoracales > Bacteriovoracaceae > JBMYPC01. Next base: position 6 of record JBMYPC010000261.1, on the reverse strand, counting down.
TGGATA
>JBMYPC010000260.1:0-1718 GCA_049599895.1 Bacteriovoracaceae bacterium | reverse complement strand
AAATTATCGAGTACTATGATCGTAAGCATCGTAATCAAGACTTGAGGCTAACTCACAATCAATCTCCGGCTCGCAAATCGAGTTTCAATTAAAAAGGACTAAACATAAATGGATAGGGACCCAAACGATTTAGGTGAGGCTCAAGAGGCCATGACCAAAACTCAGAAAATTATTAAAGAAGCTGCTTCTTTAATTGGGTTGATTTTTTTAGTTCTCGTTTTTCGATCTGTCTTTTTTGAACCATTTAGAATTCCATCAGGCTCGATGATTCCAACTCTTATGATTGGAGACTTTATTCTTGTTAAAAAGTTTGAATATGGTTTTAAGGTGCCTTTTTCCGATGTTGCCATTGGCAAAATAAACTCTGATCCAGTTTATCTTTTTGGAGAATCCACTCCAAAAAGAGGTGATGTGGTTGTCTTTAAATACCCAAAAGATCCCGCAATTAACTTCATTAAAAGAGTCGTAGGACTTCCTGGTGATACAATTGAGGTCAGAGATAAGGTTGTTTACGTTAATGACACACCTATTGATATGAAAGATATCGACGGCAAAGAAATTATGGCCGACATGGACGATAAATTTAAAGATTACAACTTTCGATTTTTTCAGTCCCAAACAGGCGATGCTTCACACGTTGTTCAAGTTGATACTGACAATTCGATTCTTAGTAACTCAGACCCTATTCAAGTTCCTAGTGGTCATTATTTTGTAATGGGTGACAATCGAGACTTCTCATCTGATTCAAGAGTTTGGGGATTTGTTCCTCATCGAAATATTAAAGGAAAGGCGATCATGGTTTGGTTTTCAATGATCTTCTTTCCTTTAAGTGATCTAAAGTTTCGCCCACATCGAATTGGAAATATGATTGATTGAGTCAGTCAGTTACAGCTCGGACAGTCCCGACCGTAACTAATCACAGAAAAACAAATTATTCTTTACCCCTCTCAGATACGGCATCAGCCTCTAAAAGAGAATCTTCCTGCTCACCTTGTTCTTCTGCTTCATATTTTGTGAGAAGGGCCAAAAATCCAGCAAGCTTTGGGCTTCTTGCATAAAGTTTAAGATTTTGAATTTGAAGATCTTCTTCTTTGATCTTTTGATAGAAATCTTTGTTTTCAAAAAGTTTAATAAGAGCTTTCTCGTTTTCGCGATCAGCAAGCTCGGAGATAATTTCAAAATTGATTTCGTAATCATAATTAAGAAGAAACAGAGCAAATTTCGGATTGGCTTGGGATAAAGCAACATCCATAAGGATAGAGTTCTGGGTATCTAAATCATAAGACTGAGCTTGAAAGAGTTTGATGGCCTTTTCAATCTCTTTTAGGCTTTCTGGTGCCCAAGTAAGCAGAAGAAGCGCCTGATCGATAAATCCCTGAGGCTTATCAGTGTTAATAAAGGCAAGAGCATCATCTTTTGAGTATTCAAGTTTCAATTTTAAAAGATTCGCTGCAAATCGATCTTTGCTTGGGTGAAAAACTGTAAAGTATAGAAGTGTATTTCCTTCTGCATTTAATCCATTGGCCTCTTCTTCAACTAGGACATCAATAAACCTGTTTATTCTTTTAAGGTCTTGGGCATCTTTTTTAGGAAGAATCTCAAAAAGAGCTTCTCTTGCTTGGATAGCATTAGGAATTCGATTTTCATCAATTTCTCTTTGAAGCTTATCTCGCTCGTCTTCAAGTTCTTTAATCTTTTTATTATTTTTATTCTGTGCT
>JBMYPC010000259.1:0-1788 GCA_049599895.1 Bacteriovoracaceae bacterium | reverse complement strand
GAGCACACATCAATGATTTCATTGGAAGAGTCTAGCATCTGGCTGTTTTTATATAAATGGAAAAGCTATCAATTACCCACATCTCAAAACGGGTCGTCACTCAATTCATGATCTAATTCCCATACCACCTCTTCCTTAGTACTTATATCAGGTATAACTGTGCGAAGTTGCGCAAAATACGAGTAGCTTTGGGATTTTTAAAAGAGTTGAGAGGACCTAGAAGAACCTATTGAAGTTTCAGCACATCATCTGGAGACAGACCAAGCGCTGATTTCATGTCATCCACAGTATCTGCTTTAACGACTAATTTCACCATGCCAATAGACAAGGTCTTTAGGCCTGGAACCTTGCCCTCTCTGATATTAAATCCACCCATCTGGGCGATAAACTTGATGGCATATGACAGGGTCCAGGTGTTTACAGCTCCCAGCTTTTTGTCTTTATTAGCAAGCTCGAGCGCTTCGATTTCACTGAGTCTTAGGTGCTCACATGCCAGCGCTTGTTCATCTTCTCTCGCAGCTTTTTGAAGATAATGAATCTTCCAAGAGATGACTGTCGCAAGGCTCAAATGATTAACTAAGCGATCAATACTTCGAAGTGCTGACTTTTCAACTTGGAGTCCGCCACCCTTAAGCACTTTAAAAAACTCTTCTATCTGCCAGCGATGACGATAATAGTTCATAACTCTCATCGCTGAGTCCAGATCCTGAACCTCAAGGTTGGTTAAAAGAAGCCATCTCTTCCCTGCCTCCAGCTGTTCAATTTGAACGTAATTCACCGACACAGAATCTATGTCTGATCGATTGAGATGTTTTGCTCTGGAGACTTCAGGGTCGTTGAATGAAGCGCTCCCATATCGCACGTTCACGGGGATTTGCTTCTTCGTGTGAGGACATTCGTAGCGGCCCTGAAGTTCCTTGGACTCCCTTGCAATTTCCCAGCTTAGGTAGGAATTTGGTCCCTGGATATAGCGATCAATTCGAGATCGGATGACAAAGCTGTCTTGCCCCTCAGATATTGCTTTCATTAACTCAAACTGATCCGCCTCCCGATCACCCACGTACACCATCTGACAATTTTTTGAATAAAGTGACTTTGCTTCAAAGTAGGAGTCCTGCCAGCGCTTGCTCTCTTTGTCCCAGATTTTTTTCTGTGACCGACTCCAAGTTGTAAAACTTTGAATGCCCAGAGGCGTCCCCTCGGGAGTCAGTGCGAGTGCCGCGTGGAACAAAAAGCCTGAGCCAGAGTCATCCCCGTTGTTTTTTTTAGATCCGCCAATATTACCCAGACCTTTTATTGAATCTTTGCCTGTGTAGCTCATGTAAGTCGTATCATTAAGACACAACACCACATCACGGTCCTGCATACGCTCTTGGGTCTTGATTGCATGAGACTTCATAACGTCGTTCGCATCAAATTTAGAATTGGAAAAGAGCCTGTAGGCGCCTTTCTTTGGTGCCCAGTCACTAATTGATTGGTTCACTGAGCCCGCAGGACATTCGGCCATTAACTCGGCGGTTCGAAGAAGGCGCCTGTTTAGTCGCTTATCTCCAAAATCTACATGTTCAAGTTCATCACTCATCCAAGACATGTATCAAAGATCGCTCAAAAAATCTCAAAGGCCAACTAACAAGGCCTTACACTTGGAGGTGATAATGAGTGAAATCTTGCATCTTGAGAGATGTGGGTAATTGATAGGCTTTTAAGACTTACTTTGAAAAAATTTCAGTTTACCTTGAAGATTCTCTGATTCCTGCTAAACTCCGGCGATAGTTCTTAGACTTATCA
>JBMYPC010000258.1:0-1815 GCA_049599895.1 Bacteriovoracaceae bacterium | reverse complement strand
GATGATGCTGAAGCTCCGAAAGATTGGCTCAAAATCATTGATGAACATTTTTTTAAGGATCCTAATGTTGGAGGGGTGGGGGGGCCCGATTTTATTGTCAGACACCATGACCCCAATTATCGAAAAATGGTTAATGTCGTCGGTAAGATTCTTTATTATGGAAAAATTTTAGGCAACCATCATCATCTCACTGAAAAAGTGATGGAGGTTGAGGTTCTCAAAGGTGTGAATATGGCCTTTAGGCGAGACCTTTTGGAACTTTTGGATGTCAATCTACAAAGTAAGCATAATGAAGGAAATGGAAGTCATTGGGAGCTTGATCTCTGTTTTCATGTAAGATCTCATGGAGCAAAACTTATTTTCGACCCTTCTCTAGACGTACAACACCATAGTGATCACTCTCATTTTATCCATGATATCAATCTTAGAAATAATAGCCGAAACCTTACTTACGTTTTATTGAAAAATATTAGTGGGCCACAGAGATTCGTTGTCCTTTTTTATCTTATCATTATTGGTAACTCACAAGTTTTTGGAATCTTAAAATATTGCCAGAGCTTCTTAAAGCAAGGGCCAAAAGTCGCAACTTTAGACTATATCAATTCTCTAAAGGGTTTTTTTATGGGTCTTAAGCTTTGGCTTAAACACTAGGTGAGTATGCTAAAAGATTTTAAAAACCAAATATTAGCTCTTTTAAAATCAAAAACTGGTAAGAATATCAGTCTTACTATGTCATCGAATGTTTTATCCTCAGCTTTTGGGTTTGCGGGATCAATTGTTGTTCTCAGACAATGCTCAGAAGAGATTCTCGGGATCATCTATTCTTTGATTGGATTGATGATGATATCGGCTCAAGTTTTGGACCTTGGTTTTACTCAGACTTTTATTAAAGTGTTTAATGAAAAAGATGCAGACAAGACTAAGATTGCTTCAACGACTTTGTTTTTTAAGATTGGGCTTGCAACGATTGGTCTTGTTCTTGGTTTTGTTTTTTCCGTACCCCTTGAAAGGGCTTTGTTCGGAGAGGGGCCAAAGTATCAGTTTTATATTCATTTAACTTTAGTTGTGATTTTTATACAGATTCTTGGAAGTTTCTTTTCTACTAAGCTTCAAGCGGAACATCGGTTTAAGCAGTTTTCACTAACAAGATCTTTGCCACATTTTCTTAAATTCAGCCTTCTTGTGAGTCTTCTTTTTCTGGATAAGATTGAACTTTTATTTGTCTATATCGCTTTCGTCTTTGTCCCGCTTTTTACCTTTCTTTTGTCTTTATTTCGAAATTTTAATAATCTTGCGGTGAGGGCCATTAGTTCTACAAAAGTGAAAGAAATCTGGAGCATTTCAAAATGGGTCTTTCTCGCATCAGTTGTTAATACATTCTTAGGGCAGACAGATATCCTGATGGTTCGCTCTATCGTCGGAGAGTCTGAATTAGCGACATTATTAGGTGGCCAAAAGCTTGCTTCTGCATTTCCACTTCTTCTCACTAGTCTTTTGCAGGTTCTTCTTCCCAAGGTTTCAAGTATGAAGGGAAGAAAGGAGCTTAATTATTTCATCAGAAAAAGTTTTTTTGTCACTATTCCTATTATTATTTCAGCAATACCGTTGTTTTTCTTCTCAGGAACACTTGTTCAAATTCTTATTGGAGAAAGGTACTTTGAAAGTGCTGCCATTTTTAATGTTTATTCATTTGGCTTTTTGATGAGCTTTTTGTCGACACCTCTTTCCCTTGTCCTTATTCGACTAAATAAAGAAAAAGAACTGGCAATCATGAATTCGATACAATTGGTCCTTAATATCACTTTAAACTATCTC
>JBMYPC010000257.1:0-2033 GCA_049599895.1 Bacteriovoracaceae bacterium | reverse complement strand
TGAACGAGTGTGGGCCTCAAGGGTGATAGGAATTTTGTAAATCATATGAAGATTTAACAATGTCTTAATGTCCCGAAGGCTTAAGGGATGAAACTTTTTATAAATCTTTCCTTCGGCTAAACCAATCCCTTCAGTGTACGGATGAGAATGATAAATAAAAATTTCATTCACGTTCGTGAAGTGTTTCATCTTTTCATCTAATTCAGATCGCAGTTGATCAAAGTCAAAAATACTTCGAAACTGACCAGTGTAGACTTCAGAAATTCCTACTTTTGTCTTGTCTACCAAAAGGCCAAATGAAGCTGTCTCGACGACAGTATTGTCGCTTATGAGCTCCGATTGAGACTGATGGAAAAAGTGTTTAAAGCTAAGCTTTTTCATTTGCTCTGAGGGGATTTCTGAGAGTAAGTGTTTTTGAACCCTTACAAGGTCTAGCCCAATATAATTCACCATACTTTGGCTTAATGAAGAAAACTTTTGCGAGGAGATGTTGTACTTCTTCAGCCAAAGACGAAGCTCGTCCTGCGCTGTTTTTGGGGACTTAGAAAAGTAGTCTCTGGTTTTTTGTCGAATTTCAGCAAACATAAGGCACCTCATGAACTGAATCGACAAAAAAATGCTATAATTAGAGTCAAGAACGATAAGTTCGAGCTTTTGGAATTTTTTTCCTTAAGAGCAAGATGGGGAACAATTGAAAGTTATTCAATATCTTATTGAAATTGAAGGTAAAGATACTCTAAAGTTTGAAATCAAGATTGACCAAAAAACTCTGAACTATGTGAACCCTTATTTTGAATCTGAAGAGACTAAGGCCAAGCTTCCGGCTTGGACGAAGCTGAGTAATTCTCAGTGCTCGAATTGTCCTTTAAAAGAAGATGAGTTTTCTCATTGTCCAGCAGCTGCAAACTTGCATGACATTGTTTCGCAAACTTCAGGAAGTTTAAGTTACGAGGCTTCAAAAGTTTACGTAGTGACAAAAAATCGAACCTCGTATAAAAAAACTGATCTTCAAAGCGGGCTTCTTTCGTTAATGGGAATCGTTCTCGCCTCAAGTGAATGTCCGCACTTTGATTTTTTAAGACCTATGGCCTACTTTCATTTGCCTTTTTCTGATACGGAAGAAACATTTTCAAGAGTAGGAGGCTTCTTTCTTCTCAACCAATACTTTAATGGCAAGGAAGTCTCCCTTGAAGGACTTAAAGATTGTTATAAAGAAATTGAAGTTGTGAATGATGCTCTTCTTGCGAGAATTCGAGAAGCCTCAAAAGGTGATGCAAATCTTAATGCCATTGTTGCGTTGAACCTTTTTGCTCAATTACTTTCAATGGACTCAAAGCAAGACTTCAGTTCTTTAAAGAAATTCTTTACTAGAGAATAAAGCTCTTATTCTTAATCCCGCTTTTTTCATAAAAAAACATTGCAAAGCTTAATCTAAGCCTTTTTAATATATCTACTCATTATTAATACTCATTGGAGGAAGCTTTGAAAAAGTTAATCGCATTAGTTGGATTATTAGTTTTAACATCTTGTACATCAATCAGTTCTGTACAGGTGACAAGTAACCAAGTTGGAAAAAGAATTGGTGAATCTTGTGCAACATATGTTCTTGGAGCAATCAAGATTGGTGGAGACAATTACGTTCACACTGCAGCTAAAAACGGAAAGATTAAGAAGATTTCTGCTATGAACCACGAAATCAGCGGTTTTTTCCCAATCTATTACAAGGACTGTACGATTATTTCTGGAAGATAAGATCTAGAGCGAAATTTATAGTTTAAGAGGAGGCCACCGATTGGGGGCCTTTTTTTTGGTTATTTATTTAGTGTTTGGATTGTTCCGGTCGGGCGCTTACGCTTCCTAGCTCCCTGCGGGGCCAGAAACCTTTGGTTTCTGTATCTGATCTCTAGGCGAGATCATCTGTCCACAATGCATCAAAATTGTCCACCGGACATTTTCCACCGCGAAGCGGTGGTGGCTTGGGGCAGAGTTGAACTGCCGACCTTCGGGTTATGAATCCGACGCTCTCACCAACT
>JBMYPC010000256.1:0-2094 GCA_049599895.1 Bacteriovoracaceae bacterium | reverse complement strand
CCTTTCATGGGCACCTATTTTTCTTCTCAAACTTTATCCCTCTCTCCAATAATACCTTTAAAAACAACCTGTTAACGAACTTCAAGATAATTTAATTGAATTTTTTTCAATATTCCGATTACAATATATTCGAAATCAAATACTAAATCTATCAAGTAATAGTAGCACCTTTCTAACGACCTGACGGGGAAAAATGAAGCCTAAAATACTTGTTGTAGATGATAGCTCTTTAAATCGTGAAGTCCTAACTCACAGCTTAGATCAAACGATTTATGATGTGATCCCCTGTGAAAGTGGAGAAAAGTGTCTTTCCATTGTGAGAAACAACCCCATTGATCTCATCCTCCTTGATATTGTTATGGAGGGGATCTCTGGCATTGGTGTCCTTCGCTATATTCGAAAACAGTTTAGCCAAATGGAGCTTCCTATTATTATGGTCACTGGAAAAAGTGACGATGAAGATATTATCGAGGCCCTCTCTCTTGGGGCAAATGATTACATCACAAAACCGATCACTCCGGATGTCGCCATTGCAAGAGTCCAAACTCAACTTAACCTCAAACTTCTCTATGAAAAGAGTATGAAAATCACTGAGCTTGCGACCTTAAACTCAATGATTATTACTTACAATCATGAAATAAATTCGCCCCTAACAGCCGCAATGATGCTTCTTGAAAAACTTACAGATCAAGATCCCCACAAAGAGAAATTAAAAAAGTCATTAATAAGAATTAACGATATTTTAGCAAAGATTAAGACTCTCACTCTTAACAGCAATATTGAATATTCTCATTACATAGACCAAACTCAAATGATTGATTTAAAAAATACTGCGAATAATGAATAAGAAGGATCAAATGTGAAAAAGTCGACACTATCAGACAATTGCTTTAATCGCTTTTTTTCACATTCTTCAACGGCATTCATCCTCCTTGATTCTGAATTCAAAGTTAAAGGTTGGAACACTTCTGCAGAAGAGCTTTTAGGTTATAAGGAAGAAGAAACATTAGAAAAAGATCTCAGAACGATTCTTTATCCTGATGGAACTTCTTTCAATGAAAATGAAATAGAATACCTTCTCAACAATCAGCAAACGGTTTATCAATGTGAATCAAAAAGAAAATGTTCAAATGGTGATCTCATTGATGTTGCGATCGAGGCAATTGCCACAAGGGACGAAAACCAAAAAGTTGTTGAGATTCTTATTTCTTTTAGAGATATCCGAGAAGAAAAAGATATCAAAGACCGCATTTATTCAAGTTCAAACTTAGCGCGACTTGGAATGATTTCAGCAGGCATTGCTCATGAAATAAAAAACCCTCTCACCGTTATCATGGGAAAATCAGAAATCCTTAATCGAAAACTTAAAAAAGGTGGAGTGGAATCTGAAGCAGCGATTAGAGAAATAGAGAAAATTAACACCAACGCAAAACGTATCTCAAAAATTCTCAGCAGTATCTCAATGTTTTCACGCAATGATCAGCAAGTTGCTTTTGAACTCAATCGCTTGAAAGACATTATCGACGTTTCAGTTGATCTTTCTCTAGGAAAGCTCAAAAAGCATTCTGTCTCGCTCACAATCAGTGAAGACATTGATGATATTTTTATTCAATGTAAAGAAATTCAAATCATTCAAGTACTCGTCAATCTCATTGGGAATGCCGTTGATGCTATCAGTGAACTTGATCAAAAATGGATCAAGATTGATGTCGTGGAAAAAGATAATAAAGTTTCTCTCTCTGTCACAGACTCAGGTAATGGTATCTCAAAAGAGATTCAAGAGAAAATTATGACCACATTCTTTACGACTAAAGCACCTGGGCAAGGAACAGGACTTGGTCTAAGTCTTTCAAAGCAGATTATTGGAGAGCATAAGGGTCGCTTTTATTATGACCCAAATAAAGACAACACCACCTTTACATTTACTCTCTGGAAAAGACTTAAAAAGGACAAGCCGGTTATTCTAATTGTTGATGATGATCCCCAGCTTCTTGAGGTCCTATCAGATGAAATTGGTTTTCTTGGGATGGAAACACTTACAGCAAAAAATGCTCTCGAGGCCATTGAGATGACAAAAGAAAATCAAATCGATTA
>JBMYPC010000255.1:0-2095 GCA_049599895.1 Bacteriovoracaceae bacterium | reverse complement strand
ACTCAATCAGAACCTCATGGGCACCAACACTTGCAAGCGGAATACTTGGTAAGGTGACTTCACCTGTTTTTAAATTTTGTAACAGTTGTCTCATAGCTAATTTCAGGCCTTTTAACAGAGGCGATTTCTCGGATGCTTATGATACTTTATTTACCTTCCTTATCTCAAGATTTATGCTATATGTCTCCTTCTAATAGACATAGGAAACAGCATGTGCGGGATAGCAGGGACACTAGGAAGTTTTAAACCAAGTGCCATTGAGATTATGACGAAAAGCCTCACCCACCGAGGCCCCGACAATCAAGATATCTATAGAAAAAACGACGTAAATCTTGCACTCGGTCATACAAGACTTGCTATTCTAGGCCTTAACGCCCTTGGCAATCAGCCAATGACGAGCCGCGACGGTCGTTACACTATCACTTATAACGGTGAAATCTACAACTTTCCCACTCTCAAAAAAGAACTCAAGGCCAAAGGATCTGAGTTTCAAAGTGAAACTGATACGGAAATGATCCTTGAAGCTTTTTCCCATTACGGAATCGATAGCCTTAATCTTTTTGAAGGAATCTATGCTTTTGCTATCTGGGATCACAAAGAAAAAAAGCTTATTATCGCCAGAGACCATTTGGGAATAAAACCGCTTTATTATTATCAAGGACCTGAAGGTTTTGCTTTTTCAAGTGAACTTAAGGCCCTTATTTCAGGACTTCCTGAATGTAAAAAAACCCCGAACCATCAGGCTCTTGCTCTTCATTTGAGTTATCTTTGGTGCCCTACTCCTCATACAGTTTTTAATGAATTTAAAAAGCTTGAAGCTGGGACTTATCTCATTGTTCAAGAGGGAAAAATTAAAGAGCAAAAACAATTTTACTCTCTGCCACAATACAAAGAATCAAATCAAATTCGAGATGAAAAAGAAGCCGTTAAAGAAATTCAAACTCACTTTAAAACAGCAATCGAAAGGCAACTTTTAAGTGATGTCCCAGTTGGGGCCTTTCTTTCTGGTGGACTTGATTCAAGTGCCATCGTTTCTTTTGCAAGAAATATCAGGCAAGAATCCATTCCCACTTTTACGATTAATTTTAAAGATCAATCATTTCAAAATGAAGGTTTTGTTGATGATCTTGATTACGCCAAAGCCGCTGCCAAGGCTTTAGACGTCGATTTAAAGATTATTGATGTAGACTCTCAGATTGCCCTAGAACTTCCAAAAATGATTCAGCAACTTGATGAGCCTCAAGCTGATTTTGCCGCACTTCATACGGCGATGATTGCAAAACTGGCAAGAGACAACGACATCAAAGTTCTTTTAAGTGGAACAGGCGGCGATGACCTCTTCTCGGGATACCGTCGTCATCAAGCAATATCTTTTCAAAAAACTCTCTCTCATTTTCCAAGTCTTATTCGAAATCCCATTGCAAGTTTAAGTGGAAAACTTCCCACTCATAATGCCTTAGGAAGACGAGCAAAAAAGCTTTTTGAAAATGCTAATCTCTCACCTAGAGATCAAATGATTTCTCTTTTTCACTGGCTTTCGCCAAACAATACTCTAGATTTATTTAAACCAGAGCTTAGTGCTCATATGAGTGAAAATGGCATCTTTTCACCTCTAAGAGAAACCCTTAAAGAGTTTGAAGGTCTTTCTCAGCTTGATCAAATTCTCGCTCTTGAAAAAACTTATTTTCTAACCGATCACAACCTGAACTACACAGACAAAATGACGATGATGTATGGAGTTGAAGCAAGAGTTCCTTTTCTTGATCGCGATCTTATCGATTGTGCAGCAAGAATCCACCCCTCTTTAAAAATCAAAAACGGACAAACGAAGTGGGTTCTGAAAAAGGCCATGGAACCCTATCTCCCGAATGAAATTATCTATAGACCAAAGACTGGTTTTGGAGTTCCTCTTAGGTCTTGGCTAAAAAATGAACTTCAGGATTTCGTCATGCAAAATCTCTCTGAAAACTCTTTTATTTGCCAAAACTTTTTTGAACATAAGAAGATTCAACAACTTATTAGGGACAATCAAGATGGTAAAATTGATGCAAGTTATCCAATCCTCACGCTTTTGAGTCTTGAAGAGTTTTTTAAG
>JBMYPC010000254.1:0-2172 GCA_049599895.1 Bacteriovoracaceae bacterium | reverse complement strand
AGTGAAAGAATTGAAAAAGATGGAAAACACATCATTAAGTTTAAACTTAAAGAAGGCCTTACTTTAAGTAACGGAAAACCAATCAATACCAAGGCCATGAAGCGTTCATGGGAGCTCATTACGAGTGATGAAGTGAAATCAATCTTTCGGTTTGCCTTTCGAAAGATTAAAACTTTTAAAGAAATCAATGATCGAGAGTTTGAGCTTCATTTTGCCAAGTTTGGATATGATAATCTCAGTAACCTCGTTCTTCTAAAAATCCTTGATTTAAAAGAAGTCAAAAAGGGTCCTTCAATTGAAGACTTCATTACTTCAGGGCCTTACCGCTTAAAGTCTCAAAACAATCAGGGTGTGGTAATTGTTCACAATAAAACCAATAAAGAAATTGAATTTAAAGTTGTCAAAGATCAAACGACGAGTCTTTTAAAACTTATGAATAACGAAGTGGATCTTTTGATTGCGAGCCTTGCCCCAAGGAAGCTTAATTGGGTCAAAGATAAAATGAAAGGGGCCAAGATCTTAAGAAAAACTGGAACGAATTTTGTTTTTCTTAATATTAATCACGAAAAAGAGTACTTGAAAGATATTAAGTTCAGAAGGGCCATCCAATCTTTTATTCCTTTAAGGAAACTCATTGAACACAAATTTAAAAGCTTTGCAATTGAAGCCCATTCCTTCTTTTCGTCTTCTTTTGGAGATCTTCATCTTGAAGCGCCTCCAACGAAACTAAACCCAGAAGAGGGAGAGAAGTTATTAAAAGAGCTAGGCTTTAAGAAAAAAGAAGGGTTTTATTATGATGGAGATAAGCCGATCTCAATTGATCTCATTCTATCAAATAATGCCCAGTCTTTTGAACTGATGAGAGTTGTGAAGTCTTTTATCGAACAACACGGAATCAAGATCAATCTCCTTCCTTTAGAGTGGGGGACTTATATGAGGCGCTATAAGGGCGGACAATTTGATCTGGCCCTGGGTCAATGGGTTGGTTTTACGGATGCGGGCATGCTTGAGTTTGCCTTTTCGAGTGAAAAGTTTCCACCCAAAGGGGCAAACCGTGGACGTTATGTTAATAAAAATTTCGAAAAACTTTATGCTGAAGCTTTGATTGAGTCTAATTATCAAAAGCGAATGGAAAGACTTCGAAATGCGACGAAGCTTGTCTTCGAAGATGTTGCTTATATTAGTCTCTGGCATCCGGATATTGTTTGGCTTGGAGGAAGTTGTATTCAAACACTAAATCCTTACTCGAACGGATCGTTTTTAGCATTCTTAGATATGAAAGAGAGTTGTCATGACTAAATATTCAATTCCAGAAGGCCAATTTATTGAAATTGTCGTTCAAAATAAAAAAGATCTTCTTCAGAAGTTTTCTTTAGACGAACTTAACGAAAAACTTGAAATTGATGGAATTCTTGAAGGAGAAGTTGAGAACCCTGATAAGCTCATCGAAGGGAATGAAGAGTTTTCCGAGGTTGATGGAGAGTTCAAAGACGCTCAGGCCCTGAAAAAAGACCAATTCGTTTTTTATTTTTTTGAAGATGATTATGAGAGTAAAGCGAAGAACTTAGAGTCTCTTTTTACTGAAGTCGGACTTTCCTATGAAAGAATTGTGAAGTCTGCTGAAGACTGGAACGAAACTTGGAAAGAGCATTATAAACCCATTGATCTTGGTGATGGTTATGGAATCATCCCTTCTCATCTTATTGAAAGTAATCATGGTATTGATCTTGAGAAGTCGATTCTCATTGAGCCTGGCCAAGGCTTTGGAACAGGGGAGCATGAAACTACATTTCTTTGTTTGCAAAGACTTATTAAAAGAGAGCGAAAAGAAGGTGAAACAGCCTTAGACTTTGGTTGTGGTTCAGGTATCTTAGGTGTCGCTGCTATAAAATGGAGAAACATTGTCACTGACTTTATGGATATCGATACAAGAGCTCTCGATAATTGTGTTAAAAATATTGCTCTTAATTTTAATGATGAAACCGATCTTTCAAGTTGTGGGGTTTATTCAAGAGAAACATTTGATCCTAACCAAAAATATGATCTTGTTTTTGCCAATATTCTTGAGCACGTGATTCTTAAAGAAAGTGATGTTCTTCTTTCACTTTTAAAAGAAGGGGCTGAGCTGATGGTATCGGGAATTCTCAATACTCAAGCCGAAAATATTCTAAG
>JBMYPC010000253.1:0-2190 GCA_049599895.1 Bacteriovoracaceae bacterium | reverse complement strand
GTACTCTTTTAAAATTCCAGCAGCCTCAACTAATCGCTTGAACTTCTTAAGTGAACCCTCAGCACCTTTAGCAGGATCAACAACAATTTTAATGTTTGACGGTTTTGTCATCTTCAACAGTCTCCTAAATATTAGCGGAAATTTAAACCATGCATTCTTACCATAAAGATTCACTCGAGTAAATTCAACATTTTTACGCTGCGCTCAACACGGGGCTTAACTCAAACTCGGGAAGCTGGGTCCAGTCCTTGGCCTTTAAAACCAAGCAAAGAAGCTTCTCAAGCTCAAAGCCAAAATATGAGCAGTCCTCGGACTTTCTCAATTTCAATATGTTAGAGATGAGCTCTTCAGCTCTTTCGAAATGAGTTCGCGCGGGTGGTACTTGATTCACTTCAAGCTTAAGACACCCTGCAGAAAAAATAATGAGGGCCTTTAAGAAATCAGCGATTTCGCCTTTTCTTCCATTCTCATGCCAGATCGCCTCCCAGTACACGTGGGACTCCCAGAAATAGCCTGCATTAAAAAGATCGAATCCATAGAGATAATCAATATGTTCACTGTAATTTTCAAAGCTTAATGCCTCAACCTCTGGCTCAGGCACACCAAACCAATAACCTCCCTCTTTCTGGGGATGCGGAGTCACTCCTGGGCGGTGTGCATATGGTAGTAATTCTCTTTTTGTTAAGGACATGGTTCGGACTCCTTTCAAGGCAAGTCTAGTTGCTATATTAGGCTCCCTTCTGGTAACTTTCCAGTGGAATTATGCGTGTTTAAGCCCTCTCGAGGATGAAATTATGGGACCAACTGGACAAAATCATGAAATGCTTTCTCCAAGTGGACTTGAAAGCGTCCATCAAATCAAACCAAGCAAACTTTTAAGCTTAAAAGAAAGAATTGTTTCTACCGTAATTCCTAACTGGAATCGAAGCTTTAATGCTCCAGCTCTTACAGACATCGTTTATCTTGTGGAAGATAAAGACGGAAAGCCGGTCAAAGATACAGACAATGCTTATCTTATCTGTACTAAACCGCAAAACTTATCTTGGTTATCAAAGGCCACTCCTCTTAATACTTTGAACTATGAAAGCTTAAAAACAAATACAACTGATGGCCGTCATCAAACAAAACCTTTTCAACTAGGAAGGCTTTTAAAGGAGTTGCAAACCCAAACTGAAATGGGTCTTATCAAGATCAATCCGATCTGGGCCGGAATGAACGACGTTGAGTCAGTTTATCTTTGCGAAGAACTTCTCTTTGTCCCGCGCTTTGATCCGTATACTCATAAACTTCTTATGTCAGACCCAAAAGAAGCGAAGGCCCTACTTGCAATAAATCCAGAAGATCAAAAAAGGTTTGGTGTAGAGCTTGTTTTTCATACTGTGGGAACAAACGATTTTTTAAAGTATGCAAATGAAGACGAAAAACTCCAGGCCATGGAACAAAAAGTTCATGAGCTTTCTTTTCAAATTAAAAGAACTCCTATTGCAAAAGGCTCAGTCAGTCTTTACTGCGTCCTTTTAAGACTCGAAAACCCAGCTCAAGAAATGACGTTTATCAGAAAATATAGAACCTATAACTCTGATACAAATGTCCTTTTTGTAAGCTCAAGACTTGAGATGATGACAGAAGACCTTGAAAAAATCCCTTATTACACAGGGGAAATTGATGAGATCTTTGGCAACATTATCTCTCATTACAATAAAAAATGATTCCGACTCTTGAAACAGAGAGAACAATTCTTCGCCCTCTTCGTCTAGAAGATCACCAAGATATTTTTTCTTATGCAAAGAATTCAAACCTCGCAAAATACACCTTATGGGAAACTCATAAGACTCCAGAGGATAGCTGCAACTTTATCAAAGACTACGCTTTAAGCAATTACGAAAAAAATATTCCTGAACCATTTGGTATTGAACTTAAAGAATCTCATAAGATTATTGGAACTGTAGGATGCTTTTGGGTCTGTGAAAAGAATCAAACAATGGAACTGGCCTATGCACTCTCCGAGGATTACTGGAGAAAAGGGATCACAACGGAAACCTCTAGAGTTGTTCTTAAGTATTGCTTTGAGAATTATCAAGTTGAAAGAATCCAATGCCGCTGTAAAAGCCAAAATATCGGCTCTTATAGAGTCATGGAAAAGCTAGGTATGAAGTATGAAGGAGAACTTCGAAAGGCCATTTTTGACAA
>JBMYPC010000252.1:0-2194 GCA_049599895.1 Bacteriovoracaceae bacterium | reverse complement strand
TTTCGGAGGAACTGTCCAAGTAAAACATTTTTTTCCAGACTGAAACTTTTTCGCTTCTATAGGAAGCCATTTCTGCAGACATTCGATCGCTTCATCATAGCCATTTGAAATTAAGTGACGTGGTAGTGGTGTCACCTCATTTGCAAATTGAAGTATTTTTTCTTTATTAAATTCAACTTTCACTTAATTTCCCGCTAATTTATTACAGACATCTGAGACTTCAATAAGTTCTTCTAATGGTATTAATGAACTCTTTTTCTTTTTGATTGCTTCCAAAAAGGCCGTCATTTCTCCGAGGTGACCTTTATCAAGCTTTGAAAGCTTCTCTTTAGAATTTCCTTTGACCCCAAAGTGTTCTAGGGATCGAAAGTTATTCACTCTATAAACTTCACCTTGGCAATAAATATCAATGGTTTCTTTAGGAACATTTTTATTTCCATTTGAGAAGTAATTGATACTCGCAATAGATTCGTCTTCAAATTTCAGATTAATTGAAAATGAGTCTTTGAGATTTTGATCTGTAAAAGAAACAAAAGATTCTTTAATTGGCTTTCCAACAATAAACCTTGCAAGGTCGACAAAGTGACAGCCTTCTCCCACTAATCTCCCACCACCGACATCGACTTGGTTGAGCCAGTGATCCTTTGGAATCTCTCCTGAGTTGATCATCATCGTAAGACTTAGTGGTTCACCTCTTGAATCAATTTTCTTTTTCAGGTTTTGAATAAGCGGAGAAAACCTTCTATTGAACCCAACCATTAAAAGAGGGAGCTCTTCCTTTCCTTCAAGATATGACTTAAGTTCGTTCAATTCATCAGAACTAATGACAAGGGGTTTTTCAACAAAAACGTTTTTTCTGGCCTCAAGTGAACGCTTTACAAGATCAAGATGGGTATTATGTCTTGTGGCAATAACGACAGTATCGACAGATGGATCATTGATGGCAGCATCAACATCGGTTCCCGCATTTTCAATTCCAAACTTTTTAGCAAGCTCAAATCCACTCATGCCTTTTTGGCTTACAATATGAGCAAGATCAAACCCAGCTTCTTTCAAACAAGGAAGAAGAGTGGCTTTGGCAAAAATCCCGCTTCCAATAACCGACACGCGGCCTTTACCAGAAACATTTGAAGACTTCTTAGAAACTTCAATCGTACGACTATATTTTTTTTCACTTTTTGATTGTTCATAACGAAGAAGAACTCCAAGCTCTCCCCGTCCTCCGAGGTCTTTATAGACATGGGGAGCTTCTTCAATAGGATGTTCAGAAGTGATAAGGCTTTTGACCTCAATACTTTCATTGTTTAAAAGATCAAGAAAGGCTTCAAAATTTCTTCCCGCTGTCCAGCGAACAAAGCCCTCTGGATAGTCTCTTGATTTCTTTTCATAACTTTCATCATATCGTCCTGGCCCGTAAGAGCAGGAAACTTGAAAAGTAATTTCTTTTTCGTAAAAATCACTTCGATTAAGTTCAAGTCCAGTCACACCAACAAGAATAATTCTTCCTCGCTTTCGAAGCATTCCCGCAGCTTGTTCCATTGGTTTTGAACTTTTCGTACTTGCAGTGACAAGGCAAGCATCAGCACCAATCCCTGCAGTTAGACCATTCACAATGGCAACTGGATTAACATCATCGGTAACAACGAAGGCTGTTGCTCCATAAGATTCCGCAAGCTTTACTTTTCTCTCATCAAGATCAAAGGCAATGACTTTACAACCATTGGCCTTTAAAAGCTGAACTGTAAGAAGTCCGATGACTCCCAGACCTACCACAACAACGGTTTCACCTAATGTTGGATGGGCCAAACGAATTCCCTGAAGTGCAATAGCGCCTAAAACAGTGAAACTTGCTTCATTAGGAGAAACACCATCAGGAACTTTAGCGCAAAGAAATTCAGAAACTGCGACAACATCTGCGTGAGGTCCATTTGAAACAACTCGATCGCCCACTTGAAACTTAGTGACTTTACTTCCCACTTCTTTCACTATTCCGCAGTTCGAATAACCAAGTGGAAGTGGAGTATCGAGTTTATTTTTTACAGCTTCATAGGTCGTCCAAAACCCATCGGTTTGGATTTTACTTAAAACTTGTTTTACTTTTTCTGGTTGTTGGCGGGCCTTACTGATGAGATTGGCCTTACCAAAATCAAGAAGCATTTTTTCTGTCCCGAGAGAGACAAGACTGTACTCTGAC
>JBMYPC010000251.1:0-2202 GCA_049599895.1 Bacteriovoracaceae bacterium | reverse complement strand
AGCTCCATTTTTTAAGATATTAGTTCCTTCACACTTAACTTGATACTGGGGATCATTTTCAGTTATATTGTGAAGCTTTTCTTGATCAAACTTTGGACTCTTTGGATTACAAAGTTCTTCATCTTCTCCTTCTTCTAACTTACATTCAAGGTGATAAGTATCAAGAATTGAAATTCTATAATCAGTATCGAAGCCTCCATCAAACTCTGGCATAAAAAGATTAACAAAGGAGTATTCACCCGAACCAGGCTTAAGCTCTTGATATTGCCAATAATGAATACATGGAATCTCTTTTGACTTTCCATCGGGGAGATTAACAATCGTTTCTCTTGCATCACAATACTCAGCAGCTCTCTCAGTCATAAGAATTGGAGAATCATTGATCTCCTCTTTTTCTGCGTAAAGAATTCCTCCATTTTCGCCTTTTCGCTCTTGGGTATTCTCTACATAGTCTTTAGGAGAGATCCATTTCCAAGTCTTAACATAACCAGACCAAACAATAGGATGGTTGTTATAAACAAAGCTTTGTCCTGAAGAAGTATTGAACTTAGTCTGTGGGCCGATTCCATAGATCGGAAGGTTACAACCAGCTTCACCTGTTGGATCACAAATTCCTCCGTAACCCGTCAGACCTACAATTGGGCAAGTTTCAAATGTTATAGGGTTACCGCTTGAATCAACTTCAGTATAACCAGAATCATATTTTCCACCTTGTATATAATGACGAAGGTCAAAAAAATCAGAAGGGTCAACGACGATAAATCCATTGAGGTTTGCTCGAGGAAGATTAAGATTATCAACTGTATAAGTTTTAATTCTAGCAAGTACATCATTTTCAGTTTTGATTTCTTTGAACAGTCGATCTTCATTTTCACTGTAGACTCGATCAGCAGGATTTCTAACGGCAGAGATTCCAACACTAAATGATGTTACTTCCTGATAGTTTTTAGTAGGTGTTCCATCACTTGTAGGGTCTCCATCACCAAGAACAATATAGTTTCCGGAGCTTGGAGGAACAGTGCGGTTGCTAAGAACTGCTCCCAATGAACTCATATCAGCTTTGTTATACTCATAGTATTTATGGGGAAGAGTCATATTTTTCATTCCCGTGTCAACTAAGGCCTGAATTTCATCAGGTTTAAAGACATGAGTTAAAGGGTAATGATAAGCTGGCTTTTCAGCTGTGATAGGATTTCCACCATCAAGACATTCATGAATGTCATTTGCACAATTATTAGTAATCTGTCGGATACAACCATTTGGTTTATCTGTTCTTAAATCATTCCCTCTTGTATCCCAGATTGGCGAATAAATAAGAGTTGCTGAAGAGCTACTGTATTGAGGATCTCGTCCTTCGGTACAGACAAACTTTGAAAAGGGATCGTCCCATCCACCGTTATTTGAAGGAAAGTTAGGAGAGATTCGAGACATACAGTTTAAAACAGAGTTTTTAATATCAAATTTAATCCCATGTTTAATACTACTTGTAGGTAAAGTGGTCTTTATTTTACTTCCCACTGCACCCACGACGACTGAATCAGTACAGACATATCCTTTCATACAGGCAACATCACCTTCTGTAGTCGCTGGGACACCAGGATCTTTTAGGCCATCGGCCATGGTATTCATATGAATTGATCCCCATTCTCTTTGCCAATTAAACTCTTCAACGAGACTAAGGCTCCCAGGAGTTCCTGGATTATTTTTAAGAAGTTCTTTTGGAATACTTTCCTTGTTCCCTTGAGCATTGGCAAGATTTGCAACAAATAAGCCTAAACATGGAATAACTACTTTAAGTATGACTTTATTCAAATTAAACCGATTCATCTGGCATTCCTTCTTTTACTTACTAAAATAAATTTCTTTATATTTTTATTTTATCGTAATTCCCTATCGGCTATTGCTTAGGCTGTATTGAATCGGACATGCCTGGAGCAAGCCCCACCTAAACCATTGAAATTACTATATTTGGTTTTTCTCATCTCTCTCTTCTCATAGGCCCATATTGTTTGCACTTGTCCTTAAATTAAGGGTTTACAAGACTACTTATCCATATCTCCATTTCGTTTCATTTGAAAAAAATGCGACTGAGTCTATAATGAAATAAGTTAAACTCATCTTAAAGAAGGCTTAGATTATGACCAAAACCTTACTGATTATTTTTTCTCTTTCCTCGGTACTGAACGCTAAAACTATATCTCT
>JBMYPC010000250.1:0-2286 GCA_049599895.1 Bacteriovoracaceae bacterium | reverse complement strand
AACTTCCTCTTGTGATCACTCCAAGCTTCTTAAAGAGTGAAAAAACTCCTCATGAGAGAATTCAGTCGATTCTTACCTGGAACGAAGAATCAGGGGCTGGCTTTCGAGTAATCTGTCAGCAACACAAGTTGATTTATGGCAGTGAGAGATTAGATATCTAAATTCGTTATGATTAAGGTTCCCTCATCACGGTAATGCTTGCTAAGAGAGGACCAAGAATCATTAAGAGACCTCCAATAGGGACAATCATTGCAAAGAATTTCACAGAAGAAATAGCATAAAGATAGCAGCCACCTGAGAAAATAATCATCCCTACCAAAATGAAAACTTTTGGAATCTTAAATGTAGAAGAAAGGTCTTTACTTTTTTCAAGAAGAAGCAGAAGAAAGAGTATGATACTTGCGAGAAAATGGTAGCGGTTTCCGGTTAAAAAAGTTTCGAGATACTTTTCAGACAAGGTCTTTTCTAGAGCATGTGCCCCCATCGCTCCGAAGCTAATCGCAAGAGAGAAATTGATGAGAATCAAACTAAACCAGTTCTTCGTCGATTTATCCATTATGTATTTCCTCCAAACGAAAGCAGCTTTTTTGCTTTGTCCTTTAAACCCTTTCTTATATTAAGTTCTTTTCCTGAGCTTCCACCAACGTTTCGACTACGGAGATCCTCCTGAAATCGAAAGCTTCGCGGTTTGATTTCAGGGCAAAGTTTTTCAATTTTTAAAGCAAGTTGTCCTTTGAGCTCCATAAGTTCTCTGGATTGGGCTTTTGATGTCCCGAGGCTCGCGCTTCTTTGAATTTCATCAATATGGCCTTTACTTAAGCCTCTGAAATAAGCATTTTTTTGCTTTAATCCTTTGAGATTGTGCTTTTTTGAATCGCGTTTCCAAAGCTCTTCAAACTCTTGAAAAAGATAATGAAAGAGAAACTCTGCAGCTTCGAGATTATACTGCTCTCCCAGGATTTCTAAGTGGCAACTTTTTGTTCCATAATTAAAATAAGGATAAACCAGGTTGTGAGAAAGAATCTCACTAATGGCCATAATCTTAGTGCTCGCTTTTGTTCCTTGCCATAATGTCAGAGCATAGAGATTTTCTTCGGTGTTTTCAATGAGGGTCTCTTGTCGAAAGTCGAGAGACATCTTTTGAATGTATTGATTGAGTTTTGCGATGGCCACTTGTGATTCATGAACATTATCACTCTTGGTGAGCTCTTTGATTTTCTGTAATCTTTTAACAGTCTGTTCTCTTTTTTTAATCGATTCTTTGAAAAAGGGAGAGTCATAAGTCGTGGCCTTGGATATTTCAGGGCCCCAGCTGAAGCTCCGACAAACTTCTTTAAAGAGACGACCATGTTGTTCATCTGATTTCTGGAATTTTACAAAAGTTAAGTAATGAGCAATTTCATGACGAAGAACGGCCTCGAGAAGTTCTTTATGTGTTCCCCAAAGAAATTCTTTGTTGATGCCAATAACAAAGAATTTTGGATCAAAAAAGCCCAGTATTTTTGTATGTTCAAAAACCACAACTTGGAGGGGATAGATCATATTTTCATAGAGAAAGCTTTTTCGTCTGGTGGTGATCGAGCACTCGTTCTTAAGAATCCATAAGATTTTTTGAGTTAAGTGAAGCCTGAATTGATTCACTGCGCCGGAAAATACTTTAGTGCGTGGGTAATCTGTTGTCATTGTTGTGATTCGTAATAATTAGTTTTCTTCTTTTGTAACATTGGCCTCATAAAAAACTCT
The DNA here is from genome assembly GCA_049599895.1 of Bacteriovoracaceae bacterium. Lineage (GTDB taxonomy): Bacteria > Bdellovibrionota > Bacteriovoracia > Bacteriovoracales > Bacteriovoracaceae > JBMYPC01. The sequence continues at coordinate 543 of JBMYPC010000250.1, read as the reverse complement.
ACAAAAAACTTGCCCTAAAGCTTATATCTTCTTGGCACAAGTGTATAATTTAACAATGGATGTTCATCAGATAAAATCTCAAAAGCTCAAGGCAGATGAAAAGTCTTCATCCCTCTGGTACCAGCTAGATGGAGGGGACCTGTTCATTCAAATAGGGCCACAAAAGGTGCTCTCTTTTGAATTTACGAGGGAAGATGATCACCTTGAAGGTGGACATGGCAGGGCCTTAAGGTTTGGTAAATTAAAAGATGCAATTCAAGATGAAGAAAAAGATTTTCGAGTTTATAAAGGTTCTCGTTTAGTTGAGTTTGAAAAAGAGATTCCTCAGGACTTTCTTAAGTTTTGTGAACAATTTATGTTTCAATGTCCAAATATCGAACGTTCAATTAAAGACGGTATCCTTAAGTTTCTCATCTCTTTTGGACAAGATGACAGTGGTCTCATTACGAATGGAGTCTATTTAAGTTATCGAGTTCCTCAAGATCAGTTGGCAAAGCAGCTTAGAAGAAAAAAGCTTAAAAAATTTTTAATGTCTCTGGTAGG
>JBMYPC010000249.1:0-2310 GCA_049599895.1 Bacteriovoracaceae bacterium | reverse complement strand
TTATCGATCAAGTCTTTTAAAAAGAGCCTTTTTTTATTTTTCACGAGGGCCTTTGCTCCGTTTCGAAGTGTGAAATTTCAAGCAACTTCACAAGATGAAAAAGAAGAGATCCAGTCGCTCTTTTCGAATTCAGTTGTTGTGGCAAAAAACTATTCTTCTTTTAAAGTCAGTCCAGAGCAAACTTCAAAACAAACTTGGGAAGAGGGAAGTTTGAAGATCATTTTCCTCAGTCGAATCTGTAAAAAGAAAAATTTATTATACGCCGTAGAAGTTCTTCAAAATGTTAAGGCCAATATTGAATTTGATATTTACGGAACCCTTGAGGAGCCGGAATATCTTGATATCTGCCTTATGACCAATAAGAGTCCAAACATTAAAGTGACTTATAAAGGCGAAGTGGGATCTGATCAGGTTTTTCCAACTTTAAAAGATTACCACTTATTTTTTCTTCCAACACTTGGGGAGAATTTTGGGCATGTGATTCTTGAAGCGCTCGCTTCAGGAGTTCCAGCTCTTGTAAGTGATAAGACTTATTTTCGAAATCTTGCAGATCAGCTTATGGGTTTTGATTTAAGTTTTGATCGACCAGATGAATTCAGCAAGGCCATTGATTCATTCTCTCATTTTGAAGAGGCGGAGTTTCGAAAATGGTCTCAAAGTGCTCATAAATATGGTATGAATTATTTGAAATCAATTGTGCATGATCAGTCTTATATTGAGCTGTTTGGATAAAATATGAATTTGAGTATGAAGGACATCAAATTTAATAAAAACTTCAAAGTTGAAGACCATTCTGCTTTTCAAAAGTTTAAACTCGTCTTTCAATCTGAAAACCCTGAGTTTATTACTTTCCATGAAATTTTTGAAAGACTTGTTTGTGAAGTGAGTATCATCCGTGGTGAGTGCACGAACCTTGAGATGGTCGCCATAAAACCTGAAGAGAAAGAGACTTCACTATTTGAATATCTTATTGGGGTGAATTATCACTCGGAGAAAAGAACGAAGATGCTCGAGGAGCTTTTAAAGACTTGTGAGAATGAATCTGAGTCTGATTATTTGAATCCTCAGAAGTATATGAAGCTTGAGTATTGCCTGTTTTATTTTGATCATACACTTCGAAATGCAGGGAATCTTTCAAAGAGGCTTCCTCATTTTATAAGAGTTCAAAAAGCTCATAAAAGTATTCAAAAGCAACTGAAAAGAATTCGAACCATGTTCTTTTCTCTTAAAAATGCTGAATCTTTAGTTGGACATGCGGATCAAGAAGGTGGCGATAAAACTTTAAATTATTACGATATCCCTTGGGCTATTCGCTACGGTGAAGTTATCAAAAGAAGAGATGGTGCGCATAGAAGGGCGATCATGAAGTATCTTGGTCATGAAAAGATTCCAACCCTTGTTTGTGATTATAAAGAAGTGACCCAAAAAGCGAAGAGCTTCGTAAACAACAGTTTTATCTTAAACAATATTGATTGGTATTCTCAGATTCTGGACCAAAATTATTTAAGTTCGTTTGGTCACGCTTTAGAAAAACGCAAAGACTCCCATCATTAAAAACAGATTTTCGCCATCCCCAAACGTATATTGAAAAAGTCCTGAGATCATAAAGGCGATAACAAACGAGAGAAGGATTTCACTTTTTTTCCAGCTTTTATAAAGCCAACTAAAACAAAAAAGAAGAAGGGCAATCACTCCTAATCCTCCCGTCGAAGCGAGATGTTCAAGGTAATTACTATGAGCGTGTCCTGGTTTTTCGAGGTGAGGAATTTTATAGCGCCATTTTAATTTGATTGTGTTGGGTTCAAAGTTTTTGTATCCATAACCAAAAAATGGTTTTTCTTTAAAAGCGTAGAAAGCCGCTGTGTAAAAAGAGATTCTCTCAACATTTGATTGATGCCTATTAAAGAACATGTTCTTCACCTTTGGAATAAAGGCAATAGAAAGAATCAAGGTGATCACAGAGAGTACCGCAACTTGAATGAATCGCTTGGGGTAAGACTTAATAAAAAGAAATGGACAAGCGATGGCATAAGCAATCCAGGCACCTCGAGCATAGCTAAAAACCAAACCTAAAAGGTTGATGAAAAAAGCAATGGCAATCCAATGAGTTTTGATGAGATGCTCAAACTTTTTTCGGTAAAGAAGAAGTCCAGTTACGAGAACTTGAAAAAGAGCAATCCCATAACCATAGGTCATGTACATTCCATAAAGACCACAGGCCCTCGTCTCATGGCAGGCGGCTTTCATTTTTATGGGATTAAAACCTGTCCATAGCCCAATTAAGCCTGAGATTGTGGCCAAGCTTGTGGC
>JBMYPC010000248.1:0-2346 GCA_049599895.1 Bacteriovoracaceae bacterium | reverse complement strand
AGACCGATTCCTGTAGCCGAAGGAAATTATTCAGATATTGCTAACGCTTTAACACAACCAACGAAAGCGAATGTAAGCGGAGAAACTGCTTCGATTAAAGGTTCTGAATTAATGGACAACTTTTTAAGACAAAGTTTTGGTTACCAAGGCCAAGATCAAAAAGATGGCCCAATCTTTTCTTATCTTTCCTACATGCACCCAGAGAAATCAAAAGTAAAACTTGATTTTTCTGAGCTTGGAGATTCATCAAATCTAAAAGGTGAAAACGGTATCACTCACATGGGTGCTTACATTGGTAACGGACATACAAGAAACTCACCTTATAACTATCACTCAATGACTTGGGGACTCGGTTCTGAAAACTTAAGTTATCCTGCAAACGTTTATGTCTTTAAGTACAAAGGTGCTAAAACTCAAAAAGATTTTAACCTAAACGGTCTTATTGCTCTAAGAACTCTTAATGAACTTAACGGTGGGCCAGTTTTCCCATCAGACTACAAGTTCAATAAGTTTAAGACTGTTAACCTTAAAAGAACCTTAGAGTTCTACAGAGGTTGGATTGATACAAGTTGGGTAAGACCAGGTGACTCTGAGCCATTTTATAATAAACTAAAAAATAACGATGGTCTTTGGGATACTTACTGTGCCGAACACCTTACCATTGTTATGAACGTCGCTCTCAATGTTGAGCACAACGAAGAAGGTTTCCAGAACATCTGGGGTGAAGTTGAAGGAAAAAAACTTTGGGAAAAGCTTCAGTCTCGTTGGTCAAGTGATTTAAGTACATCACTTGAATCAGTTGATACAAGTTTTGATGCCCTTTGGGAGCTTGAAAACTTAAAGAACCCTGCTGAAGTTTCAAAAGTTGGTAAAGCTATGGCATGGGGGCCACAAACAACGGCTGACCTTGTTGGAAACTTTGTTAACCAGTACGTTCCTTTCTATAGAGTGGGAAGTTTAAATACAGCCGCTGTAATCTACGGTTTCATGAAAGAAACTTATAAGAGAATGGGAATGGCCAATGAAAGATTTGTTCAACTTGTAACACCTATCATTGCTCAAATGTTTGTTTATGAGTCAATCTTTCATATGACAGCTTCTGCTGACAACAAGCTAAGCGATAGCGAGGCAAAAGCTCTTTACGCTGGTCGAATGACAATTTTAGAAAAAACATTAGAGTCCCTTGCATCACAATCAGATTCATTCGCTGCTCTTAAGCCAGGAATTTCTGCGGCAATCAACGTTGCGAAAAACGGGCCATTTGCAAAGCTTGCTAAGATTGAAGTCAACAAGAACTTACAAGTTCCTCTTCACAGACTAGGAGTTGTTTTCAACGACAAATTCCTTTCTAGTGTGAAAGGTTATTTTAAGGCTGCTGACCAAGAGCATGTTGAGATGGATGACGGTAACTACAGAGTGAAGTACTACTCACCACCAGCGGTTCTTAGAAGAATTGCTCTTGGGATCCATGGAAAAAACAGAGCTCTTACAGTTATCCCTGTTGCCACAGCTGTTAACCCTTGGGATGTTGAACCCAAAGTTGCTGCTGAGCAAGTTCAACCAGAACCAGTCGTTGATGTTGTTGGGCCACAAGCGCAACCAGAGCCGGTAGCTGAAGAAGAAGTTATTGCTGAAGTTGTTGAACAAGCTGGAGAAGAAATTGTCGAGCAAGTTCAAGAAGCTCTTGAAGAAGAAATCGGTGAGCAACTTCAAAATACTCCAAATGTTAACAAGAGACGACGCAACAATCGACTTAACCGTCGCTAATACTCAAAAACTTATACAGGAAGGCCTCACGATTGTGAGGTTTTTTTGTTTTTAGTTCACACCTTCAAGCTGGATATCTTCAAGTCGACACTCATCTTCTCCATCGTCTGATTTGATGAACGCCTTAAAACTTACTGAACCAGCTCCAAAAAGATCTGAAAACTTTGAGATACCACTATTCACTTCACTCATAGAGTTTCGATGAACGATATCAATTGTGGAGAGGATCCAACTCTCTGAGTCTGAGTCGTAATAATAATAATTCACACCATCAGGAGAAAGTTGGTAAGCATAATGACAATCTCCTACTTCAGTGTGAGTGAAGCTAAAGAGCTCGGTATAAGTGTGGTAAGTTGAAGTGGTCATTTCTTGTTCTGAGGCCATGACTCTTTCGATGGCGGTCCCTGTGGCAATTCCGCCAACACGGTTTCTTAAATCAACTTCTTCAATTTCTGGAGAGCAGACTTCTGTCCAAGTCGCATTGTCATCGTTATCACAAACACCTTTAGCATCATCTGTTTCAAGAATGGCACTCCATTGAAAGTAGCGGTTGTCAAAGACATCTGTAGAGAATTGATC
>JBMYPC010000247.1:0-2438 GCA_049599895.1 Bacteriovoracaceae bacterium | reverse complement strand
ACTTAGATCACTCTTTTTTACACAAGCTCTGGCAAAGAGAACAAAAAGTACCAAAGTTAGTTTATAAAACATTTCTAACAAACTCTTTTACTTTCAAGTTACGCAGACTTGATATACTAATGAAACATGGAATTGATTCAAAATAAGAGTAATTAATGGCACCAAAAAAGAAAGTTAAGAAGAATCTATCTGCTCCAATCGCCAGTGATATTTTCTATAATCGTGATGTCTCATGGCAGCAGTTTAACTACCGAGTTCTCAATGAGGCCCTCGATGAAAGGACTCCTCTTTTAGAACGACTTCGCTTTATTGATATCTATCGTTCTAATAGTGACGAATTTTTTATGAAAAGAATTGGGCCACTCCTGATGAAAATGCGCTCAGGGGTCCATGAGGTCAATCACAACCTTGCCATTCAAGATCTCTATAAAAAACTTGTTAAAACCAGTGAATCGAATTGGAAAAAGATTGAGACCTGTTTTGAAGAAAGTATATACCCCGCTTTACTTTCAGAAGGAATCTCAATTGAAAGGTATGAAGACCTTTCTCCTTCAGAGAAAAGACAGCTCAACACTTATTTCAAGGCCAATATATTCCCTATACTGACACCTTTAGCAGTCGACTCTGGACATCCTTTTCCCTTTCTCTCAAACCTCTCAAAGTCGATTGGTGTTTGCCTAAACCCTCCTCGAAGAAAAAAAGAAAAGATTTTTGCGAGAGTCAAAATTCCAACAGAATTTGATCAATGGATTCCTTTAAGGCCAAACAAAAAATATAACTACAGATTTATTTCTCTTGAAGATCTCATCATCAATAATCTTTCGAGTCTCTTCCCTGGGATGAAAATTCAAAGCACAATGATTTTTAGAGTCACAAGAAATGCAGCACTCAGCGAAGATGGTGATGAGCCTGAAGATCTTCTTGAAATGGTTGAAGAAGGTCTTAAAGAAAGAAAATTTGCCCCCATCGTGAGGTTTGAATATCTTGATAACTCTGATCTTTGGAATCTGAGCTTTTTAATGGATGAGCTCAATCTTCCCACCTATGCAACTTCACCCATTTTTTCTTTTCTTCGTTACACAAACTTCTCTAAAATCATAGATACTCCTATAAAGAGTTTGAAATACCCTAGTTTTAAACCCAAACATCTTACCCAGTTTGAAAACCTTGGCGAAGGTGAACATCAAATATTTAATTATCTTAAAAAGAGAGATATTCTCGTTCACTTTCCGTTTGAAAGCTTTAAATCAAGTATTGAACTCTTTCTCAAAACAGCTTCAAATGACCCAAAAGTGATGGCCATCAAGATGACTCTGTATCGAACAGATACTGATGGAAAACTCATTGAGATGCTTATTAATGCTGCTGAAAATAAAAAACAAGTTGCTGTGATAATTGAACTCAAGGCACGTTTTGATGAAGAAAGTAATATCAAATGGGCGCAAAAACTTGAGGATGCAGGAATTCATGTGAGTTACGGTCTCACCCATCTTAAGACTCACGCAAAACTCATTATGGTCGTAAGGAAAGAAAAAGATGGAGTTCGAACTTACGTTAATATTGGTACAGGAAACTTTAACTCACAAACCAGTAAGCTTTACACTGACTTAAGTTTCTTCACCAGTAAAAAAATGATCTCTAACGACGCAATTTCAGTATTTAACTACCTCACAGGAAGCTCCGTTGGAGGAAAATACGAAAATCTCCTTGTCGCTCCTTTTAATATGTTCACAGAATTTCAAAAGCTTATTCATAATGAAATTCAACATGCCAAAAAAGGTCGACCGGCCCATATCATTTGTAAAATGAATTCCCTTGAAGACCCGCGAACAATTAAAGAACTTTACAGAGCTTCTCAAGCAGGAGTTCAAATTCAACTTATTGTCCGTGGTTTTTGCTGCCTCAAGGCGGGTGTAAAAGGTCTAAGTGAAAACATTAGAGTCTACTCTCTTGTAGGAAGATTACTTGAACACTCAAGACTTTATTATTTTAGCGATGGAAAAACAGATCCTCTCTCTGGAAAATTCTATATTGGCTCAGCCGATTGGATGTCCCGAAACCTTTTTGAAAGGGTTGAAGTCATCGCACCAATTACCACCAAAGACTTGCGCAAAAAGCTGTGGGAAATTTTTCAATACAACCTTGCTGACAATAGGCATCTTTGGGAACTTCGTCCAAACGGTCAATACAAACAAAGAAATGAACGAAAGGCTTCGAAAATTTTTAATGCTCAACTAAACCTCTTAAAGAGGTCTTAGTTCTGCGAGTCTTTCACTAAAAAAAAACTGGCCTAATTCAGGGGTCTTTCTCATCTTAAGGACCATTCCATCCATGAGCCCAAGGTCAGGTGAATAGATCTTTAACTTTTTTGCTGAAAAACAGCTAAGAGCGAGATCAATTATTTCAAACGCAGGAATAATAACATCAGCTCTATCGGC
>JBMYPC010000246.1:0-2478 GCA_049599895.1 Bacteriovoracaceae bacterium | reverse complement strand
CACAACAGTATTGGGATGACATCAAATCTTCACTGTTAAAAAATAAGAAGTATACCATCGAAAAATATATTGATGGAGAAGAATTTGCTTTTGATTATTTTATTAGAGACGGGAAATTAACTCTTCTGGGAGTAAACAAAACTTACCTCTTCTCTGATTCTTTTGTTGAAAAAGCACATTTGTCAGGAACGCACTTTAATAACAAGACACTATCTAGGATATCATCAAAAATCTCCTCAATAATGAGCAGAATTAACTACTTCAATGGAGCTCTTCATATAGAATTAAAGTTTGATGCTTCAAAAGACACTTTTAAATTCTTAGAGTTTCACCCTAGACCAGGTGGAGACTTTATGCCTCTGTTAAACAAGCTCAGCTCAGGGAATGACATCACAGAGCACTATCTAAGTTACTTCTCAAACTCCAAACCACCAAAATATCTAACTGAAAGAGATACATCGAAGAAGATATCTTGCTACTTATACTATTTTCCCATTTATTTTTCACCAGACGCGATTTATGATAGCACTTGGTCTCAACATCAAGAAGATCTTCGAAACATAAACTTTGATCCTCGTTCAAACTCTTTATATAGTCATACTCTCGCCAAGTCTTCTGATGCATCAAAACGATCTGTAGACACACTTCTCGCAAGTTTTGAGCAAATCGCCCGAACATTAAAAAAACAATATATTTGTTCAGGAATTCGTCTTCCGTTATACAAAAAATTTTCTCATCAGTTAACTATAGATCAATACATTCGCGAATCATGGGAGGGAAAGATTCCTGATCCGTTAATTGATCTTGCAAAAAGAAATGGTTGGGCGAGAGGTAATGTGATTGAAGAATATTATAATGATAGTGCAAGCTTGAACTTTGGATTATGGGTTTACAAGAGAGTTTTATGAAAAAGATTGCAGTTATGACATTACTTGGCCTAGCCTTCGTCTTTTTAGGGTTCAACTTAGACCAACTCACTTCAAATAAAAACAACCAACTTAAATCTAATCAAATGAAAGGCTCCTATATTCGCCCCTTGAATGCCCCAGTGACCCTCAAAAGTCCTAACCATTCTAGATTCCTTCACGAAAAAATGATTTTACGAAACATTTTTAACAATCTCGTATCACTGGCCAAAGATGGCTCAATAAAGGGAGAACTGGCAAAAGACTGGAAAGTTTCAAATGATTACAAAAAATTCTCTTTCACTCTAATGCCTGGGGTTGTTTTCCACAATCAAGAAAAACTCAGGGTCCAAGATATTGTTAGAAGTCTTAGGCTTCAGTTAAGTAATGATGGAATCGTAAAATCTGAAATTTTTTCATCTAACAGTACAAACCAACTCGATGAAATTTTTATCACTGAAGAAAATTCCTTCACAATAAGCTTCAAGTCACCATTCCCGCTTTTTTTGAATAACTTAGCAATCTCAAACTTCTCCGTAATTTCCTCTCAGACACATATTGATAAAAATGGGATAATGAAGAACCCCCTTGGAACTGGCCCATTCAAAGTCGACTTTTCTTCTACTGACAAACTTATTCTAAAAAAACACAATAACTATTTTAAGAAAAATGTCTACTTAGACTCTGTTACATTGAAAAAGATGAGCTACGAGGAAGCTAAGACTTCATTTCTTAACAATAAAGTCCATGATCTAAATTATTACAATATAAATCCAACCCAAAAGATTAAAAATAATAGTCTTCTGTTGAGAGGAATCGGTGGGGACAAGACTTTTCATACAACACTCACATTATTCTACAATAATTCAAAAAAACCATTTCAAAGCGAAGTTGTAAGGAAAACATTCTCAAAATACATAAACCTATATAAAGTTAAGGAAAAATGTTTCAACAAAGATGACAAAATCGCTACAGGCATAATTCCCAAGGGTCAATTAGGTTACATCGATGAAGAACACATAATCAACAGAGAAGAAGAGGTTGGCTTTTCACTCCCTGATGAAAGTCTTAATCTTTATTTTGTTAATCCAAAACACTCTTGCTCTGCAACTGAGATCTCAAAGCAATTAAAAAAGAGGGGTGTATCAATAACTCCCACTCAAATTTCTTTTAAAAAAGGGCTTGAACTATTCTTATCTAACAAAATCAATATTCATATTGAAGAAATAACTATGAAAGAAAATGGTCCATACTCAATGATTAGATATTTTAGTCATGATTCAAAACAAAATTTAGCTAAAATACATGATGAAAAGCTGACAACATTAATTACAAAATATAAAATAACAGATAATGTATTGGATCAAGCAATTCTTTTAAGACAAATTGGAAGAAGGATCAATTTTCATAAATATGTACACCCGTTGATATATACACCGAACCATTTAATATATTCAAAAAAAGTTGCGACGAATGACCATGATGCTCTTTACCGTGCAGCAAGAGGAAGCCTCGAAGTGGAGTGCGGGCGTTTGGCCGGACACCAACATGTTAAGCTAAATACCTGAATATT
>JBMYPC010000245.1:0-2531 GCA_049599895.1 Bacteriovoracaceae bacterium | reverse complement strand
AAGAAAAGGCCCCCATCAAGATCGTAAACTTTTGGGCTTCGTGGTGTAAGCCATGCATTGAAGAATTTAAAAGCCTCAATGAACTCAAGGAAAAGTTTGGAGATAAAGTTCAAATTCTTGGTGTAAACACAGACGATGAAGATCAAAAAAAGAAAATTCAAAAGCTTTCAAAAAAATATGATTTTAAATTTCAAGTTGTTCCAGATAAAAACAGCGAGCTTGTGACTAAGTTCGATGTGAAAAACATTCCTTTCTCAGTTATCTATATCAACGGCAAAGTTCATCAATTTCATGAAGGGGCGATGGATTTTATGGCCGAAGAGTTTTTGGAAGACGTTCAAAAGAAATTGAAATAGGCATGTTAAAACAAATCAACATGCCATATCCCTTTACCATTTAAGGTCTTGCACATTTTCCTCGAACCCGATCATATTCAAGATCGAGTCCTTGGCAAACTTCATAGAGAATCACATCCTTTTCAGTGTCACTAAGAACTTGTGGTTCGGTATCGTGGCACGGCATGTTTTTAAGAATGAAACTTGCAAAGCCCATAGTGGCAACGGAAAGACCTCCAATGGCAGCCACAACTTTTGTTCCCACTGGTTCTGGAGCGAAAGCACAGCTTGCAGTGACGAGACCGAAGGTGACACTTGCTCCTTCGAGGAAGGTTCTGATGCCGTCTCGTTTTTTGCAAGAGAGTCCTCTTCTTGAGCTTTCGTTTTCAAATGATGCATTGAAAGTGGTAACAGATGACAGGGGTTCGATGTCAAAAGTGGACTCAATAAAGCAAAAGTCATTGCTATCATCTGCATGAGCTTGCTCGGTTGCTCCGAAACCTAAAAATAAAAGAGTCAGAACAATTGCAAGAGGTCTTGATTTCTTTTTTAATAAGACAACTATCATACCTAGGATTGCAAGAATTGAAGGGCCTGCATAAGTAATACTGAGCTCACCTTTATAGTGAAGAAGTCCCAAGAAGACGAGGTTGAGAAGAATAGCTAAAATTAAAGTGAATGTTATTATTTTCATTTTTATTCCTTATCTGTTTTTAAAGTTTCGTAAATTCAAACATCGAAGCGCTATAGGCCGGAGCTGCCCCTCGACCACCGAGAATCAAAAGGTGGTTTGAGTCAATTTCATTGAGAGTGGCGCCACAGCGAGCATCTTGCATCTGATCACCGAGTTTTGTTGAAAGCTTTTTATTAAGGTCAAGGATCTCACCACTTTTATAGCAATGAGATGAAGCGCGAAGATCTTCATAATGTGAGATGAATTGACTTCCGCCACCGATAACGACAATTCGACCACTATTAAGTTTAAGTGCATTAAGCCTGAGCCTTGGCTCAACTAGTAAATCACCCTGATCTTGAAAGCTTTTTGTTTGATGGTCAAAAATTTCAACGCTACTGATGGCCTTTGCATCTTTATCCGCCCCGCCTAAGAGCACAACATTGCCGTTGTTCATTTTTAAGGCACTGTGAAATCCACGATGGGATTTAAGCCTGGAAGGTGCGGCTTCAAATCTTTCAGTTAAAGGATTAAAAATCTCTGCGGAATTAAGTGACTCGGTTACATCGAATCCTCCGGTAATTAAAACTTCTCCAGAGTTAAGCATTGTCATTTGATGACCAAAGCGCGGCACATTCATACTGCCAATAGAGTTGAAGCTATTATCACGTGGATCAAAGATATAGGATCTTGCCGTTGCAAAAAGAGGCGCTTCGAAATCGATGAACCTTGAATTACCGCCAGTTATGAGAACACGACCGTCTTTTAATTCGATGGCCTCGTGTCTTGCGATTAGGGATGGTGCTGTTGCAACGACTTGAAATTGATTTTTCTTAGGATCGTAAATCTCAATTCGATTTCCAGAGAAAAACCCTCCAACGAGTAAAACCCTTCCGTTTCTTAACTTCGTTGCCGAATGATAGACTCTTGAAAAGCTCATCTTCTTTCCCTTTTTAAATTCGTTAAATGTAGGATTAAAGAACTCAGAGGCTTGAGATTTTTTTAGATCAATTTCATGGCTATTTGTAGAGAAACCACCTGTAATGAAAATACGTCCATCATCAAGCTTGATGCTCTGATGACCCCATCTTCCGATTCTTAGTGTTCGATCGATTGTGACAAACGAGGTTGTATTTGAGTAATCTTCAGTAAGACAAATTGAATCATCTTCCAGTGGACATTTAATATCTGAAGAATTGTTTCGAAGATCAAGTCGTGTTAGCTCCCCAAGAGATTCAAGCGAAACTGTATCAATAATCTCATTGCCTGCAAGGTTTAGATATTGAAGACCAACAAGAACTGAAAGTGGATCAGGGGAGGAGATCTTATTTTCTGAAAGATCTAAAGAAGTAAGATTCACAAGTTTAGAAAGCTCATTAAGACTCTTAATTTTATTTTGACTTAAATTAAGAGAAACAAAGTGAGTGAATTGGTTTAATGGTCTAAGATCAGAGATGTTTTTTCCGCTCAGATCAACATCAGTATTGTTTACGTGTGAAATATTATAATTATAATTATCAGGA
>JBMYPC010000244.1:0-2615 GCA_049599895.1 Bacteriovoracaceae bacterium | reverse complement strand
AGTGTCTCAAGAACCATTTGTCCTTCAGTTACGTGAAGGTTGAGATTTGAAGCGACAAGGTCTCCAAGCCGACCTGGATCAGAAATATCTTCTAATACCATAAGGATATCTGGAGAAAGAACTTTGCCAAGAGTAATCACTCTTTCAAGTTGTTCTCGAACTGTTCTCATTAAAGCCGTAACGGCGACATCTTTATCTTCAACTTTAAAGTCTTCAACTTTTTCAGCTTTCACTTTAAAGAATGGAGTTTCTCCAGAAAATGAAGCGACTTTAGCTTTTGATAATCCTTGGACTAGGATTTTAATTCGACCATCGGGAAGCTTCCTCATTCTCATGATCATCGCAACCGTTCCAAGCTCAAAAATTTCTTCTGGTCTTGGGGTCTCTGCATTGATGTCTTTTTGACTCGAGAGCAGGATGAGTCTATCGGTATTCGCTAGTGCATACTCGACTGCATTAATCGAACTTTCACGGCCAACAAACAGCGGTAAAATCATAAACGGATAAACAACAAGGTCTCTAATTGGCAGGAGAGGGAGATCGTCCTTGAATTCGATATCCTCGCCCTGGTAATTTGTCACCATATCACTTCCTCCAAATGGATCGGCTAAAGCTTTCGCTTAATTATTGATCGTCCTAAACTTAGGACTTCTTTAAGTTTTATTTAACTGAACAAAAAAAATTTTTTGGAGTATAGTTGATAAAGACAATTGTATAAGAGCCTAGAATCCTGTATTTAAGCAGCTTTCAAAGGTTTTTAAATTTTTTATGTTTAGAAAAAGATTAGGAAAAAAACCATGTCTGACAAATTTGCTTCGGTAATTTTAGCCGCTGGAAAGGGGACACGCTTGGGACTCACTGTCCCAAAACCTCTTGCTCCCATACTTGATGAAACACTTATTGATTGTGTTCTTGGTGAACTTCAAAACTTTGAAACCATTTCTGGGACGACACTTTCGCGATCTCTTATCACTGGTCATCAAAGAGAACTTGTCGAAGAACATGTTGGGAAGAGTTTCCCCGGCAATGATTTTGAATTTGTCTTTCAAAAAGAGCAACTCGGAACAGGGCACGCGGTAAAGACTTTTGTGGATAATACAAAAACTCTTGATGATGCTGAGGCGGTGTTTGTTTTATGTGCGGATACACCTTGTTTAGACCAGTCTATTTTTGAGTCTCTCATAAACACATATAAAGAGAAAAAGGCTGATGCAGTCGTTGCAACGTTTTCAGCTGAAAATCCTTTTAACTATGGGCGTATTGTTCATGAGAAAGAGGGAAAGCTTTCAATCGTTGAAGAGAAGGAGGCCAGTGCCCAACAAAGAAAAATTCAGGAAGTAAATAGTGGTCTCTATCTTTTGAAAAAAAGCTATCTTCTTGAAGTGATCAATAAGATTGAAAATAAAAATAATTCTTCTGAATTCTACCTTACAGATATCTTCAATTTTACAAGATTTGGCTATGCCCATCTTTTTGAAAATGAGAGCTGGTTTTTTGGTGTAAATGACCTTGAGCAACTTTCAAGGGCGAGCTTTTCTCTTCAAATGAAAATTAATCGAAAGCATATGAAAAATGGCGTTCTTATAAAGGACTCAAGACATACGTATATTTCAAGAAAGGCAAAACTTGAAAGCGGTTCAACAATTGCCCCCAATGTCACTATTACTGGCGAAACTCATATTCAATCAGGGGCTGTTATCGAAGAAGGATCAAAGGTTGAATCTTCATTTATTGGAGAAAACTCTCGAATAAAAATCAACTGCTCTATAGAAGATTCAAAGATTGGAGAGTCTTGTTCTGTAGGCCCAATGGCCCATTTAAGGCCAGGGACTGTTCTTGAGAATCGAGTGAAGATCGGAAACTTTGTTGAAACCAAGAAGTCTCATATCAAAGATGATGTAAACGTCTCTCATTTAAGTTATGTGGGTGATGCAGAGATTGGAGCGAGAAGCAACCTTGGTTGTGGCTTCATTACTTGTAACTATGACGGCAAAGACAAGCATAAAACCATAATTGGTGAGGACTGCTTTATTGGTTCAGACTCGCAAATGATTGCTCCACTCAAAATAGGCAACCGTTGTTTCGTGGCAAGTGGCTCATCTGTGAACCAAGATCTTGGAGATGATGCTTTTGCAATTTCTCGAAGTCGTCAAGTGACGAAAGAGGGAATGGCAAAGAGGTTTCTAAAGTCAAAGACTTAGCAAACCTCCGGTTGTGGTGTTGTTATTATTAAAGCCGAAGAAAACAAAATGCCTGTTGATGGCCTACTCACATCTGTTGAAATCGATGACAATCCAAAATCACTTTGCGAGATCTTTTATCCAGTAATGACTGAGATCAACCACAGTACTTCATATTACAACAGAATCCTTGGAAAGCTTGTCACTGACAAAGCTTATCTTAAGGCTGAAATGCTTGAAGCTCGTTCTTTCGGTCTTCAGTAAATATTCTCTAGATTTTCTAGATCCGAATGTCTCTAAAGCGCTGGTCCCTGCCGGCGCTTTTTCGTTGTGTGCCGGGCATGGCAATAAACTAGTTGGGTGCAAGTCCCAACACCAAGCTGATGGAGGTGAAGGTTAGTGAAGCGCAAGGGCGTTGTTGTGAGGCAGGGTCTG
>JBMYPC010000243.1:0-2644 GCA_049599895.1 Bacteriovoracaceae bacterium | reverse complement strand
TTAAGGTAAAGGTCCATCAGGGTTCTGCTGGTAAGGCCTATTTTGGACTGAGTGTTGATGGAATCTCTGTTTCTGAATCACCTAGTTGGATGCAAACGAGACTCAAGGCAGTAGGGCTTAGACCTATTAACTCTATTGTCGATATCAGCAATTACGTCATGCTTGAACTTGGTATTCCCAATCATATTTTTGATCGTGATCAGATCAAAGGGGATACGGTTATAATTAAGTCTCTTGAGAGTGATGAAACCTTTACGACTCTCGACGAAATCGAAAGAAAGCTTATTAGTGGAGACACTGTCATTAGTGACGATGAAAAAACACTCGTTATTGGTGGATTAATGGGTGGTCTTAACAGCGGTGTCACCGAGTCGACAAATCGAATTTTTATTGAAGTTGCTAACTGGGTTCCTTCAATGGTTCGAAAGACTTCAACAAGATTAGGGCTTAGAACAGATTCTTCACAAAGATACGAAAAAAGCCTTGATTCACAACTTCTTAAAAGAACTTTACTGAGAATCTTAGAGCTTATTATTGAGTTAAATCCCGAAGCAAAAGTGAATGGATCTCTTAGTTATGATGGTGAAAACCTCTCTGACTTCTCTCCACTTGTCATGAACCTTGATCCTCATCGTGTTCGAACGGAACTTGGACATGAGGTGAGTGATGATCAAATGAAGTCCATCCTTAGTTCTCTTGATTTTAAAGTCGAGGACTCTTCAGAGGGCTTCAAGGTTACGATTCCAAGTTACCGCTCAACCAAGGACATTGATTGTTCTGCTGATCTTATTGAAGAAATTGGAAGGGTTATTGGTTACGATAATATTACTCCTTCATCTCCCATGCTTGATATTACTCCAGTGAATCTTACCCCTACTCAAAAGCTCCATCGGAGGATTAAAAACTTTTGTGTTCTTTCTGGTGGCTTTTATGAACTTCAAACCTATCCGATGGTTGGTCATGATCTTTTAAAGAAAGCTCATTGGAATGCTAAAGAAGGTCATCTTGAACTTATCAATGCCCTTTCTAAAGATGCTTCTCTTATGAGAGATTCACTTATTCCTTCTCATCTTGAAGTGATTGCAAAGAATGTAAAAAACTACTCTCAATTTAAGTGTTTTGAAGTGGGAAGAATCTATAAACCTAATGATAAGAACTTCGTGAACGAAGAAACTCAACTCATTCTTTTACAATACAGCGAAACAGCTTCTCCATTTGTGGAACTCTCAAATAGTGTCGAAGAACTTTTCTCTGAATGTTCTATGCCGGCAGCTTTCGTTGACTCTCACCCAAAGTTTAAGTCTGAAGTTGTCGATGAGAATTGGGAAGGAGTTCATCCTCATGAGTTTTCTAATATTCGGTTAATGGGAAAATTTAAGGGAGTTGTTTTTTCTCTTCATCCTTGGCTTTTAAGACAGTTTAAGATCAAAGGTCATGTAAGCTTATGTGTGCTTAACCTTGGTGATGTTGAGGCAAGACCTGCTAAAGACAAGGTGAAATACACACCACTAGCAAAGTTTCCCAAGTCGAGTTTTGATTGGACTGTCCTTGCTAATAAAGACGAACCCGTAGGGAATCTTTTAAAGTCTCTTTCAAAAGTAAAGATTAAGAATCTTGTTGAAACAAAAGTTGCTGATGTTTACCAGTTGAATGACGAGCAAAAGTCTGTCACATTGAGGGCAACTTTTCTTGATCCTGAGAAAACTCTTGATGGAGATTTTCTCTCAGGTGCTCGTGATCAGCTCGTCAGCGCTCTTGATAAGGCTGGTTATCCTCTTAAAGTCTGAGTTTAAAGCTCTTCTCTGACAGTGATATGGGCTATTTAGCTTAAAGGAAGACAGAGGTTTTTCTTTGATGAGTCGGTGCGTCTAAAGAACCTATTTTTTCGATAGAAAATATATTTTTTTTATTAAAAAAAACTAAAAAAAGTATTGACCGAGCACAGAGAAATAGATAGTTTAGCCGCTCGTTCTTTTGAAAAGTCTAACAAATGCTTTCATTTTTTAGGCAAATGGTGAGGGAATTTCACCTAAGGAAATCGAACGCTTCGAAACTGTGGTTGCATTGAACAAAGCTTAGCTTCCGTCCGATGCACAAAAACAATCCTCGATTGTTTTTACCGCAGGACGGTTTTTAAAAATTTAATATGTGAATAAGCCTTAGATCTTCGGATTTGGGGCAAGACGAGAAAAACTTTAAGACGGGCAAAGTATCGACGTAACTAAACCGCTATCAGTTGAAGTTCAAAGCAGTACCAAGCAGAAGTAATCGCACGTTTCGTGCAGTTCATGTGAAAAGTTCAAAGTTAAATGTTGTATAAGATAGTGCAGTCGATTGCCATG
Source organism: Bacteriovoracaceae bacterium (assembly GCA_049599895.1). Lineage (GTDB taxonomy): Bacteria > Bdellovibrionota > Bacteriovoracia > Bacteriovoracales > Bacteriovoracaceae > JBMYPC01. The sequence continues at coordinate 302 of JBMYPC010000243.1, read as the reverse complement.
TCAATTCAAACAAAGTTCTTGAAAAACAGAACGCGTTTTATGGAAAGTTTAGATAAATCTTGAATCAGAATTAAATTTAATAGGTAATTCGAATATGGCTTAGCCTTTTATTAATTAAAAGGCGCCGAGATTTTTTCGTTATTTGGTTGAGTCGAGGAGCGATGGAGGAAACGTACTTTGGTACGTTGACGACTGAGGGACGAAAACAAAATCAAAGGACGGAAAAAGATCAAGCCGAAAAGTTCATTTTGCTTGGAGAGTTTGATCCTGGCTCAGAACGAACGCTGGCGGCGTGCTTAACA
>JBMYPC010000242.1:0-2808 GCA_049599895.1 Bacteriovoracaceae bacterium | reverse complement strand
TGTTAAGCACGCCGCCAGCGTTCGTTCTGAGCCAGGATCAAACTCTCCAAGCAAATCAATATGATTAAACTTAAAAATTTTAATTCTGATTCAAGATTTATCTAAACTTTCCATAAAACGCGTTCTGTATTTCAAGAACTTTGTTTGAATTGACATGGCAATCGACTGCACTGTTTTAACAACAACAACAATTAGCTTCAGCTTTAACAACTTCAACTAGTACAACTTCAGCAACAGTGGTTTAGTTACGTCGATACTTTGCCCGTCTTAAAGTTTTTCTCGTCTTACCTTAAATCCGAGGACTTAAGGCTTATTCACATATTCGAATTTTAAATAGCGTACCTTTTTAAAAAGTAAGTTTGGCGCTTCCGTCCGGTGCGCAAAAATTGTCCACAGGACATTTTTTTCGCAGGACGGTGGTGGAGATGACAGGAGTCGAACCTGCGACCCCTTGAATGCAAATCAAGTGCTCTCCCAACTGAGCTACACCCCCGCACAAACCTGAAATCTTAATTAAAGGTGAAACGTAAAATAAGTGGATCTAGGAATTTTGTCAACCTCTTAAACAAAAGAAACTCAAAGAAAATTAAAAAAAATTTTTGATTATTCGGCGGCGGCGCCTAACTCACCAACATAGCCGCCAGTTACGTCTTGTCGGCGCTGATCAAAACCTTCAAAGAGCGGCAGTTCTGTCGCTGCATCCGGCTTTGGCTTCGCTATTTCTTCAGCAGCTGGAGCTTGGTTCGCAAGCTCTTGCTTCAATATATCTCGAGTAAGTTCAGCCTGTTGCTTTAAAAACTCATCCATGAAGGCTTGCTTCTCTGTTTCACTCCCACCTTCAAAAAGCTCAACCACTTCCGCTTCGCTCATTTCACTAGGAGATGTATCATTTTTAATTTCAACGTCTGGGATTTCAACATTGATAAGCTCTTCAAGAGCAGCTTTTGCTTTCTCTCCAGAAGCTTCACCATCAAGACCAAGAAGCTCCGACTTTTCTTTAGCACCAATAGCAACAAGAAAGGCTTCACGAGCACCTGGGTGAAGTCCAATAACACCTACAGTTCCAAGAAAAGCAGTTCCTGATGCGACAACAAATGCTTCAATGGCCATATCGAAAATCTGAGTAAGTGAAGGCTCAAAACTTAAGGCCGAAAGATAACGGGGACGAACACCAAGCCTTCCAGATCCCTCTAAAGCCTTTTTTACATCTTTTAAGATTCTCATTTCAGGAGACTTACTAGGATCAATAAGCCCGTGAACAGTTGAGCCATCCTTAAGAGCTGCTGAACTTTTTATTTTGAATTCTTTTATTTGTTTAGCAAGTTTACGGTCTTGAATAGCGTAGATCTCAGTAAGTATCTCACGAGTTTCTTTATACTCGGCCATGTACTTTAAAAGAACGTTGCCAAGAACGTTATCTGTTGATTTTGTAAAAAAGAGATCAGCTTTTTGTTCAAGTGTCAGTGCCGTATTGAGCATGTCTCTCACGACTCCAATCACTTCAGACATATCAGGAAAATCAATCAAATAATTTGCCGTTTTTTTGAAAGCCTTGGTGTTTAAAAAGAAGAATGATTTTGTGTAGGCTTCAAGAAGAAGCTTCATAGGAGTTCTTAAACCTCTAAGTTTTGTAATCGTTCCAAAAATAATTTTTCGATAAAGCTTTCGAACCTTATACCTTAAGATTGCGTTGGTTGAAGAATTAGAAGCAATTCTAAACTCATTTAATGAAATTGGACGAATCGAAATTCCTGAAGCTGTGAGCTCTGAAGTAATATTTCGAACCGGTTGGATTTCGTATTTTACTTTCGCAGCTTTAATTTCAACGATGGCACTTTCAAGTCCACCTAAAACCTCTGAAACCTTTGTTTTAGACGTGATCGCCGTTCTTCGACCTTTGTAACGACTAGAAAAAACGCCTTCTTCACTAAACGTTTTATTCCAAAAGGTTACGAATGCTCGACCAACCTCTTGACCCTGATCAAGGTCACCATTTTCATCTTGAAACTTTTCAATCACATCCCCTAAAAGTTTTTTGAGAGGGAGATAGAAGTCCTCGTCGTGAGTCTTTCCAAACCAATAAACGGAATACTCTTGAAGCATTCCTTTTACTTCATAAATTTTTCTTGTCACCGCTTCAATGTTGGTTTCATCATCAGAGAACTTTATATATTTTGTAAATCGAGGATTATTATACTTTTTATTAAACAGCTTAAGCTTTCTCTGGAAAATCCCAATATTGCCATCTCCTGTCACAGACTTGGCAGCGATTCTTAGACTTTCAAGCTCCTCCATAAACTTTTTCCACTCTGAACCAAGCATTAGCCCGTCTTTGACCTCGTCTCGAATCGATCGATCAAGTGCAGCCACCTTAGGCTCGTAAACATCAAGAAGCTCAAGCCTTCTTAAAGCAATGGCATCAACTTCTTGTTGAATTGTTTTAAGCTCTCTTCCCATAATAATAATAGCTTCGGTAGGAGTTTTAATTTTAAAAATCTCATCAGGAAGTCTATAGCCATAGAGATCCTGCATATTAGAAAGAAATTCTTTAAACTTAAGATCCTCACTTCCATCATTAAAAAAATCTAATTGTTCACCCACTGCTTTTTTATGAGCAAACCTTTGTTTAAATTGTGCTTGAAGAGCGAGAAGACTCTCTTTAACGTCCATATAACTTGGATGATTATTCACAAAATCCATAACTTTCTTTTCATCACCGCTCAGAAGTTCGAAAAGCTGATCATCTCTTCCCTTGAAATGCTTAAAGACATTTCGGCTAATCCAAGACTGATTGATGGCAAGGGCCTC
>JBMYPC010000241.1:0-2837 GCA_049599895.1 Bacteriovoracaceae bacterium | reverse complement strand
CTAAATAAATTAAACCCTTTTGTTGTTAAGGAATATTGAAAACTTGATTTTTGATAACCATCAGGCTTAAAGCTAGAGATGATATTTCGTTCTTTAAGCATTCTAATTCTTCGTTGGACAGTTGATAAGGCTTGTTTCTTATAAATGTCTCTACTTATTTGCTTTCTATTCGCAATCTTAACATAGTAGAGATATGAAATAAGCTGACACTCTTTAGCTGATAGACGCATGGATTTTAGTTTTATCATTTATTTCCTCCCCAATCTTCGTTCTCATCTGTAGTTGTATCTAATATCTTCTCTGATGTTGCTTTTGAAAAAGAATGGTTTTTTCTTCCTTTGTTCTCGATACTTTCTTTGATGTTTTTGATTTCTAATTCAGTTTCTTGATCCGTAATAAAAGGAACTTGAACTTCTGTATAACCACTACCAAATGACCATATAGCACGTCCCTTAACAGCAGGAATATCGTATGCCTTTCTATTTCCAAGCATTCTGACAGAGTTTTCCATTGTTCCAACTTTTAGAGCAATTCTTCCTTGCATATTTTCTTGAATACGAGTTGGTATACTTGATTTATCGATTTTCTGTGTGGCCAAAATCAAATGAATTCCAGCAGCTCTTGCCTTTCTTGCAAGAGAATCGACATATTGAATAGATTTTTCTATAAAACTTTTATCAGGATGCTTTGCATCTACTTTTCCAAGTAAGTCAGTACATTCATCTATTGCAACAACTATACGATTCATTTTATCACGCTTAGGATCTAGCTTCTTGTAGCCTTTTTTCTCAAGATACTGATAACGTCTTTCCATTTCATCAACTAAGGTTTTTAAGACAGTAGAAGCATCTTGAACATTTTTGATTAAACTTACATTAGAGAGTTGCTCATAGGCCTTGATCTCTAATCCGTTCTTAAGGTCAATCAAGTGCATCTCTAAGTTATCAGAACCCTTCAGAAGATTGATAAGAACATTATTAAGGGTATGAGATTTTCCTCCTCCTGATGTTCCTCCAATCATAAGATGGGGGAGTTCTGTTAAATCCTGTGTTATAATTCCTTGCAGTGATTTACCGATAACAAAATGATAGGCTTTATTTGCGTATTGCTCAGCATCTGAAAATTTTATAAGCTTAGTCAGTGGCTTTTTTGCTAGGTAGATCTCAACGAGTGAATTGTCTTTTTCATCATATTTAACGGATTCAACTAATTGTCCAACAGAGGCCCGAAGGTCATCTAATTTTGATTTATAGCGATCGAGACCTATCCCAAAGCTTTTAACCATAAGCTTTGTCCTATTTTCATTTAGATACTCAACATTAATAATATCGGGCTTCTCATCCAAACCACTTTTAAAGCTTAAGCGATCAATTCCTTTTTGGTATTTCTGTCTGATACTAAATGGTTTAATACCTATAAATAGAAAAAATAAAAATACCCAGAAGGTTAGGCTCAAGATAATTTCGTTGTATATACCAATTGACTCAGAAATCTTGAGAGCTATTGGATAAAAGAAGTCTTTGTCGAACCATTCTGCAATATTTAAGTGTTTGTCTTGAACGATCAGTGATGTCGATAATACGATCAAACTAAGAAGCAATGTTAAGTTTTCACTTTTCTTCCATTTCTTAGTTTTTTTCGCTTCTTTAAAAATTTTGCCACAAATCCCTAAAATATTGATGCAAGCATCAAAAACTTTACTGTCATTTTTTGAGTGTGATCTCTTTGTAGAACTCATATTAAAATCCTTTTCCATTAAATGGACTTAACAAACTAACAATTAAATCGCTTCCGGCTTCGATCGTTATGTAATCTTGCTTTTGATTGACTTCACCAGCTTGCCTTGTAGCTTCTTGTTTGGTGACTTTTGAAGCTCCTTGGAGCATGGCATTCTTAATAGTGGGCTCAGCAGACAATTCCTGAATACCAGCTTGATTTATTCCGCCAATACTGCTTTTAGTCGTTAAAACGTCAGCAGCAGCAGAAATCATAGTAAGACCCATTGAAGCTGCAATCCTTAAATCAGTGTTACCGTGATGTACTCCCACTAGGCCTGGAGCATAATCGCTTGAGCTAAGGGCCTGAGCATCAATTTGATATTCTTGTCCTTGGGGGAAGATAATTCGGTTAAACTTTATGAATATCTTTTCACCATGTCCGTTATAAGAAACAGTTCCAAGTAAAATAGACTTTTTAGGAATAGATCCTCCTGATCTATGCTTAGCTCCATAAGGAAGCAGTACTTTTAAAACCTGATTTTGATTTCTAGTATCAACACCATTTAAAAGTTGTCCTATAAAGTTGGTTCCACTTGGAAGGGCTTTCCTAGAACCTCCATCACTGTGTCTTTGAAGTACTTGAGTTGCATTTAGGTTAATCCCTTCTGGTAACTGTAAGGATTCTACCTTCCTAGCTTTTCTTTTTTGAGCACGATTAAAACTATCTTGATGGCTTTCAATAAGATCATTCACTTTGCCGGAGGTTTTTGTCGTACTCTCATTCAAGTTGCTATGTTTTTCAGCAAGCAATTGAGTTGTACTTTTTGAATGACTAGTTTGATCCTTTGGCCATAAAGCTTGTAGAGTTATTGTGCTTATTAGAGTGATAGTCGATATAACCTTAATCTTTTTAACTTTAAGAACTTCTTTTTCTCCATCTTTTTGAAAAAAGAAACTTCTTACTTTCGTTTTAAAGTCAATCATAAGTATTTCCTTGAAATGATAGTTTTTCTTTTTTTCTTTTTAAACTCGATATTTACACTCAATCCTTTAAGAGTTTTTAATCCTATAAACACTCTCGCTTTGCTGGTACTTTTTGCTGGGATTGAGTCATTTAAA
>JBMYPC010000240.1:0-2849 GCA_049599895.1 Bacteriovoracaceae bacterium | reverse complement strand
GCAAAAGTAACGAAAGTGTTTAAACCTTCTGAACCAAGATCAATAAAGTATAAGGGGAGAAAGAGGTAGGCAAGGGCAAGGACGGCCTTCGCAAAGTTCTCAGAGAGTTCAGATGCGCTATTGATCGACTTATAAAGGGCATTGAGTGATCTTGTGAGGTTTAGTAACCAGTGAGCTGGGTAAATTCCAAGGGTCACAAGACTAAGGATAATGAATTTGAACGTCCCTAAAGGGTTCACTGAGTCTTTTAAAAATGTTTTGATGTCGCTTGTTTTCAAATTAAAAAAACTGTAGCGAGTTTTTAGTTCTTAGACTATTTTTTTCTTTTTGGTTTTGGACGATTGTCGTCAAACGGTGGCTTTTTAGGCTTTTTCTTAGACACTTTAGACAGGTCTTTATTGCTGTTGTGAATAGTGTCAGAAGAATGAGCATTATGAGAGATAAAGACAAAGCTTAAAGTAATTAACGCGACTAAGGTGTAAATCTGTTTCATTCTTTCTCTCCAGCTTAAAAATTTTAAAAGCATTTTAAATATGAAAAAAAAGAAGACCTCAGTCAAAACTCCTTCCTGTGAAAAGGAAAGGAGGTTGTCGTGATTTCATATGGTTAACGCTCATCTGATAGAAATCACTTTTAACTGATAGAATTTTTCTTAAGTTTTGGTGTCAGCTTGATTCCAAGTAAAACCCTAAGCCTCTATCGTTCAAGAGATTCGAGATGCCTTACCCTAATAAGTGCCGGCGGGTGAGAATGATAAAAGTTACTGTACATGGGATCTGGCGTTAATGTTGAAGCATTTTCTTTGTAGAGTTTAACAAGAGCCGAAATAAGTTCACTTGCGGAAGAGTACTGCGCTGCAAATTCATCGGCTTCAAACTCGTGCTTTCTTGAAAACCATGAAAAGAGTGGAGTGAGAAAGAAAGTATAGATTCCTGAAACCTGCATAAAGAGCATAAGAGTAAGATGAGGGGCCATGGATTGAACTCCATGTCCGGTATAAAACTCAGGCCAGGTTGAGAGCTTAAAGAGAATATAAAAGCCAAGAAGGCTCATGAGGACTCCTCGAAAAAGCATTTTAAGAATATGCTTTCTTTTAAAGTGACCAAGTTCATGAGCAAGTACAGCCTCAATCTCCGCTGGACTTAAGTTGTTAAGAAGAGTGTCGAAAAAAACGATTCTTTTATTTTTCCCAAAGCCTGTAAAATAAGCGTTACCATGTCCTGTTCGCTTTGAAGCATCCATCACAAAAAGGCCTTTTGATTCAAAGCCCGTTCGATCCAGAAGTTTCACAACAACATCTTTGACCTCGCCTTCTTCAAGTTCAGTGAACTTGTTAAAGAGGGGAGCGATGACAGTGGGATAAGCCCAGATAATGATTAGCTGAAAGGCGGTGACAACTGCCCAGGCATAAAGCCACCAGAGCTGAGTTTCTGCCATTATCCAGAGAATAAGGCCAAGTATAGGAAGACCTATGATGGCCCCTAGGATTAGGCCTTTGATCATATCGATGACAAAGGTTTTCGGTGTTGTTTTATTAAAGCCAAACTTTTCTTCGAGAACAAAAGTTGTATAGATGGATTGGGGAAGACTTAAGACCGTACTGATCCCAATGAAAGCTGAAAAATAAACGAGTCCTTCTGTGATTGGAGAGAGATTGAAACCAAGGATAAAAAGATGAAGTCTTTCAATCCCTTCATATCCCACGGTCCAAAAGAGAAGAATAACCAGCTCGATAAAACGAAAGATCTTGCCTGCATTAATTTTTGCCACAGAATATCTTGCAGCCTTTTGATGCTCTTCTAAGGTGATCTTATCTTCAAACTTATCGGGAACTTGGTTTTGATTGCGAAGAATATGACGCTTGTTTCTATTGTCTAAGTAATTTGTAATAAGGACTTTAAGACAAAGGGCCGATAAAAAAACTTGTGTCACTGTACTCAGTTGCATAGACATTCCTACCTATTTAAGGGATGTTTTTGGGTGATAAAGGTTAGCATAAAGGCACCATAATGCGAATTCAACAAATCGTTTGTCATAACTCTTTGCGCAATGTGAATTATCTTATTATTGATGATGAGAATAAGGAATGCTTATGCATTGACCCCTTTGATCCCAAGCTGATTCAAGATGAGCTAAGAGCCCAGGGTCTAAAGCTTAAAGCGATCATTAATACTCATGAACATTGGGATCATACCAAAGGTAACGAGGACCTTAAAAGCTCAGAAGCTGCCGAAGTTTGGACCGGTGAGGGCTTAAGGTCAATTCCAGCTGATCGATACTTTAAAGACCAAGAAGGGTTTGAATTTTCGAAAAAACAATGTGTTTTTTATGAGACACCAGGACATACAATGGGTCATGTTTCACTTGGGGTTCTGTCTGATCAAGGCGAAATTCAAGACCTTTTTTGCGGAGATACGCTCTTCAACGCGGGCGTTGGCAATTGCCATAATGGTGGAAATCCAGATGTTCTCTACGAGACTTACCGAAGCTTTTTCAAAGCTTTAAATGATGATGTCAAAGTCTATCCTGGACATGACTATGTCGAGCATAATTTAAACTTTGCTAAAGAGCGAGATCCAAGTAATACAGAAATTGATCAACTTAAAGAAAGTCTTAAAAATCGTGCAACGGATGAAGTTCCTATTTTTGATATGGGGACGGAAAGAAAAGTGAATCCCTTTTTAAGATTAGATTCAAAAGAGATTAGAAAGAATTTAGGGCCTAACATTTCTAATGAAAAAGAAGCATTTTTGGCCCTACGACTATTAAGAGATAAATGGTAAAAATTTTTAGGAAAGGAGTCGGTATGAAAGACCTTAACTCCAATAAAGATACAAGTAGAGGAAGAT
>JBMYPC010000239.1:0-2873 GCA_049599895.1 Bacteriovoracaceae bacterium | reverse complement strand
TACTCAACTTTGTGAAGACCGAGCGCTGACGCTTCCTGATCGTCTGCGACGCCTGAAACCTCAACCGGTTTCAGTATATAAGCACAAAAAAGACCTATTTCGAAATTGTCATAATCACTAACAATTTTGAGGGTTTTATTACTTGCAGACAAGGAGTTTCAAAGTGGAAATCAATACAGCTGTTGAAGCAAATGAAGTCACTCACAGTGCCCCTACTGAACAACTTTCGAGTTTTAATATCCAAGTGGCCTCTAAACTCACTGGTATTAACCCCCATACAATTAGGGCCTGGGAAAAAAGATATCAGGCCATCGTTCCTGAACGAGATTCAAAAGGAAGAAGAGTCTATAATGAGCAAGAAATTGAAAGGCTTGCTCTTTTAAACGAGCTTGTGGTTAACGGTCATAGCATTTCAAATATTGCAAAACTTGAAGTTACTGAACTTGATGAGCTTTACTTTAGTCTTAAGAAGAAAAACTTTGAATTTTCTGAACTGACAGAGCAAGACATTGACGCAAGTTTTGATATTGAAGAATGTCTTCAAAACTTAAACCTCGCCCTTCTCACGCAAAGTCTTAATATCGTTTCTCACGAGCTTTCAAAAGCGAGAAAGGGACTCAACCCTTATACTTTTGTTCAAAAGGTTGCTTCACCTTTTATTGAAAAAATTCGTGAGATGAAACTTCAAAATAATATGGGTCTTTTCGAACTTGAAGCAATTTTCTCTATCATGAAAATTCAGCTTGAGAAAAAAGCCCAGGACGGAAGTGAGCCTTATGATGATGAAGTGGATTACTTAGTTCTAAGCCCTGAAGGTCTTCTTAATGAGATTGGCGCTCTTAGTACGAGTCTTATTCTCAAGTCTCAAGGTGTGAACTACCAATATCTTGCAACAGGAAGATCCCCTGAAGCAGTCTCTCTTGTGGCCAATCAGTTTAAAGCAAAGAAGATTATTGTGAGCTCGGGCTATAGTGTAAAAACAGCCAATGCCAATAATTGCCAAGCCTACTTTCGAAAGCTCCAAGAACTTCTTGGTCAACAGCTTGAGATTATGCTTATTGGCCCTAAATGTTGTCAGGACATGAAGCTAAGACGCTTTGAAGGCTTTCAAGAATTCAATGAATTTTTAACTTCAGAGAAAAAGCCAAGCGTTGAATTACCAAACAACGCTTAGGCCAGTTTTCGCTGCATAAATATCTTCGTTTAAGACTTTATCAAATTGAAAGTAGAGCTTTGCTATCCAAAAATTAAACTGGACACCGCCAAAGCCTCTGAACATCGCAAGAGTTGGACCTGAGTCAAGACCGAGGTCTAGGACCGCGGTTCCACTGGCGTTACCATTAATTGTTCCAGAGATATCAGCGCTAATAGGAGTGTTCAGATCAACATTGGCTGATCCGGAACCAAAGTTCAAACTGGCTCCAAGCCCTGTATAAAATGTGAGAAAATAAAGTAGCTGAGCACCAGTGGTAATTTCGATTGGGATTGAGTGAGTTGTGACATCCATTCCAATCGTTGCCGTTCCTGAAGTCGTGGCCTCAACAGTCTGATTGCCTCCGATATTAACAGTCTCAGTAAATGTTTCAGTAATACTTTGGCTAACAGAAGCTTCAAGATGATTGTATTCGTATCCAGTCGTCAACTGAACACCTGTCCACTTAAAAAAGTAAGGAACAATTGGCCTTGCTTTGATCCACTTCCACTGAAGGTGAACACCAAAAGTTGTCGTATTAGCATTCACATCATCTTGGTCAATGTCATATTTAAAGACATTAAAGAAAAGATTCATATCATCCCATCGAAACAGAGAATCAGATGATTGGTTCTTTGAAAAATCAAACATTCCAAGATTTAAACCACCTGCAAGAGCAAGCCCCGCACCAAATCCAGCAATTTGTTTCTCATCAACATCACCACTCATAACATCAGAAAGAGAGTTGCTTCCCACATCTGCAGCAATACCGAGTCTGACCCCAACCATAAATAGGTCCATGTCAGAGTTGTAATCAACTCCAATACTTCTTCCAGCAATTGCTGTTGAGTTTGCCATCGCTTCAGCGTAGGACTCGCCACCTGAAATATCGGGAAGCTCATCGTTCACCTGAGTTTCAAGATCATCAAAAGCACTACTTATTGCCGCTTCAACTGCAGCATCTTGACCTGTCCCTGTTGGATACACACGATTAGTAATACTAAATGGTCCGGCCATTACCGAAGTGGAAAAAAGAATACAGATAACCAAAGTGGAGATGTTTTGAATTTTCATGAATGACCTTTTAGTGACCGATTTTCTCTAAAAGTATTGTACCTTCATGAACTCGCAAAGCAAGCGCTAGGGCATTTTAACGCACACTTAACAAAGTAAAGAGATTGGCTATTTTTTGCCCTCCTCCTTGATAAATTTCTTAGGCTACAAAAATTTTCAAGCTTCACAACCCATTGTTTATATAGAGTTTTGATAAATCCATCAAAAACATAATTGATAAATTTATCAAAAATGTTACTCTATTTGAGTAAAAGAAGAAAATTTGGTTCACTACGAGCTTAGTTATACGGTTGAGATTGAAAATCATAAGTTGAATGAAATTACATTTGATCCAATTCACATTAATAAGGGTTGGGACCTTGATTTAAACGACTATGCCTTCAGAAATAGATCTAGTTATTCAGAGCAAATAATTGCAGACATGTTCGAGCAATTATCTTCTAAAAACTTATCGTACGTAAATGACAAAGAAAGGATTACGAGAGGTGGTTTCACGGCAACAAGATTTAGGATTTTAACAGACCTTATCGACGAGAGCGGTGAAGAAAGGTTGTTTCGAATTATCATTGATATATTTGACTCTCGAGAACCATGTAATTTTTTAGTT
>JBMYPC010000238.1:0-2876 GCA_049599895.1 Bacteriovoracaceae bacterium | reverse complement strand
TTCCAAGACCTAAAGCAATTGCAACCCAGAGGATCCAGTTCTTTTTCATTTTTTTTCCTTTTGAAATTCTTTGAGAATTTTTTCAGTCAGAGAACTCATCTCTTGATTTTCGAGAGGGATTAATTCAATCCGAGGTTCAAGAGCCTTTAAAGCCTTAAAGCTTCCTTTGAAAGAAGCAACTTGATTTTCAATTTTATATTTTGTAATTGCTGACTTTAAAGTGAAAAGTTCATCCGTTTTTTTATCCGCTGCCTTAATTTCGGGATACTGTTTAAGATTCAGGTCTTCACTTTCTAAACTGAAGGTCGGAAGCTCATATTGGCCACTTAGCCATTCCTTTTCATTTTTTTGAATCAAAGCAATCTTCTGGTTCTTTATGTAGAGAACTCTTAAGAGTTTTAATAAATAACTCTTATTTACTTTTTTCTTTTGGGCGACAAGATAACTTTCAACTTTTTTATTTTTGAAGGCCTTACATTTTTTCATCATGGGACAACTTTCACAGCGAACAATTCGAGCCTTGCAATAAGTTCTTCCAAGATCCATTAAAGCTTCATTAAACTTTTGAAATTCAGAAAAGTTCTTTGAAACAATTTTCCCAGATGCGAATAACTCTTGCAAAGTTTTATGCTTTTTGAGAAGTGATCCCTCAAGTCTCAAGTCAAAAAGTCTTTCAAGAACTCTTAAAACATTGGCATCAATGGCAAGATGGGATTGATTTCGCCCAATACCTAAAATTGCACTGGCCGTATAATCACCAATCCCTGGTATGCTTTTAAGAGTTAAGAAGTCGTTAGGAAACTTCCCTGAATAGACACCTTGGACTTCCTGGACGGCCCTATGAAGATTCCTGGCCCTTCGATAATAACCAAGGCCTTTCCATGCAATTCTAATATCTGTTTCAGTCGCTTTAGCAAGGTCGCTCAATTTGGGAAATTTTTTAAGAAAAACTTCGTAATGGCCAAGAACAGTCTTCACTGTTGTTTGTTGCAACATTATTTCAGATACTAAAGTTCTATACAGGGTCCTCTTTTTTCGCCAAGGCAAATGAGAGAACTCTCTTTCCGACCAAGAAATAAGCTGTTTAAAATCCATAGAGCTTGATTATGCTTAGGGTTTGAACTTTTGACAAGTTTTGCTGTAACTAGAAACAAAGTCTTTAAGAGATTTGGCTGCGAGCATCTTACTATCAATGCCATGAACAGTTGAGTTGAGTTGGTCTAAAAGCTGTTCAAGCTCAAGGTTCATCTCTTCGGCATCAGTGATTATCAGCACATGCTTTGCTGTTGAATCTTTGATCCATTGAATCAGTCGCCTTGAATTGTTCTGATTCGTGTTATGACAAAGGGTTGCTGTCGCGGCTAGCTCTCTTTTTGATGAATCGTAGACAAAAGTATTAAATGAATCTTTTGGACATGTGGACCTGAGCTTTTCGATAAAGCCTTTTCGATAACAGGTTGGGGAATGAATCTCATAATCAGTATTTCTCATGGATGAACTGGTATCAACCCAGATTTCAAACCCAGATTTTTTTCCTTTGCTCTTTTTGGCCTTACCACAATAGATATCAAAATAGTTTCCTTCCTTACAATCAAGGACATCACTATCTAAGCTATTGAGAGTTTTTAAAGGTTTAACCTCTTTAGGGGTTTCTTGTTTTGGCTTTTTATCATTTTTTGAATCAGGGTTATCAATTAATCCCAACTGCGGGTGAAAACATTTATCTCCCATAGGGACACAATCCAATTTGTTTTCTACATATTCAGAACTAAAAGAAACATTATAAAGAGATTTTTCAACAAAACTGACTCTCTCGGCGGGAGAGAGGAAAATAACATCAACCTTATCAGGTGCAGCTGATGCAACAAGTGGAAAGGCGAAAAAAAGCGTGATCAGCTTAAAGTTGCTGCATTCCTTTTTGCCGAAAATAGCGAAAAAGACTATTTCCCAAATCAACGATAAGATCCCTTCCTTCCATATCCAGATTTAAAAAATCCGTCATGTAAGCTTTTTGTCTCGGACTTAAACTTTGAAGCTTCTCTTTTAATGAGCCAAATGAATGAGGTGATTCATCTTCTGCTTCAAAAGTGATCCGACTTTTTTTGCTTCCAACATTAACTTGGGCCTGAGCCGCCTTCTTAGCCGTTCCACCAAGTCCCAGAGCATCGGCAAACTCATCATCAAAGCCTTCTGGCTTTTGACTCTCTTCGCTTTGCTCTTGCCTAGCTTGTCTTCCTCTTAGCTTATCGACTTCTTCAGGAGAAAGTTCATCATCTTTTCGATAAAGACCCTCTACTCCGTCTTCTCTATAGAACTTCACGAGTCTAATGAAGCGGTCGGCATAATCCTCATAAACGAAGTCGATTACTTCATGCAATGGAATTTCAAGCTTAGCGACTATCTTTGCAATTAACTGTGCATTGAGCTCAGCGGTCTTACGATTGAGAAAGCGGCTCATTGTGGAAACACCTATCTCTGTGAGCTCTGCTAGATCCTTCTGATTGAGTTTTCCACGTACTTCCATATACTTACGTACGACACCTAGGAATTGATCTAGATTCTCTTTTACAAATTGCGACATATCGCCTCCTTGGATTGCAAAAATCTCAACTAGCAACCGCTTAATTTTATTATCGGATTGCATTTAAAATTTCTTAATGCAATTTTATTTCTTGACGCAAGTGGTCAAGCATTGTATTCTGCAATCAGGACACAGGGCGGGAGGAAAAAATATGACGACTTCAACAACCCTACTAAACCCCATCGAACTTAGAAGTGAAAAATTAAGCCAAGTATATGAAATCATAGAAAATGAGAAGAGAAAACTTTACGATAATTGGGATTAATCAGCTGAGCGAATTTGAGTATGTTTCAAA
>JBMYPC010000237.1:0-2878 GCA_049599895.1 Bacteriovoracaceae bacterium | reverse complement strand
TCGCGAGGCCTTAAAAAGAAAACGTGAACAAGAAAAGAAGAGCGAATCTTCTGTTAAAACGAATGATGACTCCATGAGTTTAGTTGAGAGAAGAAACCAAGGTCTTAATCGACTCAAAAGGAATGTTCAAAAAACTTATTCCAATTGGGAAAATAAAATTAAGGAAACTTATAAGAGATGGGATCAAAAAAGAAAGATCTATAAAAAGAATATCCCCACTTATAAATCCAATACATTTGAAATTGAACTTCAATCCAGTGGCGCAAGCTTTCAATCAAGTCCAAAGCCTCTCAACCCACTTCAGTCTGCTAAGAAATCAGCTTTTCATATTATCCCAGGAGCTTTAGATGTTCCCGTTAAAGACCAGGGAAAAAGACCAACCTGCGCCGCTTTTGCAGGGGTAAGGGCCATTGAAACAATTCTTAAAGGCCATAACCGGGACGTTGACCTCTCGGAACAATATTTTTATTGGTCTTCAAAACCGAAATGCCAAAATAGGCCATGCCAGAAAAAAGGCTCATGGGTTTATAATGGATTTAAACGCTCTATGAGAAAACCAAGACCTGATATTCCATCAGATGGTAGTTGCCCCTATCAAGCTTTTCCAAAACAAGATAATGAAACTCAAATCCCCTTACGGCCATCATGCCAACAAGGAGTAACCCAAGTCAAAGGTTTTAAGGAACTCAAAAGTCTTGGAGAAATTTTAACTTCATTAGAACAAAACTCACCTGTTGTAGGAGGCTTTAAACTCTCTCCTAACTTTTATCAAACGAAAGGTCTTGTCAGCTACCAGGAAAGCTTTCGCTCAGGAAGTACAGATTCACATGCTCAAGGCCACGCTCTGCTTCTTGTTGGGTTTATGGAACTTCCCAAAGAGCGCTGGAACACTGAAGGAAAGTATTGTCTTCTCACTGCCAATAGCTGGGGTGAGGGCTGGGGCAAAGGTGGTTTTGGTTGTCTTAGCGAAAAATGGGTTCGAAATCATATGATTCCTAACGCCTTTATCTCACTGACAAAAGTAGGTCTTTAAATATGCAAGTTTCAAGTTTTCATTCCCTGGTCAACCTGGCCATCAAACATAGTGCAAGTGACATTCATGTGCGAGCCGATGAAGTCCCTCTTTTAAGAATTCGTGGAGAGCTTCACCCTATTCAATCCAAAGCTTTAAGTACCGCAGATGTCGAAGGCATAATAAAAATCCTTCTCGGCTCAGATGAGAATATGAAGAAGTTTTTCCAATATGATGAACACGATGGTGCTTACGAAGTAAGCGGTGTTTGTAGACTTCGCTATAACTTTTTTAAATACCAAGGCAAACGTGGGATCATTATAAGACTGATCAAAACAACTGTTCCCACAATTGATCAACTTGGACTTCATCAAAGTCTTAAGTCCATTTCTCTTTTCTCAAGAGGCCTTGTTTTAGTCACAGGAGAAACGGGCTCTGGAAAATCCACAACCTTGGCCTCAATGATTAATGAAATCAATCACAGTAAAGCCACTCACATTATCACCATCGAAGACCCTGTTGAATATGTGCATACTCAAAAGAAATCTCGTGTGACTCAAAGAGAGGTCGGTGTTGATACAAAAGATTTCACATCAGGACTTCGATCAGCCTTAAGACAAGACCCCGATATCATTCTCATTGGAGAGATGCGTGATCCAGAAACAGTAGGCATTGCTTTAAAAGCTGCTGAAACCGGTCATTTGGTTTTTTCTACTGTCCATACGACTGATGCGATCTCAACGATTGGACGAATTATTTCCCTTTTCCCCTCAAGTGAGCAAGAAGATGTAAAGAAAAGACTTGCTGAAAACTTAAAGGCCACTATTAGCCAAAGGCTTCTTCCCGCTTCAACTCCCACAGGTCTTATTGCAGCTCAAGAGATTATGATCTCAGGTCCAGGAATTAAAGAATGCATCCTTGGAGAAGCCCCTCTTTCTCAAATTCAAAGGATCATCGCCAAAGCCCGTGGGCAAAAAACAATGCAAACCTTTGATCAGCATATTCTCGAGCTTTATCAAAATCGAAAGATTACAAAAGACACAGCTCTTAATGCTGTCAACTCTCAAACTGATTTCATTCAAAAGCTTGCCATCGATGATGAATTTGAATCAGAAATGGTGACCAAAACTCATAAACTCAAAGACGACGATGATGATGAAATCATTCGCTAATCTTTTTTAAAGTCCCATTTGATTATAAGGGACAAAGTATTTTTGAAGGTTTTGCTGCTTTTCTAAGTCTGTAGAACCTGTTGTAAGATCGTATAGCATTCCGTGGTTATAGATTTCCGCAAGCACGACCGTTGCTCCTCCAAGACTAATTTTCTTTTGTCTCTTTATGCTTGAGCCAACCTCAAAGTATTCAAGTGTTGTATTACCATTTTTAAGAGAAGAGTCATAGATATACTTTCCATCTCTTGAAATTTTAGCACTAACTGGTTTATTGAACTCAGTATTCTCATTTCGATAACCTCCAAGATAGTGAAAATCAAGTTTTTTAAACATTCCAGATTCAAGATGCTTTAAAAAGAATCTCTGATTTCCCTTCGATGAGTATTGGATCAAAAAATAAGTTCCTTTTTCATCACTAGAAGTGACATCCACAATGCCGATGTACTTACTAAAACTATTAGCTGTAATTCCATGATTATTAAGAATATAATTATAATCGTCAGCACTCAAAATGTTTCTTTTATTTGAGAGTGAACCTCTCTCCCAATCAACACTCCAAACTAGTCCAAATTCAGAGTCATCCATATTTTGAACTTTCACTCTCTCTCCATTTTCAAGAGTTCTATACGACTCCCTTAAAGTACTACTTGAATATCTATAGTCATGACTCATGAAAGCCACTGAACCATGAGGA
>JBMYPC010000236.1:0-2888 GCA_049599895.1 Bacteriovoracaceae bacterium | reverse complement strand
CTATCCCATAACTGTAGTCTCTATCTTTGTTAACCCTAAGCAGTTTGGTCCAGGTGAGGACTATGAGAAATACCCAAGAACCCTCGATGAAGACCTAAAGAAGCTTTATGAAATAAAATGTCCTGATCATCATTTGATTATACTTGCTCCTCAGTCACCAAGTGAAATATTTCCCCAAGACATTGAACTAGAACTTAGTGTCCCTCGACTTGAGTCTATTCTCTGCGGAAAAACACGCCCAGGGCATTTTCAAGGAGTCCTAAGCGTTGTCTATCAACTTTTTAATTTAATCACCCCAACCACAGCCTACTTTGGAAAAAAAGACTTTCAACAACTTATGATTATTGAAAAGATGGTCAAAGACCTTTCACTGGATATTGAGATCAAGCCAGTCAATCTCGTTCGGGATGAACAGGGTCTTGCTCTTTCAAGTCGAAACCAATATCTCTCAGAGAAAGAAAAAGAGCTCTCTTTAAACCTCTATCAAAGCCTTTCTCAAACCAAAGAGATCCTTATAAAAGACAATCCCAACAAGGAATCTGTTCAAAAATTATTAAATGAACAAATAAAAAAATCCCCAGAACTTCAATATGATTATCTTGAGGTTCGAAACGCTAAAGATCTTTCAGAGTTTAATCACTTCGATCAAAACATTGTCATCCTGGCTGCAGCCAAGGTTGGTTCAACAAGACTAATTGATAATCTTGAAGTTAGCCTCAGTGAAAGAGAAGGTGAAAGTCATGCTTGATAATGAACTTCACATCTCTAAAAACTCAAAAGCCTTGGCTATTAGTCTGGTTTCTCCACAACTTCAAAGTCATAAGGATGAAAACGAAACAAGACGTTCTATAAATGAATTAAAAGAACTTCTTAAAACATTGGAAGTCCCTTGTACTCACGAAGTCATTCAAAACAGAAGAAATGTTGATCCTGCAACAATTCTCGGCAGTGGAAAAATTGAAGAGATTGCAACGCTGGCAAAAGAGAATGATATCGATCTTCTTGTCTTTGATATCGAGCTAACCGCTAGTCAGATTCGAAATATAAAAAAGATTTCAAACATTTCTGTTATCGATCGTTGTCACGTCATTCTCGAAATCTTCTCAAAACATGCTCATACCAAAGAAGCTCGAATTCAAATTGAAATCGCAAGGCTTCAATACCTCCTGCCAAGACTTTCCGGTTTCTGGAGTCACTTCTCGAGACAAAAAGGTGGTATCGGTGTCCGAGGTGGTGAAGGTGAACAGCAGATCGAGCTTGATAGAAGAATTGTAAGACAAAGAATTGAGCACTATAAGCGAGAGCTTTTAGATGTTCAAAAATCAAGAGAGCAGCAAAGAAAGAAAAGACAAAACAAGGCCGTTACGGCAGCTCTTGTGGGTTATACCAATGCGGGAAAAAGTTCTCTTCTTAATAGCCTCTGTAAAGTCCAGGTAAAGTCTGAAGACAAACTCTTTGCAACTCTCGATGCGACTTTTCGAATGCTTAACCCTGACACCAAGCCACCGATGATTTTAATTGATACAGTTGGGTTTATTTCAAACCTTCCCAACACTCTCATTGATGGATTTAAGACAACTCTTGAATCAGCTCTTGAAGCCGATCTTTTAGTGATTGTTTGTGATATCTCGGACCCTCACCTAGAAAAACATATAGATGTCACCCTTTCAGTTCTTGAAGATCTCAACCTTCAAGAAAAAGACAAATTTTTTGTTTTTAATAAAAGAGATATCCTTAAAGATCCTCTGAAGGCCCAAATTTTAAGAAGAAAGTATCCTGATAGTTTTTTGATTTCAAGCCTTGATAAAAATGATGTTTCAAAACTCAGAAGCCATATCATTAATTACTTTCTTGAAAAACAAGACCATTACGATCTCTTTATCCCCTATGATGAAGGTCTCGCTCACTCTCAAGTTGTAAGTCTTGCCAATGTCGTCTCTCACTCCAATCATGAAAAAGGGATTTACTACCGGGTAAGAACACCTGATTTTATCTTTAATCAATCCGAATTAAAAAAATATATTCTTGGACCAGAACAGCTCGAAAACTTGGGAAGTCCCTTAAAAGATCACTAATCCACTTCGAAAATAGATTGTCACAGCAAAAATCATAAACGAGAGGCCAATTCCAAAAATAATGATGAGATGGTCTTTTTCCATTTAATGACTGCCCTTTAGACTTTCGCTACATCTATCATTAGACAATAAATTCGAAATAAGATCAAACATTGAAAGAGGATCAAGGGGTTTAAGAAGGACCGACTCATCGATTATCGCAAGCTTATCAAGCTCATCTTTGGTCCCAGAGACCACAAGTTTGGCCCCAGAAGCTTTTTTAAGTTCAGGCTTAAGCTCCTGCCATTCTGAATTCAAGGCTTTAAGAGTGATAGCATCAATAACGATCAAATCAGGAGCAAACTCTTTGAAGTTATGCTCTAACATACTAAGATCATTGAGACTTATAAGCTCAAGCTTGTCTTTGAGAGACCTTTCCCAAAACTTTGTCATCACTCGACATTGGTCTATATAGATAATCTTTATACTCTTTGAATTTACTTTCATGATTCTTTTCAACTTCGATTTTCCTCATTATACTTCAAGTATATGAAAATTAGAATCATCGCCACCGCTACAAATGAAGTTCTCAAGTCTTTTGAAGTCACCGAGGTTGAAAAAGCTTATCGCTACGCCCTTGAGATGGAAAAAATGGGGATTGAAGTTTCATTTGATGCCCCCTCAATTAATCTCACTTTAGGAAAGAGCCTAGGCATGACAGAAGATGAGCTCGAGATCTTAAAGAAAGTAATGGTTGAAGAGATTGATTCTCATAATCTCTAAGGTGCCAGACACTTTCAGTTCATGCGTTATGAGAGATCCCAGGCTTTTGAA
>JBMYPC010000235.1:0-2971 GCA_049599895.1 Bacteriovoracaceae bacterium | reverse complement strand
ATGTTTTTCAATAAGAGGGTAAACTTCATCCCATTCTAAACCTCCAACACCTGTGGCAAGTTTGGGAATAGCAAGTGAAGCAATTCCTTCTTTATCAATAGATTTTCTTAACTCCTTAAGAGAGTGATTAACATAACTTGTGGTCGCCTTTCCTGGGTGAGAATGATGACTTCTTGCGTGTTCTTGAGTAAAGAGATTAAAGATCTTTTTTCCTTCTGCAGTCATCCAGGCCCAAAGAGTTCCTTCTTTTGGATGATGGCCTTGTGAGAAATGACGAAAGTCTTTATAAAGTGCTGGCCAATTTTCTTTTAAAGAAAATGCAAGACCATTTTTAAAGTCATCATTTGGAGCAACCCCATGAGCAATGGCCTGAGCTTGAGTTAATAAAATATCACCTTCAACTTGATAGATCATGATCTCTCCTTTGTGCTTTAGAGATGAGTTTTCAATATAGGCTCATTCTGACATTTTTATTGAATTTGAAACCTAATCCAAGTCATGTTTTTCCTTGAATATAGTCGTTAGGATGGTAACAAGGAGAAGGAATGGGAGAAGAGATTGCATCAAAAAGTTTCTCGGAAGAAGATGAAAGAGAGTTTCGAAAGCGTTTAAGACTGGAAACTAAAACTCTTAAGAGTTGGTTTGATAAGAAACTGTTTGATAAAAATAATCAAAAAATAGGCCTTGAGCTTGAGGCTTGGCTCGTTTCGAAAGACTTTGTTCCAGCTCCTGAAAACAAAAGTTTTCTTGGTGAACTTAATCATCCCTTAGTTGTTCCTGAGATTTCAAAGTTTAATTTTGAAATCAATTCGATGCCATTAAGCTTATCTGAAAATGTTTTTGGGAGTCTCGAACTTGAATTAGAGAAGTTGTGGCAGAGTTGTCATCGAAGTGCCGAGAATCTTAATCTTAGGACCCTTATGATTGGCACTCTTCCGACTTTAAGAGATTATATGCTAACTCTTGAAAACCTCTCTGAAGGGCAAAGATATCCTGCTCTCAATGAGAGAGTGATGAAACTCAGAGGTGATAAACCTATCATTTTAGAAATTGAAGGAAAGGATTATTTGAAACTTGAGCACAATGATGTGATCACTGAATGTGCTGCGACTTCGCTTCAGGTTCATTATGGAGTGAATCAAGAAAATGCTCACCATTATTATAATGCTTCAATTATTGCGAGTTCCTTTGTCGCGGCTGTTGCTGCGAATTCCCCTTATTTTTATGGAAAGGAGTTGTGGGATGAGAGTCGAATTGCGATTTTTGAACAATCTGTAAACCTTAAGTCATTTCCTTTATTAAATAGAGAACAGGCCACAAGAGTGACTCTTGGAAATGGTTATGTCAGAGAATCAATTTTTGAGCTCTTTTTAGAGAATTTAGATGGTTATCCTATTTTGCTTCCTGAGCTTCGCTCTTCTGATCCCAATTGGCTTGATCATCTACGGCTTCATAATGGAACGATTTGGCGATGGAACAGGCCTCTTATTGGACTTGATGAACAATCTGGTCCAAGCCTAAGATTGGAATTTCGAGTCCCTAGTGCTGGGCCTACAATTGTTGATACAATTGCCAATCTTGTTTTTCAAATTGGACTTGTCGAGACAATCGCAAACTTTAAGGACTTTGAAGAAAAGCTTGATTTTAAAACGGCAAAAGAGAATTTCTACAAAGCCTGTCGTTACGGTCTTGACGCTGAAATCGAGTGGCTTGATGGTAAGACTCATAATATCCAGAAGCTTCTTTTCTCAAGCCTTCTCGATCAAATAGAAGATTCGTTAATCAATATTGGGATTTCAGAAAAAGAGATTCAAAAATATCTTCGAGACATTATTGGGTCACGAGTTCAGAATGGACAAAATGGTGCGAACTGGCAAAAGGTGTATATCCATACTCATGGAAGTCGTTTTCAGGAAATGCTAGAGATTTATTTTAAAAAACAGCAAGAAAATATTCCTGTTCACCTTTGGTAGCTCTTCTTTTTAAGTTATGATTTCTCATAATGATAAAATATCTCAAAATCTCTCTTTCAGTTGTATTCCTTGTCATGATGATAGGTGCACTTGTCTATAAAAACTTATTTGATCATAGTGGGGAGAATCAACTTATGGCCCAAATGGCGGAGCTTGTTTTTCCGGCCTTTATGGGATTTTCATTTTTGATGCTTATTCTTAAAAAATGGGAGGATCGAAGAGAGAACCCTAGAGAAAAACTAAACAAAAAAGACAAAGAGGACTTTTCGAATATTGGTCGACCAGAAGACTATTAATTAGACTTTGTTACTGCTTTGGCCACTTGATAACTTGAACTCCAAGCATTTTGAAAATTAAAGCCGCCTGTAATGCCATCGACGTCAAGGACTTCTCCTGCGAAATAAAGTCCTGGATGAATTTTACTCTCAAAAGAATTAAGATTAATCTCTTTGAGTGAGACTCCACCGCAGGTTACAAATTCATCTTTAAATTCACCTTTTCCTGCGACTTTGTACCGTTCTTGGTTGAGAAAATGAGAAAGTTTTCTAAGATCTTTGTCTGATGTCTCACCCCAAGACTTTTGTTTTAGTTTGTTGAGTTCACAAATCCTTTCCCAGAAACGTTTAGAGAAATTGAAAAGTTTTGAGTTATGAGCTTGTTTTTTTGAGTTGAGACTCTTTTCTTTTTTTAATTTTTGATAGATTTCTTCTTCAGAAAGTTGGTCACACCAGTTAATCTTAAGAGTTGCTTTATAAGCGCTCTTTTTGAGTTCTCTCGCTGCAAAAGCAGAAAGCTTAAGAACTGCGGGCCCTGAAAAGCCCCAATGGGTTATCAGTATGGGTCCTATTTGCTTAAACTTCTTTCCTTCAACCTCAAGTGTTAGAGAGGCACTTTGAAGACTCGTCCCTGGAAGACCATTAATAATGGGATGTGAGCATTTAAATGTAAACAAGCTGGGGGCCAAGGGCGTAATTTCATGACCTAGGTCTTTTATTAGA
>JBMYPC010000234.1:0-3006 GCA_049599895.1 Bacteriovoracaceae bacterium | reverse complement strand
AACAGTTCTTGCGAATAATTGAGTTTTGTGGTCATATTGACACCAACGGAGAGAGATATGACAAAAATTCTAGTAATTCTTACAGGCTGTGCCCTGTTTTTTACCAGTTGTTCGACAATTAACACACGCAAACCATCACAAACAACAAGCCTTACGGATCAAGAATTTGCCAAAGAGATCTGTATTTTCGAAAGAAACCACGCAAAAAAATATAAGAATGTTCAGTCTAACGACGAACTCGATAAGATCTGTAAGATTTAATTTTAGCCTCACCCTCTAAATCATCTTCAAATACATTCATTAATTTTTCAAAGCTAGAGTTTGCTCTGCATCCCCACCGTAAAGGCCGCGCCATAACCGAGTAAAGACTTAGAGTCTGAATCGCGTCATTGGCCACAATAGTGTATGCAGCGAAAAGAAAGCCGTTTCTTATGCAAATCCCTATCAATTTCTTGAGCTAGATCATAGGAATTCATGAAAAATCATTCAATACTTTCAATAGTATTACTAATTAAGTTCAAATCAAAGAGGGACCTATGAGAAAAATTGCTATCTGTTTAAGTCTTGATAAGAGTTTATCTGAAGATCACAAATTCCTAAAAACTCACCCTGAACTTTTGGCCCATAAAGACATCACTGTTGTACATGCCTTTGAAAAAACTTTTTACAACGATGATTTCTCAAAGTTCTCATGGCCAGAAGATAATAAATGGGACGAAATTGAACCTCAGGTTCTAAGTTATCTTAAAACTATTGGTGAAAAAATTCTCCCCGATCAAAAGCCTTTTAAAACAGATACCTTCTTAAGTGAAAGCTCCAAAGCTGAATTCTGTGAATATCTCGAGAAGAACAAATTTGACATGGTCTTCGTCTACACTCGAGCAAAACATGGAATTGAAGGTATGTTCTCAAGTAGTTTTGCTGAATACCTCGTTAAGTTTGCTCCCTGTGCAGTTGTCACTTTAAGAGCGAATTAATAACCGAGGTATCTCCCTTTTTTGTAGATTGGAAAAACCTTGGTTGTTGATTTTTGTTCGTCGATAAAAAACTTTTGGTGAAAAAGATGGGATTCTTCAATCTCTTCTTTAGTTGCGTTTAACCTTGGAAGCCTTTTATTGATCCAATTTAAATAGCTTGAGATGTCTTGATCATTTTTTCCAAGAGTTTTTTGAAAACATTCAGAGAAGACCTTACCGGCACAGGCTTTAATCTTTTGTCCGACAAAATCAAGAACTGAAGAAAAGATCCAATTTTTACTCTTGGGCGTTTGATTTGAGTAATGATCCCAATAATAATCAGCATTAAACTTTGGAATGTTATAACAGAGCTCTTTTTGTAGAACCCGTGATTCATTATCATCAATCAAGGCCACTGACTTAAGCTCAGGATCGAAAATACGAAGGTCTTTGCTGGGCTTTTTTAAGTTGTGATCAAAGCGTAAGTAGTTTCTTGTAAACACACCAAGAAGATTCTTAAAAGTTTTTGGATACTTTTTCTCCCAACGCTTCACAAGGTCCCAAGTGGCCTTATCTTCTTTGGCGGTAAAGATTACAAAACCTCGATAGCCCTTTAGCTTGCTAATCTCATCTAAGAGTCGCTCAAAGTTAGGTCTCATTGTCACCATTGCAGGAGAATAAAGAATAGTGGCATTTTCAAGTGATGTTTTAGTTTTTCGGTCTGCCCAGCTTACAACAGTGTCTCGAATAGAAACAGTAAGATGGCCCTTTCTTTGATCACCGTCTTTACCACCAGCTGCATACCATTGGGTGAGAAGTGTCTCATCAAGATCAAAAACAATGACAAAATCATTCTTTTTGAAATTTAATGGTTTAAAGCCACTTTCAAAGTAAAGATGATTAAGAACATTATCTGTCGCATTTAAAAGGGCCTTATTCACAAAGGGGGCCTGCTCCACCCTTGAAGTTGAATGAGCAATAAGTTCAAGCTCATCCCGCATTTGGTTTTGAATTTCATAAGCAATTCGCGAAGAGACGTTATGCCTTCTCATCACTTTTTCGATATCCAGGTAGAAACCACCAAAGTCTGCATCGGTTGTTCTAAGGATAAGCTCTGAATGGTTTTTAAAATGCTTATTGGCTTCTTTAAGATCTGGTGTCTTTTGTCCATGAGAACAAGAGAGTAAACAAGAAAAGAAAAAGAAAAGAAAAAGAGTAAAGACGGTTTTCATCGTTTCATCCTTGAAGACGTAAAAATACCTTTTTATTATGCCTAAAACCTGTGACTCAGTCTTATAAAATCTGAAAATATCTTTCTATAAAAAGCCATAATTGAGAATATCCTTCAACTACTCACGTGGTGTTCTTAAGGTTGTCCATTCCTCGGCTGATGTCGGATGAATTCCAATCGTTCTGTCAAAATGCTCTTTAGTTGCACCAGCTTTGACAGCAACGGCCAGACCCTGCATCATCTCGCCGGCATCATCACCGGCCATATGGAGTCCAAGAATCTTCTGGCTTTTTTTATCAACAATCATTTTCATATAGGTTCGCGAGTCAAGAGAGCTTAATGTATATTTTAATGCTCTAAAGTTAGACTCAAAAACTTCAATATCTAGACCTCGGTCTTTGGCCTCTTGTTCAGTGAGACCCAGTGTTGAAACTTCAGGTGTTGTGAATACCGCGGTTGCGATATTTTCATATTTCATCACCCTCTCATTGCCTTCAAATAAATACTCGGCCACAAGCATGCCTTCTTCCAAAGCAACGGGCGTTAAGTTCATACGATTCGTCACATCTCCAACTGCAAAAATATTCTTTACTGAGGTTTCTGATTTCTCATCGACTTTGATCGCCTTACCATTCATCTCAATCCCTAAGTTCTCAAGACCAAGTTTATCAGTATTGGGAATTCTTCCAAGGGCGCCAAAGACACAGTCAAAATCCATCGACTCAGAACTATCGGAAAGCTTCACTTTAAAAGCATCATCAACTTTTTGAATTTCTTCCAGTTGCGTCAAGTCTTCAATCAAAGCAGAATCAAGCCCTC
>JBMYPC010000233.1:0-3020 GCA_049599895.1 Bacteriovoracaceae bacterium | reverse complement strand
ATTATTGGGGGACTTATGTCCGGTAACATTTCGACAGCAACTGCTGTTGTAGCAGATGTGACCGAACAAAAAAATCGATCTCGTGGAATGGCCTTTGTGGGAATTGCTTTTGCGGCTGGTTTTACTATTGGACCTGCGATGGGAGGGATTTTAAGTACAGTCAACCTTCTTGATTACTATCCAAATCTTGAGTCTTGGGGGATCAATCCATTCTCTTTGGCAGCGCTTGTCGCGTTCATTCTTTCTGCGATTAACTTTAAATATATCTGGAAAAACTTCGAGGAAACTCTACCTGAAGAGAAAAGAGGGAAAACAAAGAACTCAAGATCGGCAAACCCTGTTAAGCTTTTTCTTCCTTTGCCTTATAAAGGAGTGAACCTTACAAACTACAGTAACTTTCTTTTCCTATTGGCCTTTTCGGGGATGGAATTTACCCTTACGTTTTTGGCATTTGAGAGGCTCAAGTTTACTTCCCTTCAAAACGGCTTCATGTTTATTTTTATCGGCTTTATCCTTGCAATGGTTCAAGGTGGTTTTGTGAGAAGAAAGGCCGGTCAAATTGGAGAGAAGAAAGTGGCCTTAATGGGGATGATTCTTCTTATGCCAGGACTTTTGGCGATTGGCTTTGCAAGTTCTGTTTGGCTTTTATTCCTAGGGCTTTTCTTTTTAGCAACTGGCTCCGCTATGATTGTGCCTTGTCTTACCTCTCTTGTTTCTCTTTATTCTCCAGCAGAAAACCAGGGGGAAAGCTTAGGAGTCTTTCGTTCATTAGGGGCCTTGGCGAGAGTGTTCGGCCCAATTATCGCTTCAGTTGTCTATTGGCATTACGGAAGCCAGTACCCTTATTATTTTGGAACTTTTTTTCTTCTCATTCCAATCGCTTTAGTTTTCTCTTTGCCAAAGCCAGAGCTGAAAAAAGCTTAAGTAAGGACTATTTCTCTATAATAACGGTGTCGTTATAAAACTTTTGTTCGCTTCGAATGTCGTTGTCATCGACAATGGGAAGAGAGTAGGCAGGCTTTAATATGGCCTTAATTTTTCCTTGAAAATCAGCTTCGACTGTCACCTGAAGGTGTCCGTAATGACGACCTCCGCTTGTAAGACGTCCATTTTGCAAGTTAGCCTTCAGGGCCTTTATCTGCATCAATTTGGCTTTGAATATAGTTCTGTAGTCCTACTTTCTCAATGAGCCCTTTTTGAGTTTCAAGCCAATCAACATGCTCTTCTTCTGAAGCCAGAATTCTAAGGAAAAGATCTCTTGAAACAAAGTCATGCTCTGCTTCACTTTCAGTGATTGCCTGCTTGAGTCTCGGGATTGCTTCTCGCTCGATTTCAAGGTCGGCATCGATAATTTCTTCAACGTTTTGGCCAATTCTTACTCGGTCGAGCTTTTGAACATTAGGAAGTCCTTCAAGAAAAAGGATTCTTTTTATGATTTCATCGGCATGCTTCATTTCATCGATAGAAGCTTCATATTCATGTTTTCCAAGTTTTTCCATTCCCCAATCTTGAAGCATTCGAGCGTGAAGAAAGTATTGGTTAATTGCCGTTAGCTCAGCTGTTAAAACTTCATTAAGGGCATCGATGATTTTTTGGCTGCCTTTCATAGAAAAAACTCCGTTTAAAAATATATATCTCCTTCTTTAATATACAGAGATTTTAATGTCTTCAACAGAAAATAAAGATTTGGGCCTTAGAACCTTATCAATGGCCTAGACTACTTAGGGATAGAAGGTGCGACTGTTTGACTTTTAGATTTTGGTGAGGCTTGTGATTGAATTTTCTCAAGAGCGTAGATGAGACAAGTACCACAAGATTTTCCGACGTTTAGCTTTTTCAAAGCTTCTCTTGGAGTTTTAGTTGTTCTAGCAGCTTTTTCAAGTTGTTTTTCAGTTATTGAATGGCAGACACAGACGTACATTAGTTTAGTTCTCCGACCTAAATACTTATCGTCATCATAATACAGAAGTTTGAGATTTCAAACGTTTTTTTGATGATGTTAATAACAAAACTTTCCCTTTTAACGAAAATTCAATTACTTACAATTTTCTGTAAGATCTCGGCAAAAAGTTGGGGAGAAGCTTCTTGAACAGAGGCGAGCCCTGGCACCGTATTGAGCTCGAGGAAGTATGATCTGTCCTGATGGTCGATAAGAAAGTCGATAGCGAAAAACTCGAGAGGAATTCTCTTATTTTGAATCAAACCCAAGTCCAGTCTGCTGTGTTTTTGAGAGCAGTAGCTTTCTACTAAAAACTCCGTGTCTTCCGAGTAATTAAACCTAGGCCCTTGGGCCAGAGTCTTCTTCGTAATAAAGATTAAAGGTCTTTGGTTAAAAAAGATGACTCGAACTTCATGCTTGGCCTTAATTAGAGGCTGAAGGACGTAGTTTCTGTCATTAGAGTCTAAGATTTCTTTGATTTTTTCTAAGAGTAGAGGGGTCTGTTGAAAGAAGTTCACTCCTTTTCCCGACATCCCACGAATTGTCTTTAAAACAAAGCCTCTTTTGTCCTGCTTGAGAGTCGCTTCCAATTTTTGATAGTCGAAGTTTCTCTCTGAGAGATCAATTGTCTCAATCGTGTCAAGGCCAAGTGATTTAAAAAAATGAAATTGATGATTTTTTGATCGAAGTTTAAAGAGCTCAACAGATCCGTTGATAAGTTTATAGTGGTCATCTCTGAGTTTCTGCAAAAGTTCTTTGTCTTGATCTTGATAATCGTAGGCTCCATAGCGGTTCCAGATAAGGGTTTTCTGTTTTTCGAGCTTATGGTTGGAAAGTACAGATTCTAGGAAGTCTGCTTCGGGATTAAGGAAATAACAATTAATGCCAAGAGTTAAAAAAGCCTGCTCTACAAGCTGATTTGTTGTAATTTCGGGGTTTTTTGCGAGGATTATAACTTTTTGTCGTTTCACAATTGATTTCAACAATGAGATGATTGCTTTGCTGCCCAAAAAGGAAAACACTTATTCATGAAGTTCATACTGCTTTTCAGTTTTTTATTCGTCAATGTTGCTTGCGACAA
>JBMYPC010000232.1:0-3098 GCA_049599895.1 Bacteriovoracaceae bacterium | reverse complement strand
TCATCTGCTGTATGAGAGATATTACAAGTTGAAGAGAACTCAACCCAGTCATCAGTTGTTGTCCCGGTTGAATAATAACACTTATCTCCAGAAGAATCGTAAAAGAGAGTCCCCTTTTCTTGAGGTCTATAGTTTAAATTTTTTGGATTTCCAAGGGATGTACATACTCGGTTTCCAGACCCAGAGACCTCACACTTATCTCGGTGATAATTACAAACTAGCCTTGTCTCAAGATCAACATCATTTTTATCAGTTTTTGGCCCAAAAGAAACAATCTTATTCCAGCCATTGTGAATGGCATCTAATGAATTCACCGTCACAACAAACTGAGCTGTCACTTCATTTCCAACAGTCGCCACTCCTGCTTTTTTATCGACATAAGTAAAAGTGATTGTCGATTGAGCAGAAGTGTCACCGGGGAGAATCTTTCCTGATTGAGGGAAGATTTTGATTTTAAAGTCTGCTTCGTCTTCTGAAACTCCAGAACCAGCAGTTAAATTCACGTCACTTCCGGCCCAAACATTATCAGAGCCATTCCAATCAAAGACGATATTGCCCAGAGGAACAAGATTTTCATTTGAACTTGTGACGTTAATGATCGCAAGGGTCTGAGAGTCTTCATCTCCGATACCTTCATTCCCACCACCTTCATCGATCACAATAGAATCAATAATCAGTTGATCTTTCTCATTAATTGATTGATCGAAAATATTGGAAGCGAGAATTTCCCAGTCTTGATTGGTAAGTCCATTCGATCTGTAACAAACAGAGTTCCCAAGATGGTAATAAATTGTCCCAGTTGAACTTGGCGTAATCTTCCCAACAGGGGAACTCGTACCAATACAACCATTAACTCCACATTCAGGAGCATCACTAAATTCAGAATACTCACAAAGAATAGGTTTATCATCAGTTGCGCTAATATCAATTCCAATAACACCGGTATAAAGTGAGGTCCCACCTGAATCACTTACTGAATATGTGACTTTATCAGCTCCATCAGTTCCATTTGAAAAGTTTGTTTTACTCGATAAAACGATAGGATCAGTACTTGCTGCAGCCGGAGCAGATTCTTTAAGTTTGGCAAGAATAAAAAGCGGAACTTCTTTATTAGTGTTAAAATCGTTAAACTTTTCAACAAATGGTCCTGCCTGCATACTAGGGGGTACGTGAACAGTAATTTCAAATGCTGTATTTTGAACTCGAATTTCTCCAGCACTTAAAAAAGGATCTTGAGAAATTGTAATGCTAATATTATTGGCCTCTGTTCCATGGAATTTTGTTTCAAAGAAAACCGGCCCAATCGTCAATGTCCCTTTCGTTCCAATTTTGTTGTAATTGCCATCAAAGGGTGTGTAACGACAACCTGTAATCCCAGGGGCCCCCTGACCAAGACATCCAGTTAGGGTTCCATTACTTGGTCCAGAAATAAGAGTATAGGTTAAACTTGTCTCTCCTTCGGCATCGAAGGCAGTATCAAGACCAGAATCTGTTGCATCATAAGAGTTCACTGCAGTCGTAAGATCATATTCAAGTGGAGAAACAGTATCACTTTCACTGACGAGAAATGATTTCATCATAGGGACAGGGAGGTCATTGACAGGATTAACAATGGCAATGAGATTTTCCTCTGTTGTCCTTCCATCATCGACAGTTAAGGAAACCTTATAGCTAAAAGGACTCACACGATCGAGTAGAGGCCTCAGTTTAAAAGTACATTTTGCAGGAGTTGCTAAATCACAAGAACAGGGCACCATTGTGACAAAGTCAGGGTTTAAAGGATCAAGAGGACTCACTAAACAGGAGATCGCATTCGAGCCTTCTGGGTCAAGCCAAAGGACTTCAATTTCTTTTTCTTCATCTTCTGTAAATGAAGCCGTTCCTATATTCGAAACAAGAATCCTTGGTGGATCAGCTTCTGAATTGATATTGATGCCAATCACTCCACTGTGCTCAGAATAGTCTTTACCATCATAAGCACGATATTCAATAATATCGTAAGGATCTTTTCCGTTTCGTAAATATTCAGTCCTCTCAGCGATAGTCAGAGTCGAATTGAGAAGTTCTGTTCGAATCGGGTCCACAACAGTTTCAAAGTCAAAAAGAGTACTGAGATAGGGATTGATACTCATGGCAAGATAAACATCTTGTGCCGTAGTCTTACCAACTTCTGCATAAATCGTAATTTCTCGAGACCCTAATAAAACCTCAGGCTGATTTCCAAGGCCTGGACGATGAAGGAACTGAACTTTTATCGTATCGCCCCAAACACCTGGTGCAGCAGCGACAAAATTTATACCATTGAGAATGAAATTTGATTTTATCCCAACCCCACTTCCATCGCCATCAAATGGAGTATACGCACAACTTGTATCAAGAAGAGAACTTCCATTAAGCCCAAAACAATTTGTAATGGCCCCTTTAGTAGGAAGCTTTGTAATCTCATAGCGATCAATCGCAATATCATCGAGATCTTTTGAAGCTGGGATAACAAAAGGATAGCCTCCTATGGGAGCTAATGCAGTTGGGCTCTCTTGTACATCAACAGTGTGGTTCTGTATAAAAGGAGCATCATTTACACCTTTAATATCAACCAGAACTTCTTGAAAGGGTGTCTTTCTTCCTTTGTTATCTGTGATTTGATAACGAAATGTTGTTGAACCAAATTGATTGGCCCTAGGATAAGCAAGAGTCTTACAAGTTCCTCCCGCACAAAGACAACGATTGGCAAGAGACTCTTGCATAACCAGAAGTATTGAAGCTTCATTTTCAGTGACATTACCTTGAACAAATGTTGCCGTATCATCTGTCACTTCCATAGCGGCACTTGCCACTTCAGAAGCACCTTCACTTAATTTTAAAATCGCCGCAGCAAGTTTGACTTGATCATTTGCCGACTGAGCTTCGTCATAAGAAGAGTCTACTTTATTCTTAGCTGTTAAGGCATTCGATTTTTGAACAATAAAACTTGCAGGGATAATATTATAGGCCGTCTCTGCGGCAGTTTTTGTTTTCAAGGCCTGAGTAAAAACGTCATTGGCCATTGGAGAAACATATTCAATATCTACTTCTTGATTTGTTAATGCTTCTGGAGCTGG
>JBMYPC010000231.1:0-3122 GCA_049599895.1 Bacteriovoracaceae bacterium | reverse complement strand
TTTCAGAATTACTTTCATTTAAAACATTATATAGCTCAAAACAATCATTAGGGTCTGAATAGGTAAGAAGCTGTAAAGCTTGCTCTGGATGCTCGAGACGCCCTTTTGAATTAATAAGAGGTCCAATATTAAAAGAGACTTTCTCTGAAGGGAGAACTTCGAGTTTCTTTTCTTCAGGGGAGAGAAATTGTCTTAGACCCTGGTACTGGGACTTTGGAAGTTGCTTGAGCCCATGACGAATAAGTCTGGCATTAAGTGTGTTGATTGGGGCAAGGTCGCTAATCGTCCCAACTGCAAGAAATTGGAGGAGGGGATAGAGACTCGGTAATGGTTTTTCATTATCTGGATTTTGTTCGAAAAGCTGCTTCATTTTAAGAGCGAGAGCGAAGGCCACTCCTACACCAGCTAATGCCTTAAGCTCTGAAGGACATGTTTCATCTTTTCGATTGGGATTGATAATAGCAAAGGCCTCAGGAAGAGTTTCGTTAGCGTCAGCATGATGATCGGTAATGATCAGATCAAGACCTCGATGTTTGGCATATTCAGCGGCATCGTGACCGGTTATTCCACAGTCCACCGTAATAAGGACATCAACATTTCGGTTGATGGCCTCATCAATACTTGAAACATGGACCCCATAACCTTCAATAAAACGGCTTGGTTGAATCAAATCAACTTCAAGATTAAAGAATTTAAAAAAGTGAAAAAGAAGAGCACAAGATGTCGTGCCATCAACATCGTAGTCACCATAGACAGCAATTTTTTCGTTATTTTTAATGGCCTCAAGGAGTCTAATGGCAGCTGTTTCAAGATCGAAAAGATTAGTGATATCTCCAATCGTCTTTAGGTCCCATGAAAGAAACTCTGGTCCTACGTTTCGGGATTGAAGGAGTTTTAAAAACGTCGAAGTAAACTTCGCCTTCGCTTCAGAATGTGAGAATTGGTTTTGTGTGTGTTGCACAAATTTAATTTAGCATTTTGATAAGGATATGAAAATTTTAATTCTTGAAGATATGAAGTTGAGTGGGCGGCTCAGGTTAAAACAGGGGCTTACCAAAGGACATATAGTCCCTTAATAAGATCATCTTCGTGGAGGTTCTCACTTTCTTCAAAGAGGTCGTTATATTCACGGGTGTTTTTCGCATGAACTTTGGCAAAGTAATTAAGAGGGAGAAAGCTCTTCGAGCATCCACCACATCTTTGCTGCTCAATGAAGCTAGATTGAATGTCACCGCAAACATGACATTTTTTAATGAGTATTCTTTGTCTTGAGCTAGTACTTCCTACAATATTCATACTGGACCTTTGTAGTTTGGTTTAAGAAGCACATACTGTACTTCAGTCTTACCTAGCTTATCGACGAGACTAAAGAATAATTAATAAAAAAAGGGAAAATTTTTCCCTTTTATATTTGAATTAAAAAGTCGGGATAGAGCGTCTCAGTCGACGCTCTATCAATTTAAGTCATTTAGATAACACTTAAAGATGTTGCCACCGGAGCGCTGTCAGCACTTTGCTGAGTTCTACTGAAAGGAAAGTAGATATTGTTACTTTCAGCTCCAATAGAGTATTGAATTCTTCCATCCTTTAATGTTGGAAGTTTCGGGCTATTGGCATTCGCGGCAACTTGTAGCTGAGTCTGAGAGGGAATTCTTGCATTTCCAGAATCAGCAATGATGTTATTCACAACAATTTGTTCTCTTTGATTGGCCCCAGTTAATGAAGCAAAGCTTGGAAGACTATAAGTCATCGGTGAATTATTAAACCAAGAGTTTTGATAAGCTCCAAGTCCTGACCAGGCAAGAGTCCCCATTGATGATCCAAACCAATCAAGACCACCAAAGCCTCCAAGAGGAAACATTGATTGCATTGGTGAAAGACCCTTTTCAAGTTGAGCTAACATAAACTTCTGTTGAAGCATCATCTGCTCTCTTTGGTACTCAAGAGCTGCGATCCAATACTCTTTATTTTTCTTAGATCTTTCTTCTTTTTCTTTCTCTCGTTCTTCTTCTGTTTCATCATCTGTTTTTAAACCAAGAAGCTCTTTAATTTCTTTAACTTCATCTTTAATACTTGCGACTTCATCTGTTGCGTGAGTAATTCCTTCTTCTGCTTCTTTTTGTTTTTTTAGAGCATCACATAATTGTTTCATTAAAGCTTTGTTGGCCTTTCTTTGTGCTTCAAGTTGAGCTTCAACATCTGAATTGTTTTCTTCAACTGCGACTTGCGCTTGTGCTTGTTTGATACCTGGAAGAGTTGAAGTTTGAGCTTCAACGACTTTGACAGCATTAGCTGCTTCAAATCTTTTGTCATATTCTTCTTTTAAAGAGTCATATGATTTTTTGAGTTCAGCCTGTTTTGATACAGCTAGATCATGAGCTTCTTTTAAAGAGGCGTAGTCTTCAGCTTCTTCCACCGCTGCTTCAAAAGCTGTCTTTGCTTTAAGAAGATCTGCATCGGCTGCATCTAGCGCCTCTTTTTCTGATTCGACTTTAAGCTTAAGCTCATCGAGAGAAAGTGTGACGTCCTCTTGTACAGTTTCTTCAGTATTCTCAGGAGTTTCTGATTGAGAAACTGAACGACTAGAGTTTTCTGCACTGACAAAGTCAAAGCTTTCAAACTCTGTTTGTGAGATTCCTTCAGGGGCTTTCTGGTATTTAGTGGAGCTAAAAAAGCTGATTCCGACTAAAAACAAAAAGGCCGTGTAAAAAATTGACAGCGTTTTTGAGGATTTCATCCTGGGTTCTCCTTGGTTTTTAAGCATTAACCACTTGATTTTACTAAGGGCTAGGCTTAACTCTTTAAAAATTCACTCAGTGTTATTTATTCAAAGTGGATGCCAAGGTGAGAGATTTGGGATTTATGGTCATTTCAATAGGGTAATCATTTCAAACTTCTAAGCTTCATTTTGCTTAATTCCTCTAACTTACTCTAATATCGCAAAAGACTTTGTTTAATGTTTTTAAGGGGCTTTTATGAAGCAATTATTTATATCGTTATTAATGGTTTTTAGTCTTGGTGTTCAAGCTCAAGACTTATCTATTGATAAACTCAAAATCAAAGTGAAAAAAGATTCTAAGGTAATCCCTTTAGAGATTTCTTGTTTTGTAGGAGGAGCGATT
>JBMYPC010000230.1:0-3134 GCA_049599895.1 Bacteriovoracaceae bacterium | reverse complement strand
AAGCTTCTAAGAAGAAAGAAAATAACTATTATATTTTTGTTCTGGTAAACCTTGAAACTAATAAAGTGGTTGGGGCTTCTATGATCCATGGCCAACATGGAAATGAAAGTGAACCCCACTTCTTTCTTAAAGTTGGAAGAGAGCACAAGTTTTCGGAAACCATCAATACAGGCTTCATTCATGGAACACTAAAACTTGGCTTAACAGCTCAGGGTTGGACAGAAATTGGAGGCCTAATTCTTTCCCCAGAATACCGAGGTCATGTCCAGAAGCTTGGAAAGCAGCTCTCTTATCTTCGCTTTCTTTATATTGCCTTGAAACCAGAGGAGTTTACCGATCGAATCCACGCAGAGCTTATGCCGCCCTTTGATTCAGATGGAAACAGCCCTCTCTGGGAAGCGATCGGAAGGCGTTTTATGAACCTTGATTACAATGAAGCAGATCGCCTCTCAAGAGAAAACAAAGAGTTTATTCTAAGCCTTTATCCATCAGATACGATTTATGAAACATTGCTTCCCCTTGAGGCGCGAAATGCCATTGGAAAAGTGGGTGAAACAACAAAGCCAGTGAGAAAGATGCTTGAGAAAATTGGTTTTGATTATGTTGGAGAAGTTGACCCATTTGATGGTGGCCCACACTTTCGTGCAACGAAAGAAAAAATCCTTCCCATCAAAGAAGCTTTTGAACTCAAGGTCAAACTAGTTGAGAAACTTGATCAGGATGAAGAGAGTCGAATGGGCATCATTCAGCTCCCTTCGGCAGACAGTGGATTCAAAGCACTTAGTCTGCCAATTATTAAAAATGATGATATGATTTTGATCGAAAAAACTGTCGCAAAGACCTTTTCTCTTGAAGAAGGAGAAGGCCTTTTCGGAATTTATACAGATTATTAAAAAGAGGTCGAGATGGAGTTTGAATTAAAGGGAAATTATTTTAATGGCTCGTTTGTTAAAATCGAAACAGATGCTCTTGAAACTGACACTCGATTTGTAAAAAAACTCAACCCTTCAAATCTAGGGCATAAACTCTGGGAACTTCCTCTTATCTATGATCATATTGACGCTGTCATTGAATCAGCAAATATCGGTTTTGAAAGATGGAGAAAAACATCAATTGATGACCGTATCCAAGCTCTTAGAAGATTTCAAGAAATCGCCATTAGTCGTGAAACTGAAATCGCCACAGCCATTTCACTAGAAACAGGAAAGCCAATGTGGGAGGCGATCACGGAGGCGAAGGCCATTGCGGCCAAAGTGAATGTGACAATTGAAGAATCACTTCCAAGAATAAAAACCAAAAACTATGAATCCATTCTTCCAGCAACCAATGCTTCAGTAAGCTTTAAACCCATTGGGCCCTCTTTAATCATCGGCCCTTTTAACTTCCCATGCCATTTGGCCAATGGACAAATTGTTAATACCCTTCTTGCTGGAAACTCTATTATTTTCAAACCATCAGATAAAACGTCTTATTGCGGTGAAATTCTCATTGATTGTTTACACCAAGCGAACTTTCCTGAGGGAGTTATCAATTTAATCCAAGGAGATGGAGAGCTGGCAAGAAGACTTCTTAGAGAAAAGTCTGTTAAAGGTGTTTTCTTTACAGGCAGTAAAGAAGTTGGACTCAAGGTTCTAAAAGAAACGTATCAAGATCTTAGTAAGCTCGTAAGTCTTGAACTGGGTGGGAAAAACCCTGCGATCGTTTTTGAAGATGGATATTCAGAAGCTACTGTCTATGAACTTCTAAAGGGATGTTTTCTTACCGCTGGGCAAAGATGTACCTCAACTTCGATCATTGCTCTTCAAAGACCATTAGTAGACAAGTTCATCGAACAATTTCACCAACTTTCAAAAAACATTATCGTTGATCACCCAACAGAATTTGATCAAGAACCATTTATGGGTCCTTTAATTGATCAGGCTGCGGTGGAGTCTTATTTACTTTATATTGGCATGGCCACTCGTGAAGGTATCGAAGAAATCATGCGCGGAAAGGCCCTTGAGAAAAAGTACCCAGGTCATTACGTCACGCCATCGATTCATCTTGCTCAAAAGTTTGATCCAAAATCTCACTTTCTCACCAGTGAAATCTTTGGTCCAAACGCAACGATTATTCCATTTGATACGAAAGAAGAAGCTTTTGAAATCGCCAATGCCACAGAGTATGGACTTGCAGCTTCAATCTTCACAAAAAATGATCAAAACTATCAAGACGCTTTAATGGAACTTGATTTTGGTCTTATCAACCGCAACCGATCTACCGTTGGAGCAAGTTCAAAGCTTCCTTTTGGAGGTGTGAAGAATTCTGGAAATTACAGACCTGCGGCTGTCAGCACTATCGATTACAGTGTTTATCAAGTGGCGAGTCTTGATGTACTTGAAGAAAAAGTTGAGATTCCTAAAGGTCTTAAAGATTAAGCTTGCCGCTTATTAATCAGATTGCCCTTGTGAACAGTCTTACCAAGATCATCTTTGGTTTTTCGAAGTTGATTTAAATCGATTGAAGCGTTCTGAGAATACATACTTAAGACTTCAACTTTTTTGAGTTTCTTTTGAACCTGTGAGAGTTTATCTTTTACATCTAAAAAATGTTTTCCTTTCTCTTCACCTTGACCATCATTTGTTTCCTCTAAAACTTCAGGTTCATGAACAGTACCCTCTTGTTCTTTAACATCAAAGAGTAGAGTCTTTGTATTGCTGGCGCCAAGAAAACGAAAGAGCTTGCAAACAGATTTACCAATTCGATAAGTTTGTTTTTTCTTGAAGGTCGTTCCACCTTCATGAGTTTGCACCCAGGCAATCTCTTCAATTTTTTCGTTCAAAAGCTCAGATAAGGGAGCGAGGTTTTCACCATCAGACATGGTGGTGAGCTCATTGATCTCCGCAGGAGTCAGGACTCGAAGGAAGTCTTTTAATAATAAAACATCTGAACTCATAAATTGACCTCAAGTTCTTATCGGAAAGTTCCCGAGTATTTTTAGCGGTTTTTCACCGTCTTACATAATTTCAGCACCTTGCCTATATGGGTCACGTATTTCCCCCCACTTAAATGTGGACAAAATATTGTAAAATCACTATAAATGTAAGCTCATGAAATCAAGATGGGGTGTGGCGCAGCGGTAGCGCAGTAGACTG
>JBMYPC010000229.1:0-3327 GCA_049599895.1 Bacteriovoracaceae bacterium | reverse complement strand
AATATGAATTATTATGAACTCATTTCAGGTCATCAAATCAAAATGAAGAAGTTGGAATCTATCATTACGAATTTGATTCCCTTATTGTCGGAAATCTCAAAAGCTGCGATCTTATTCTCTCCTACACTGAAAGAATTACGACTCTTTTCAAACTCAGCATAAAAGACTC
The DNA here is from genome assembly GCA_049599895.1 of Bacteriovoracaceae bacterium. Taxonomy (GTDB): domain Bacteria; phylum Bdellovibrionota; class Bacteriovoracia; order Bacteriovoracales; family Bacteriovoracaceae; genus JBMYPC01. Next base: position 3,158 of record JBMYPC010000229.1, on the reverse strand, counting down.
TGAACTAAAATTTGAAACCCTTGAAAATGACTTTCTTTTAATCAATGGCAAGAAGTTTTCGGGTGAAATGATTGTTAAGATCGGTGATGTGATTACCTATGGGAACTCAAAAGTTAAAATTCTCGACTTTTCAAAAACTCTCACGCCTTCGGAAATCTCACTTGAAAGATATGAAGACATCATCAAAAATAAGCCTCTTGTTAAAAAGCTTGTCATCGGATTAGAAGATGAAATTGAACGACTTTCTCAAAAATAACTTTGAGAGCGACTTTAAAACCATCAACGGACTTAAGTTTCGAATCTGGAGAAACTTTGAAGTTGATGAGCTTGATGAACAAACCGAAGTCGTATGTTTTCTCTATGGCCTTCTTTGCTCCTTTGATCATTATGAGCATCAGATAACTTTTCTTCATGAACAAGATCGAAAGATCATCTTAATGGACTTTAGAGGACATCACTCTCTTAATGTTAATTGTCCCATCGAAGAAATTAACTTTAAAAATATCACGAGCGATTTTTTAAAACTTTTTGATCTCTACGGCCTTAAGAACCTTCATCTTATTGGGCACAGTATGGGTGTCAACATCGCTCTTAATATTACTCTGGAGCTTATGCAGGCGAACAAACCTACACCAAAATCCTTAATCTTAATTTCAGGAACAGTTTTCCCTCCACAAAATGTCATGTTTGACTCTCACATCATGCACTTTGCTCAACCAATACTTGAATCACTTTATGAGAAGTTTCCGAAGGTCATGACCAGCTATTGGAAAAAGCAAAAAGACTGGGCGATTGTTCGAAAGTTTGTTCATACCAATGGCTTTAACCCTAAAAAAGTGAGTAAGGAGTTTATTAAGATATATCTTTCTAAGATCGCTCGCTTTACCCCGAAACTTTTTTTTCAACTTCTCAATGAAATGCGTGACCATCATGTCATTGGTCTTATTCATGATATTCAGCTCCCGACACTTATTATCTCTGGGGATCAAGATAAAATTATTCCCCTTCATCTCCAAAAGATTTTTCATGAACATATTGAAGGTTCAGAGCTCTATATCGTTTCTGGTGGCAATCATGTCCCTCAATTAGATGACACCAAAGGGTGCAACGAAAGAATTCAAATTTTTTATGAACAGTTCTTTAAGGTATAATCAACATGGGCTATAAAATTAAACACCTCTCTCCTATGATTCCTACAGATGACTCTAAAACATCCATCGAGTTTCTTAAGAATTTTGACTTTGAACTCAAAATGGATGCCGATAATTACTTTATTCTCGAAAAAGACGGACAAACTCTCCATCTGATGGAAATTGAAGAATCTGATTGGATGGGCCAACAAAGTCTTTATATTGAAGTTGAAAATCTTGAAAGTGCTTGGAAAAAAATAGAGCCTTTAAAAGAAAACCTCAATGTCAGAGAGCCTTTTGATACTGGTTATAATATGAAAGAGTTTCACGTGGTTATTCCCAAGACAGGAACACTACTTTTTATCGGGCAGAAAGCTTAAAAGTCGATATTCTTATGCTTAAGAAGCGCCCAAAAGATTCTTCTAATAACTGAGGCGACCTGATTGTTCTTATACTCAGTATGAGAAGCCTTACCCTCTGTGTTGACTTTATAAGACTCTTTATCAACAACTTGAACTTCATAAGGGTAAAAGAATCGAGTGTCGCTACTTATAAGAGAGTGATCAAGGCCGAGTATTTTCTTGGCCATTTCTTCATCAGGGTTTTCCTTGGCCATTTGTCTGACCTCTTGGAACTCTTTAAAGAATGGGTTGGTGTATTTGATCAGCTGCCGACAAGTAAATTGAATTGAGCGGTAGTTATTTGAAGAGTGAGGATTTCTCGCCCCCTCAGCTGCTCCAATCACAGAACGTTCAAGAGCACTTTCTAACTTTTCACAAAAAGCCTCTTCACTAAGTTCTTTACGAAGACATTCTTTAACCAGGCGACGATGTCTTTTGCTAAAAACCTCTAAATCGAAAATAGTGTTCACTGACCGACTGGGCTTAATATTATGAGGGATCACGATATTATGCTTTAAGAGAAACTTTAAAACTTTTAGGATATCAAGTTTATTCTCAGTCACAATTCGTACACCAACTCGATCAAACAACTCTTCAGCAACATTTTCAGGCTTATGAAGAAGTTTAATGATCACGGAGTCTCGGCTTTTCTTTGATTTCGTTTCAAAGTCAGCGATTTGGATCTTTTCTTTTCCGTCACGACTGCCAATGGTTAAATTCTCATTTTCGTCTCTAGCGATATAACGATAAAAGCGATCAAAAATTTGAGTTTGAATTGAAGAGAAATAACTCGACCTTAGATCTTTATCCACATGAAGGATCGTATGCATAATCTTTAAAATCACTTCAGCCCAAAGTCTCTCCTCTTTTGAACATCCTGTTAAATTACCTGTGGACATTAAAAAGAGTTCGCGAACGTCAGTAATCATCAAAAATGCATGAGGAATCTCAAGATCAAGACCGTCTTTATTACCTTCTTTTAAAAAGTAGCGTCTCGTAAACTGAAGGGCCTCTTGATAGTTTCCAAAAAGCTCAGCCTGGCTTACGGGACGATTAGGATCAATTCCATAATTAGTAAGAAAGTGATCAACCTCGTCACTACTATTTAAGCTGGCGATAAAGTATTTTGTATCGAGAGCGGAACGACCACCAAGAAGGACATCAAGAAGTTCCCAGTCATACATGTAATCTGCAAGAAAGTCGGGCCTATGAATATCAGGTTTACTCATTCTCTTCTCGGTCTAACTCAACGAGTTATCTCATTGAAATATTGATTTAATTTGCTAGTCTTGAATGAAGGCAGTATTTATCAAAAGTAATGGAAAATCAAGAAAACTCCCAACAGGCTTTAAAAGCCAAAGAAATCTCAAGAAAAGACCCTATGGTCATTTTCGCAAGCTTCTTCTATGTCGGCTTTATTAAAAAGGCCCCTGGAACCTTCGGCTCTCTTGCAGCGCTTCCTTTTCTCATTCTCTACCAACTTAGTGGTGCCCCTAAGGCCTTTATCATTCCGCTTCTGATCATTACTACGGTTCTTTCAATCTATATCTGCCAAAAGATCCAAGATGTTTATCAAATCCTTGACCCTAAATGGGTCGTCGTTGATGAACTTTTAGGAATGCTCGTA
>JBMYPC010000228.1:0-3340 GCA_049599895.1 Bacteriovoracaceae bacterium | reverse complement strand
TCAGCTTTCTGCGAAGTTGAAAGTTTCTCACTTTGACCCAAAGTTTTTCCCCATTGATCCATAAATGGTCCAACTGGAATTAAAAAATCATTTGATTTTCTTAAACATTTTGGTTGTCGCATAGACATATGCCGATGATTTTCTTTTGAGCTAAACTCTCGATTCACATTCCCTGTATAGACTAAGATTGGATCATAATCAGGGTTTACCCTATGGCCTAATTTATAAATTTTCTTAAAGAAGGCTCCGTTCTCATCCATTTGCCACTGATCCATCACCCTATTGAGATCTCCAAAATTATGGGCCATCAATGGAGCAGCTCTTAGAAAATTGATATGGTCACGGTCTTCTCTTAGCTGAAGAAGAAGCTGTTCTTCTTTTTTAATTTCAGCAAGAATCACCTCAGCAACATCTCCAGCGAGCTTCGATTCCTTATTTTTTTCAAGAGCACAATAAGCTCCAATAGCGACACTTAACCAAGTTCCTTCATGTGTGCTCATGACTTCATTATTTAAACGATTATAGGATTTTCGGTTAGTGACAGGAGAATAGTCCCACTTCCAAGATTCAATTGTAATCTTGGCCATGTTGGCAATGTGCTTTTGAATTTTTTCATGTTTCCAAAGTTTTTCTCGAATCTGATTATCCACATCCGTTGGAACAAATGTTCCCGCTGTTGTCCAGTGAGCACAGAGGCAGAGGTGGAAGTATTCTGTAAGATTAAGGTTTTTGAGGGGCTTTGAATTCTTTTTATAGAAACGCAACTTTTCCAAGAACTCACGTCCTGGAAGTTTTGTATTAATCTCTCCCTCAAACAAAAAAGGAGCTGTATTTTCAATATGCTTTAAAAGAATATTCGGAGCAATTCCCACACCTTGGAGTGTCATTGCTGATTTTTTTTGACTCATAAAGGCTAGTTATCACAACATCTTTATAAGTGTGAATACCTATGAGTTTAAGATTGAGATATTTACAAGATATTTCATTTATTTTGCCGACTTATGCTATAAAACACCTATGTTTAAAGACTCATCAATTCGCCTTAATAAATACATCGCTCAAAGTGGCATTTGCTCACGGCGGGAAGCTGATCAATTTATCGCTGAAAAAAAAGTCTTGATAAATGGAAGATTGGCCCAAACCGGAGACCAAGTTTCAGCCGGTGACAAAGTCAGAGTCAATGGCAAAGACATCAAGCCACGGGATGAAGAACGTTTACTCCTTATCGCCCTCAATAAACCTGTGGGTATTGTTTCAACTACTGAAAGCAGCGAGAAGGATAATATTGTCGATTATATCAATCATCCTCAAAGGATTTTTCCAATCGGTCGCCTTGATAAAGATTCAGAGGGCCTCATTCTTCTTACCAATAACGGTGATATCGTAAATAAAATTCTAAGAGCCGGTAATAACCACGAAAAAGAATACATCGTAACTGTTAATAAACCTATTACAGATGATTTTATAAAAGGAATGTCAGCAGGGGTTCCTATTCTTGGCCAAGTCACAAAAAAATGCCAAGTCACACAAGAGTCCAGTAACTCCTTTCGCATTATCCTTGTCCAAGGTCTCAACCGACAGATTCGACGAATGAGTGAATACTTTGGTTTTGAAGTCATCAAACTTCAAAGAATCAGAATCATGAACATTTCAATTAAAGGTCTTTCAACTGGCGACTGGCGTGATCTAAGTAAAGAAGAGATGACAACACTTTCATCTCTTATTGAAGGCTCTTCCTCAGAGTCAAAAAAGAAACCAAAACAGCAAGCGAAAAAGAAAAAGTTTGTTCTTAAAAAACCAATTATTGGACTTGAAGAAGGTCCTGGTAAAAAAGGTCAGCGGAAAAAAAAGCGAAGATAAGCTTTTAAAGATTTCTTAACGATGAAAGTTGAGAAGATCACTGTTTAATCTGAAGTGAGACTAGAATGCTGTTAAGTTCTTTGTAGTTATGAGCTTTAAATGAAAATTTTCACGCATGAATCCTACACAAGCATTTTCATCGCTTCTAAAATTTTCAAAGCTCCAAGTCCAGAAGCTCCAAATAAGTTCTGAATTGTCATCGAAGCTTCATTATTCTTTCCCGATTCAATCGAGCTTTTGATAAGCATTGTTTGCATAATAATATTGGGAGATTCTTCAAATTTTTTGCGATAGTGACTTGTGATCTGCTCTGCTTCTTCAGAACTGCATCCAATAAGGCCAACTAGGACTTTAGCAGCTTCATCGAGTTTTCCTTCAACGACATTTCTTCCAAACACTTTGAAATTGATTTCATTATTGTCATCGACTGTTTGTTTTTCTTTTTGTTTTTTCTGGCTTTTTAAATGATAGAACTTTGCTCATGGATTGATTGTGTAGCCTAAGAAATGGTTTTAATTTTCAATACGATTATCTTAGTTGAAGACCGCGCGCTACCGCTTGCTAGCTGCCTGCGGCGCCTGAAACCTTTATCGGTTTCAGTAAAAAAAGAATTTGGGAGGAATATTATTTTTGTGATTTCTCACTCCAATAAAACTCCCCGCCCAAACCTTTTCATTTTCGGATCCGCACGTTGGATTTTCTCCAGTACGGTTGCCAAGATTGACATTTCAAGCCTAAACATTCCTTTTCGAGCTCAAGACTTAAGTAACACCCTACATACATCTTTCACTTTTCGAGTTGGTTTAAACCCTAGTGCTTTTCAGCAGTCAGAAAAACACACGTCCTAATAATGGCTACGCAGACTACACCATAACCATTAAAACCTCTGAGGACCCTCGCACTTTTTAGTTTTTTGTATCCTAAAAAGACAAAGCTTATCGGCCTCATCCGCCCAACTTAAAGATAATAAACTTTTGTTTATTTGATAACTAGGTGGTGCCCTGTTATCTAATCTTTAAGCTGTTCCGCGCTTTCACTAAATACCCTTTTTGGCATGTCATCCCATTGGCCATTGAAAGAATTTATCAGCTGCGTATCCCTAGTTCTTGACTGATAACTTCGACCTTCGCTTGGTTTGCCAGCAAGCTCGGTTTTCTTTCATAAGAATCATTAAACGTCCGAAGGCTTAACTTTTCTTATTGGGCCATTCAGGTTCACATTCGCTACAACCTGCCAAAGCACAAGCTTTATAAGTCGGAACCTTATAAAACTTTTCTGGAATCGCACTCGAAAAATTATGTCTCCATATTTTTTCTGATTCCTGGTTTCTACAGTAACTAGGAGTCCTGTAGGAAGGACTTTCACCTTCGAGGTAGTTAGCTAGCGTCGCCGCTCGCAAACTGTTTATACATAATGCTTCAGTTCTAAAAAAAAATCCAATACAAAAATTATATTGTAGTGGATCTGTTTTTTATATGGC
>JBMYPC010000227.1:0-3368 GCA_049599895.1 Bacteriovoracaceae bacterium | reverse complement strand
CTCTAAGTTTAAAAGAAGCTGGTTATCTTCATCTTGGTAGAACTTACTTTTTTTAATATAATCTTCCGCTTTTTGAAATTCTCCTTTTCGAAGAAAGCCTCTAAACTCTTCTCTCTCTTTTAAACCGCGACTCCCACAACTTACAAAAAAAAGAACAAACACTAAACAAAAAAACTTTTTAAACATTTCTTTCATAATTCAAACACATATATAAAAAGGGGCAATTTGATTGCCCCGTCTTAAAATTCAAAATCTTTATTTTAAATTACCAACCACTTGAACTCTGCTGAGAGTATTTAGAAACCTTTGCTCTCGTTCTCGCAACTTCAACACCTCTTTCAATATCAGTTAAACGAATATTGATTGAGTATTGCTTAATCGTTTTTCCCTTTCTCGTTTGTGGCTTCATGTAAACGTTACCAAAAACAATTAAATCAGCGCCAGTCTGTTTTCCAACCATTTTTGCGCTATTAGGGTCAACCATCCCATCGTTTTGATAAGTGATCTCTTTTAAAAGAGCATCTCTTGCAGCAGCATCAACAAGTGTAAAATCACCTGTTTCAGAGAGAATGTTAAGAAATTCGTCGTTAAGATCATTAATTGGAAAGTATGCATTTGAAGTCAAGTTTTGAACTTGCCCAACAAAAAGAGCAGGCGCTTTCCCGCCAATACTTCTTAAATATCTCTTAAACCCTCTATGCTTTTGAAGTTTTTCAACAACTTCAGCGATGACTCTCTCGGTATCACCTGCAACCCATTCATCTGTAATTTCAAGGGCCTTTTCATCAGACTTTGCCGAATCCACTCTTTCAGCTTTAAAACCACCACAAGAAGCTAGTGATAACATCATCATTAAACTCAATAAGTACTTCATTATTTCTCTCCTCATTTGAAATCAGTCTTTTATTTTTAAAGTTGCCCAGTTGCCACTTTTTCGTAATTTTTGCTTAAGTCTTTTAAAGCTTTCTTTACATTGGCCTTGGTCTCGGCATCATCGACTTGGCTTGCCACATGGTTGGCAGCTTCATCAATTGCAGCATTTAATCTTTCATGCGGGATACGAACATAAACGGCGCAAGTATAAGCAACGAAGTCTTTTTTCGCTCCTAGCTTTTTAAGATACTTTCTTTTTTCCCAATAAGTTTTCTCAATGGCAGCACCGTGGATTAAGGCCTGAACTTTTTCAGCAAGCGTATTTTCAACATACTCTCTTAAAGCTTGAATTTGTGGGTTGTTTTCATCAATGCTTGCATTTCCTGCTTGTGATGTCGCAAGAGACTTATCGATAAATGTTGCAATTTCTCCAGCAATATCTGTTTTCGCATTGGCCTTAGCGAGGTCACATGAAATTTTTCGATTCACCTTTGGCCCAGTTTCATAGGAAAAGAAACGATACTTCTTCACTTCTTTACTATGTTGTCTTGACCAAACACCAGCATCTTCGATCCAGCCTGGACGAACATTCGAGCTTGAATCTACAACTCTGTATTCGCGAGCAATATTTTCATGCTCTCTTTCTTCAAGTTCTTTATCATCTTTTTTTCCACAAGAAATACCAATCACAAGTGATAAAAGTAAAAGAATTCTTAAAATCATAATAGTTCTCCTTAATTATTTAATCGATATTGAGTTCATCAAAATTTTGAGTAATGAAAGACTTTATTGTCGGCATAACCCTCTCATATGCTTGAGTAAAATCTCGACCAGTTTGAACGAAAGTTTTATTTAAACTCCCAAGCTTCTCACCAGATTGTTTTAAAGCGTTAAAAGAAAGGATGAACTTATACTTTTCCCATCCTTTAACATTAAAAAATTCTTTTTCAGCAGAAAGTTTTGACTTAAGAACGTACTCATGACCACTTCCCTTCTTTGCCACAACAAAATAATCATTGTTCACAAGCTCAGCAAGAACCGCCTGCTTAAGCTCCCCGCTTGATCCAATCTCTTCAACATTGAGTTTCACTTTTGTGCCGAGGGCGCGTTTCGCTCGTTTCTTCTTAAGAATCTGTGCTCTTGAAACTCTTGGGGATAATGTTCTTTCACTTAAAAACTGAAACCTCTCATAAAGTTCTCTTCGAATACTAAACTTTTTCAAGGCCTTATTAAGACTTCCTCTTCGACCATCTTTATAAAAGTTAAAAATATCCGTTTCCACTTCATCAATTTTGGTTTTTAACATTTTTGAAGCTTTTCTTTTATCAAGAGATGCAAGAGCGAAAACAGCTTCTGAGTCTTCATAGTATTCTCTTATCTCAACACCTTCTAATACATCGTCAGTCAGGGCCTCGACTTGTGAATAAAAGTCTTCATTTGCACTGCCCTCAACCACTCCTTCTTGAGAAGTGCTTTCTGAAGTTGTTGTGACTTGAGTTTTACTTTTAATTTGAGTTCTAAAAATGCTTGAGATGGCCTTTCTCGCTTCGGCTTCAGCCCTCATTCTTCCAGTGGCTTCACCAACAGCGCAAAGCTTTCTCTCACCACAAAACTCAATGGGATTGTTGACCCATTTGGGTGTTCCAGATGAAGAACTCCGACTTTTCGGACTCTTCCCTTTTATTGAACTACAGGCGCTGACGCAAATTCCTAAAAATAAAACTAAAACAAAAGGCTTCATGATTTTCTTTCCTTCAGGATAATGCGAATAGGCTAACCTATGTTTTTTCACTCTTCATCAAAAAAATAGACTTTTTTATGTCACGATGCTCCAGACAAAAGAGATCTTAATTCCCTAGTCTATGACTCACCTTTATTTTGTCTTTAATTGTAGGCAGTTGAATAAGAAATCTTACTTTAAAGGAAGGAGTAAACCTCATTTTCAAAGCCTTGCAGCAAATTTTTCCCCTCGGCCACGAAGTCTTCAAATCCCAATGATTTATCACCGATGAACAATCGAAGAGAAAGAATACTTAGGTAGAAACAAATATGTGGATAAAACCTCTTTCATTATTTACATTTGCAATTTTTTTAAGCCTGCTAGGCTTGAGGATGTTCAGTAATCAATCTGAAGAGTTTAATCAGGTTGGTGTTACTGAAGAATCGCAAAAAAACGAAAGTATCTTCGATATGGAGCCGGAAAAAGCCAGAAAACTACTGGATGAACTCGACACCTATGTCAAAAGAGACGAGCAAAGAAAAAAGGGGAAAACTTTTAAAAGAACAACTCTTAGAAAAAGAAAATTTCCTATTCGAAAAGTTTCTCAACAGAAAAAACTAAGTAACCCTGAAAAGCATAAAGCTTTCATTTCAAAAAAATATGAAAAGCTTGATGAGGCAATTCAGTCTCGCTCAGACAACCTACTTGAAATTCGTTTTTTGCAAGATGAAATCAAAAGATACAAAGTTGATAATGAAATAGAGCTCAGCAATAT
>JBMYPC010000226.1:0-3379 GCA_049599895.1 Bacteriovoracaceae bacterium | reverse complement strand
CTTGGGCGAAATAAACGTTAGTATAGAGATTATCTCGTCCCATACAAATTTCATAAGTCGATCGATCAAAATAAGCATTGTTCTCACTTCCCGTTAAATCGCAATGACTATAGATTGAAAGGGCCTGGCTTTGACCGTTAGGAAGCTTTTTCCAATGACCAAGACTACTAAATAGCGCTCCACCTGAGGGAAGAGAAGTGTCAAACAAAGTTGAATAATAAACATCATCTCCAACAGATTGCTCTAATAAAGAGTGATATTGATCAAAAAGCATTTTTGAATGGCCAAAGGTATGAACTTGAAGGAACTCTCTTGAGTTGGCATTATAACCCCACTTCGAACTTGAGTTGACAAGAGGAAGGGCATTGGGTCCTTCAAGGACTTTATAGCAGTTTTGTATTGTTCCAAGTCCCGTTTGGGGGGCTTCACAATCACCACTTAAAGTTTGTTTGGTTGTGATTGGAACCGTTGAACTTGAAAGGAGAGTGTTGAGATTCACTGATTGAGAGAGCTTTGAGTTTCCTGAAAGGACAATAGGGTTTGCTCTTAAAATTCTTCCTCGACCGACAGGGACACTACCTTGGGAATTATCGATACCAGTGCCCGTACCACCTTCAGTGGTGGTGCTTGCATCACTTCCTCCAAGACCTGCTCCTACACATGAAGTGAGAATGAAGCAGGCAAACAGAGCTAAATACTGGCCTATCCCATTTAAATACTTCATCTAGTTTCTAAGAACAGAGTTCCCTCCATAAATATTAGGTCCATAATTATTTCCACCTAAAGACTGTGTAAATGAATTGATTGCTCCTCTGGCACCAGAGTAAGCGGCCCTGCAAGTTCCAGCGTAACGCTGACCTACTTGACGCCATTTGAGTTCGCTGGCTTCTGGGCCTATTGAGATACTTGAGATTTCGAGGAGTGAATCGTTAACCCTGCGATACTTAGAGTCGAGACCTTTTAAGCTTGAATAGAGTTTATCCATTGCTTTTTCTTTTTCTTCATCTGTCATTCTTGCTTCTTTAGTTTTTCCATTTAGCTTTCCTGTCTCTTCATCTGCAACTTCAATTAGCTTAATTCCTTTCTCTAGTGTTTCTTCTCTTTCTTTGTAAGCATCTCTAAATTCGGAACAAAAATTCTCATCAGAAGCAACATCTCTACTGTCACCATGGTTTTCTTGAAGGTCTCTAATATGAGAGGCCATCTCTCCAAAAGAGGTATCGCGAAGATCACTTGCTAGAGTGTCTTCCTCTCCATCAATATAGTCTTCTAATTCTCCCCAGAGTTGAGAGTAGCCAGAGGGGAGAGCTCTTTTGAGTCTCTTTTTAAGTTTTGAAGTAATTCTCGATTCAAAGCTTCCTGAACCGCTACAATAAGAAAGAAGTGGAGCTTTTTCGAGCTTATCGTCTTCATCACTGGTTTCGTCGTCAGACTTAAGTTCATTATTATAAGAGTGACAAACTCTTTCATATTCACCGAGCTGATCAAAAACAGAGTGATCGATGTGAGCGGCGATTTCACTCGCTTCGCCATAGAGACTTGAAGGTGAGTTATCACCATCACATCCTGGGCCAGGGCTGGTTTGAGCTAGACGATCATACTTTTTACAAAAAGCACCAACTTTTCCTTGGGTCTCAGCTTCCCTGGCCTGACCTTGAGCATTTTGTTCTGCGATTTGTTGTCTATAAGCTTGTTCAGCTTCAGAACAGCGGCTCGCGGTTTCATTCCAACGAGCTTGGTTTTCTTCCATTTGATTGGCAATGGTTTGCATATACTGATCAAGTTTTTGATCAAGCTTTCCACCTTGATTGGCAAGTGATCCTTCAAGCTTTGCTAGCTTTTGATCAAGTTCACCAATAAGTTTTTGAATAGCATCTGGACTTCCTGCTCTTAAACGAACATTAAAAGCCGAATCTGCAAGATCTGGTAGAGGAATAAACATATCTTCAGTATTGAGAAACGGAACTGATTCAAAGAACTTTGAAAGATGATCCGCTTGAGCCGCTGTCACCGCTCTGACTTGTTGAAGAATGGCGTCTTGATTGGCCACAAATTGCTCAACTTTTGCGTTATAAGTGTTGGCCACTTTTTCAAGCTTTTGAGTTCTCTCTTTTACCTTCGCTTCAACTGTCTGGTGGCAAGAGTTGATCTCTTTTGCACACTGATCTGAATGAGAAAAACAGAAGTTAGGACTGCTTGGAGTTAAGTTTGAAGCTGAACAGCTGTCAGCACTATAATCAATATTTTTACACTCAGTCACCTGAGCAAAAATAGCGTTTCCAAGATCTTCAGAAAAGCTATTCACTTCTTCTTTTAAGTTTCTTAAGGCCTTAACCGCTCTTTGGATTTCAGTGCTTCTTGAAACGGCACCTGCACCACCTTTGCCTGGAGCGTGTGAGTTATCAAGAGCATAGTTTTGCTCACAGTCTTTTACAATTTGCTGAAAATAACCATAAGCTGTTTGGTATTGATCTTTTTGAGTTTTTGGATCGCGGTATTTCATTTTAATCTGACCATTACCAAGACCACCTGATTCAAGGGCGGCAAGCTCTCTCATCTTCTCATCAACAGTCATATTTTTATGAGTAAGAATATAGTCAACACTTCTTCTGTAGTCATTAAGTGTCGCACTTTTTCCTTTTCTATTTTTTGTGTCTCTTAAGCTATCAAGAACATCTTTAGAGCTTAAACCGAGACCATATTCATTACCAGTGACACAGCCTTCAACATACTTGTTTTTATAATGCTCTTGAGCTCCTGCGATGAAGTTATCAATGTCAGAGCTGAAGTTTTCATCAAGTGGAGGTACAGAGAAGCTCGGATCAGCTTTTCGAACTTGTTGAAGTTGTTTTCTTACTTTGTTTTGATAAGTTCTAAGATTAGTTTTAAGGGCAGTGCTAATTCCAGCAAAGTTTGTGAGTCCTGGAACTGAAGAGCCATTGATATAGTTTGGATCTTGTTGAATTGATCCCATCCAAACATCAAGTCCTGTTTCATTAATATCGTCTTTAATTCTTTGGATTTGCTTAAGAAGATCTTTTTCGTAAGTTCCTTTACTTCTTTTTGCGCGATAAGTATCAGCTTCAAGTCTTGGGTCTTCCATTTGAGTTTGCATCCCAAGAAGACCACCATTTCTCTGTGCGGAAAGAATATTGATTCCACTATTTTTGAAGATATTAAGACAAGTATTGTCGTTATTAAAAAGATCTTTAAAAGTCTTTTGTCTTTCTGAAGCGTTCACATTACCTGGAAGAGAACTCTGTCCATAAAGTTCATGATTTAGGATCTTCATGTCTTCAAGGTCTTGTTTAATAAGATCTCTAAACTTTTGGTTCTCTTTATTCATAAGAGCTCTTAGCTCTTTCAGTTGATTGATTGA
>JBMYPC010000225.1:0-3405 GCA_049599895.1 Bacteriovoracaceae bacterium | reverse complement strand
ATTTCTAAATGCTTTTCCAATTTGTGCAATCCCAAAGGGAAGCTTCTTTCTCATTGTACTTTGAACATTGAGAAAGTTTACAAAAATTCCTTGAGCAGTTTCAGGTCTAAGATAGACTTGCGCTGAAGAATCTTCAACGGGCCCCATCTGAGTTTTAAACATGAGATTAAAATCTTTAGGCTCAGTAAACTGCCCTTCTGCCCCACAGTTTTGGCAAGGTTTTGATAGATTAATTTGATCTGCCCGGTACCGAGACTTACAGGCCTTACAATCAACCATTGGATCATTAAACCCATCAACATGGCCTGAAGCTTTCCAAACAGTTGGGTGCATAAATATAGAGGCATCAACACCAACAACGTCATCTCTGTATGTCATTGAGTTCCACCAAGTTTGCTTAACATTGTTTTTGAGCTCAACCCCTAAAGGTCCAAAGTCCCAGCATGAAGTTAAGCCGCCATAGATTTCAGAAGACTGAAAAATATAGCCTCTTCTTTTGGCCAAACTGACTAATTCACTCATGGACTTGAGGTTCGCTTCGCTCATAACTAACTCCGAATATTTTGCACTTGATTCTGGGCAATTCTACCTTGGTAAAAGTTGGTGGTAAACTCTATTTAGAAGGTTCCCCAGAACGAACTTCGCAATTTATGCACACGCTGCTTCATTCATCTTTTGACATAGAAGTGACAATCATATGCTAGGCTAAAATTTATGAAACGAGTCATCACAATAGACTCGGCCCCCAAGGAAACTGGCCCCGAGGTGATTATTAATCCCTATAAGTCTGTTTCGCAATGTCCTGAAATTAAGGAATGCCCACCACCTCCCAAAAGTGCTTTCACCGCACACCTTAAGAAAAACCAAAAATCTTTCCTTAACTTCAAAGACCTTCTGCCTGCGAGAGGAGAAGTGAAGAATCTTGTCGATACTGATATTTTTAGTGAGCTCTGGGATGATGAGGCCTTCACGGGGGAGACAAATAATGTCTATCTTTCTCATATTAAGTGGTACGTCAATGACTGGAGAGGCTATTTTCGGACAAAGTCTGCTCAATCAAAAATTGGTCTTAAAATAGAGCTCGATAACAAAAGTAAGGATGAGGATGTTTATCTCAACTTCCATATTGGAAATGTTCCAGATAAAGACAATGAGAACGCAGTCAACATAAAAGAGACTTTCCTTGCCACTCATCCCATCAGTCATGGACATACTCCTGGAGGGCATTGCCGAGGTTTGGTCCTCAAATCCAAACGCTTTTTAATTCATCTCTTTGGAATAAGAAAGTTCAATACAAAGGTTGCGATGCTAGGTAAAATTTATGAAAGAATCTCTAAGAAAAACTATTTTTTAGGGAACTTATTCTTCACCACGAAAGAAAATTCTCCTTTCCAAGGAAGACACGGAAAGCAGTGAAACCGCTGGTTTCACGCGTCGCAGACAATTAGCAAACGTCAGTGCGCGGTGATAAAATAGAAAACCTTGAAATTAGATTGCACGAGGAAACAATATGAGCAAACTTCAAAAACAATCAAGCTGGAAAGATTATTATAAAAAAGTAAGGTCTCGCCCGGCCCATCCTCTTCTCAAGATTGCTCTTGAAAAAAGTCAAGGTGTAGGAAAGGCTTATGATTTAGGCTCAGGTGCGGGAGTCGATACTCTCTATCTCGCAAACCTCGGCTGGAAAGTCACGGCCATCGATAAAGAACCTTCTGCGCTTGAGTTTTTAAAAGAAACAAAAACTGAAAAAGGAAAAATAAAGACTCAAAACAAACCTTTTGAAAAAATCAAACTTAAAAAATCAGATCTCATTCTGAGCATTAACTCTCTTCCTTTTTGTCATCCCAAGAAGTTTAAAAAGCTATGGAAAGAAATTAGGCATTCTCTTAAACCTGAAGGAATTCTCATAGGAACTCTTTTTGGCAATAACGACACCTGGGCGCAGAAATTTTCTGATGATATGTCTTTTTTTGATCACAAAGGTTTTTCGAAATTAATTGGTTCAAAATTCGACATCCTCTACTTCGATGAAAGAGAAGATGATAGACCAACGGCTTTAGGACATATGAAGCATTGGCATATTTATCATTTTATTTTAAAGAGATGTTAAGCCTTATTGATTAGGCTTTGGCACTTGCTTAACCACTTTTCTTGATATTCTTCAGGGTGCAGTAATCGCTGAGAAAGATCTTCAATTGAGCTGACACCTTCAGCTGGACCTTGGTGGTGAATCATCCTATACAACTCGCTAAACTCATCAATCGTATCAAGGCTCTCAACTTGCACTTCTAATTCTTTAACACCATTTTCCCATGCGACAAAAGCTCTTGTGTTTCCATCAATTATGGCAAGAACTTTATCTATCTCACACGTAAGAATAAAAGGCAGCTCATCTTCCTTGCCAAGATCCCAAATCTCACGGATTTCATTGACTTTCTCAATGTTCAAATACCAATTATTTGGTCTTAAACAGTTTAAAGAAACTTTTTTCGTCTTCATCAATTTCCACTTAATTCATAAAGCTTCGCGTACTCACCATTAAGAGCAAGAAGATCCTCATGCTTTCCGTCTTCAGTAATCTTTCCTTGCTTCATCACATAGATTTTATCGTAATCTTGAACAGTCGTCAGTCTGTGAGCAACAGCAATGACAGTCTTATCCCCGGCCACTGACTCAAGGGCCTTTTGGACAACTTTTTCACTTTCATTATCAAGAGCTGAAGTGGCCTCATCAAATAGAAGAATGGGAGCATCATGAAGAAAGGCCCTTGCAATAGTAATTCTTTGTTTCTGCCCACCACTTAGGCGCATTCCCCGATCACCAATAACCGTATCAAGCCCATCTTCTAGCTCTTGAACAAAATCATAAGCATACGCGACTTTTAAAGCTTCATTTAACTGCTCATCACTAAAAGACTCCCCTAAACAGAGATTATTTCTAACAGAGTCATTAAATAAAAAGATGTCTTGAGAAACAAGCCCAGAAAGACCTCTTAAATTAAAGAGCTTAATATCATTCACATCTTTTCCATCAATGAGAATTTGATTTTTCTCAACAGGATATAATCCAAGAAGAAGATTGATAATTGTTGTTTTTCCCGATCCCGAGAGACCCACAAGGGCGACTTTTTGACCTTTGAGAATCTCAAAACTCACACCCTTTAAAATATCTTCTTCACCATAACCAAACTTCAAGTTTTTAATTTCAATACTCTTTTCAAATTGAACTGGTTTATGTTCACCATTATCAATTTCGTTAGGGGTTTGAAGTAAATGAAAAATCCTCTTTCCTGCAGCTGCTGCTTGAGAAAGACGAATATTGGCCTGAGAAAATTTTCGAATCGGATCCATAAAAAGAGCAAGAGCTGCAATAAAAGAAACAAACTCTCCAACTGTTAAAGCCCCT
>JBMYPC010000224.1:0-3408 GCA_049599895.1 Bacteriovoracaceae bacterium | reverse complement strand
CAAAAGTTTTTTCTCATGAGCCAAAAGATAAGTCCAAGGCCCCCAATAATCAGGTAATAAGGATGAGCTAATTCCACTAGCCTTCTCCTTTTTGATTCTCAAACATCTTATGGACTTTTGGTAAAGAGGTTTTGAGATGAGTATCCATAGACTCTTTATATTTTGAGAAGAGACCTAGAATTTTCTCTCGCTCATCTTCATCCCAATCTTTTTGGTATTGATGATCATTTATCACTTTATAGAACCGAAGCATTTCAGGAGTTTGGAACTCAAGAAGCTCATTAACTTGATCTTTTTTCATATACAAGGCTTCGAGTTCATCTCTTGATTGCAACCGATGAATTTCAATCAATTCAGCAACCTGTCTTTCTCTTAACTTTTTTTCAATCTTTTTCTTTTTGAAGAACTTAAAAAGAAGAATGACAAGTGGCAGCCCAATAAAAAAAGAAATCAAGACAATGACAGAATTAAGAGATGTGCCTAGCAAGGCTTTTTCTTTTACAAACTGAAACCTTGTAATCTGATTAGGATTTGCAGCAAATTTAAACTTAGGGACATCGACACTGAAACTCATATAATTTAGAGTTATGACAAACACATGCTCCGGTTTAAAAAGCTGTTTAAGAACCGCACGACCTTTGTATTCAAAAGCATCATAGTTATTTTCAGATCTTTTCTTTTCATAGATTTTATAAACATAAAAATAATCTAAGAAATCACCCGTTATGAGTTTTGCACTTAATTCGTTTTGAAGTTCAGGACCAAGGGGCCAAACCACAAGAGTAAAATCAAAACTCTCCCCTTCTAAGATTTTTTCTTTTTCTGTCTCAATGGTGAACTTGGTTTGAATTTCAGTCGCTTGCCCAATCAATGGCAACATTAAAATAAATAAAAAAAGAGTTTTCACCACAACTTTCACTGCTAGACCATCTCTTTTACAAAATTATCTAAATAGCTTTCTTCGATATTAAGTTGTTTCACACGTCCCTTGAGTATTTTCTCAATTTCTTTTGCCTTACTGTTTGAGTTACCAAGTTCAGTTTTGCCCGTAGTATAGTTCTTAGAAAAAAGCGCGTAAGGGAGTTTTTTATAAAGATCTATCGGAGAAACGATTGAGAAAGCGTGAAGTTTTCTTCCAAAAATGAGTCGTCTCAGCTCTTCATAAGGCAAAAATGTATAGAAATCCGATAAAATCACAACTTCTTTTTTCTTTCCAAGAAAATGAAGGAGACTACCGACATCTGTAGGTTTATATTCTTTTTTGTCTGAATGATAATCAAAATTAATCTTTCCGTTCTCGCTTAAGACATTCATTCTTTGCAATTGATTAATGAGAAATGTAATTCCTTCATCACCATTTTTTTTCGGAATATGAGAGACCTCTACTCCTTTAAATATCACATGAACATAATCGCTAGTTTCTTTTGCAAGGAGATAGAGAAGACAAATAATTTCGATCGATGCTTGGAGCTTACTCACTCCATTAACACCGTAGAACATGGTTGGAGAAAGATCTAAAATCGCCATGATTTCAACATTTCTCTCTTCTTCAAAGGTTTTCACAAATGGAGTATTTGTTTTAGCAAGAAGTTTCCAGTCAATGAAACGGACATCATCACCATGGTCGTAAACACGGTGTTCTTTAAACTGTAATCCAGTTCCTCGAAAATGCGACTTTAAAACACCTGCCGCATCGCTGTTCGACCTTCTAAAGACCGCAGCCTTTATGCGAGAGACAACTTTGTGGACTTCTGCTAAGTTCATCTATATTAAATTTTCCGCGATTTCTAATCCAATCGTTTTAGTTTTTAAATTATCAATCGATGCTTCATAAGAAAGAATGATTCGATGACCTAAAACAGAGGGAACAATACTCATAACATCTTCTGGGCTTACAAAGTCTCTTCCATTCATATAGGCCTTAAAGCGACTAATCTTATAAAGCCATTGGCAAGCTCTTGGGGAGGCTCCCGCAAGAATTGCACCATCAAGTTTTTTATCAAACAATTCACTTCCAGGTCTTGTTGCATGAACAATTCGAACCACGAAGTTTTTGATCTTATCATCCACATATACAGAGGAAACTTCTTCTTGAATCATCAAGAGATCATCTGTTGAAAGAACAGGCTCTAAAGTATCAAGAGGGTTTCCTGTTAAATCGAGAATGCTCTTTTCACTTTCAAAGTCTGGATAATCCACTTCGATTTTCATCATAAATCGATCAAGCTGAGCTTCTGGTAATTGGTAGGTCCCTTCTTGCTCAATTGGGTTTTGGGTCGCCAAAACCACAAACGGACTTGAAAGTTTATGAGTCTTATCTCCAATTGTGACTTGCTTTTCGGCCATCGCTTCTAAAAGAGCTGATTGAACCTTAGCCGGTGAACGATTAATCTCATCGGCTAGGAGGAGCTGAGTAAAAACCGGTCCAAACTTTGTTGTAAACTCTTCTGTTTTTTGCGAGTAAATCATTGTTCCAATTAAATCAGAAGGGAGGAGATCCGGCGTAAATTGAACACGTTGAAAACTCAAATCGCAAAGCCGACTCATTGCTGAGACGGACATGGTCTTACCAAGACCTGGCATTCCTTCAATCAGAAGATGTCCCTCGCAGACAAGGGCAGCTAAAATGGAATCAAGCATTTCATCTTGTCCAAAAATAACTTCTTTTGCTTTAGCGATTGCGTAGTTTGCTTTTTCTCTTAGCTCTTGGGCCATACTTGCTCCAGTTTATGGGATTTTTTTTATTTTAAAATAATTTTTTGCAACATTTTCATTGGGGACAAAGTTCTTCATTATGATCTTTTGCGATCGACTCCATTTAAGTTTGGACTTGTCCACTTTAGCGTCTTTTTTTATAGCTTTGGTTCCATCAAAAGATGTTGTCGTTTTTACCTCAACAGGAAACCCAAAGCCTGAAAAGGTTTTGTATTTCACTTCGTAGCTAACTTCAGTATCAGAAATCTTTGATCTGTAGTTGGTTTTCATTTTCTTTAAGGCAAGCTTATTCTGACTCCAACCATAGGTTTCATAAACAAACTCATTGTCCGTTTGACCTTTTGTTGAATCTCTCCAGCTCTTTATCAAATTCATTTGCTTATCAAATAAAAGTTTTATGTTGGGATCGGGATGATCCTTTGCAATAGTTATAGTATAGAGGGTTCCCTCTTCTGTTTTGTTTGGTTTTGATAAAAAGTTTGAAAACTTTTCTTCAAACGTAGGTGGTATAACGTAGGCAACATAGGCCCTAAGCTCTGCTTTAATATGATTGCGCAGTTCCTGAAAGCCCTTGGGCAACCCAATAACTTCCATCTTGTATCTGTCTGGAAAAACCCAATAGACCCTCGCAAATATGTCACGAGACTTTCCGATATAAAGGCTATTTCTAATACTCTCTTTAAGACCAGGTTT
>JBMYPC010000223.1:0-3481 GCA_049599895.1 Bacteriovoracaceae bacterium | reverse complement strand
CAGATTGAATACTTAAACGCATTATAAAGTTCCCTGGACATTACTTGAGACTTGCATCAAAAGAATCCCTTAAAATACTTATCAAATTCTTGATCGCAGGAGTCATTATTTATTGGCTCATTTCGAGTGGAAAACTCGATTTCTCCCTCGTAAAGAAAGCCTTAGCAGAAAACCGCTGGCCTTTTACTCTACTTTTATTACTTGCCCAAATTCCTCTTGCTGCCTATCGTTGGAAACTTCTTATTCAGCTCAATACAAAAGCCCCTGTAAGCTTTTCAAAAGTCTATGGCCTTACATGGATCGGACTTTTCTTTAACTCCTTTCTTCCCGGTGCGGTCACCGGTGACTTCGTTAAAGTTTATTACGCCAAGAAAATTGATGCCTCTTTAACGAAAACTTATCTCTTACTCACAGCATTCATGGATCGTTTTTTAGGGCTTATTGGTCTTCTTATCTTAATGGGATTCTTTAGTGCCATCCAATTTACCGATCTTACAGAAAGATCAATTCAGCTAAGAAGCCTCGTCCAATTTAATCTGCTTTTATTCCTTGGAGCTTGTGGGATTCTCTTAACAATCTTTCTTAAAAAGAAATGGCAACTCATGATCATTGGACTAGTGAAAAAGATTCCAGTCCTTGGTGAAAAATTGGCCACAGCATTTGAGCAACTTT
Source organism: Bacteriovoracaceae bacterium (assembly GCA_049599895.1). Taxonomy (GTDB): domain Bacteria; phylum Bdellovibrionota; class Bacteriovoracia; order Bacteriovoracales; family Bacteriovoracaceae; genus JBMYPC01. Next base: position 2,809 of record JBMYPC010000223.1, on the reverse strand, counting down.
GGATGCTTGGAAGTAAACCAAAAGTGGTCTTTCTATCAGTTTTAATTAGTATAATTGGTCAAACTCTTCATATTCTTGCTTTTTGGAATCTGACATCAAGCTTCTATGGAGTGGACCTTCACTTAACTCAGGCCTTGACTTTCATCCCTCTTGGAATGATCGCTGTGGCGATCCCTATTACACCAGCAGGAATTGGTGTGGGTCACGCTGCTTTTGATACACTCTTTTCTTTCTACGGAATAAAGGGCGGGGCTTCGCTTTTTAATCTTCACTTTCTTGCAGTTGTGATCATTAACAGTTTAGGATTTATTCCCTTTATGTTTTCGGGGAAAAGACCTAATTTTGATGAGATGGAAGAAGAAAAATAGCTGAAACTCTGTGGACGGTTACTGTCGGTACGGTCCGTGCTGTAACCTGATTTCTGCTTACCGACAAACTGATTACTGTATGGACCTTACCGACAGTAACGGCCAGACAGTTTAATCAATCAAGCAATTTCAAACTCAAAAATTCTCTCAGGCGCAATATGATTATATCGCTTCCACTTATTGGTGAAGTACTCGATTTGAAGAAGAAAATCATGCTCTTCTTGAGTATCTTCAAGCTTTCGAACTTTCTTTGCTTCTTTTTTAATAATCCCAATCACTTCTTTTGGAACCACGCAGACACCAGAAAGAAGAAATGAACTTTCCTCATAGCTTAGAACTCGACCAACAAAATACTCGCCCTTTAAAAGCGCGAGTTCTGAATGATCTTTCATTAATGTAATCTTATCTTTATGAAGAATGTCTTTTAGAACAATCTGTTTTTTGAAACTTTTCCCAGTGTATTCAAAAATTGAATAATTCACTTCAGAGAGTGCTTTTTGAATTCTCTGTTCTTCTTCTCGCTTTGAAAAATAATCATTGATGATAGTACGAGTTAACTTAGACGATTGAAATTGAAGGAGATACCAATCATTGAAAATACTCATACGACTCTCAAAGTCATCGTCATCTTCGTTAGCAATTCCTGTTGCATCGAAATAAATTTTCTTCGCTTCAAGAAGGCTCTCTAAGTTCTCTTCTTTTGAGTACTCTAAAAGAGCTGAATCTAAATGTTTTTGAATATTTTCAACAGCTTCCATTAATTTTGAGCGCTTCCTTTCATTGAAATTGACGTAGAAAAATCATAATGGATTTATTGAGGTAGGACAACCAGCATAGGCTTACAAGGCTTTACTTGAGTATTTAAATGAAGATTAGTTGTCGTCCGTCGAAAGTACAGCCAGAAAGGCTTCTTGAGGGATTTCCACATTTCCAACCATTTTCATTCGTTTTTTACCGGCTTTTTGTTTTTCAAGAAGTTTTCTTTTTCTTGAAATATCCCCACCATAACACTTTGCAAGAACGTTCTTTCGAAGGGCCTTCACAGTTTCACGAGCAATAATTTTTGCTCCAATTGCCGCTTGGATAGCAATATCAAATTGCTGGCGATCAATAATCTTTCGTAGCTTCTCCGAAAGGTCACGACCTTTATAATAAGACTGAGAACGGTGACAAATAAGTGAAAGGGCATCTACTGGATCTCCGTTAAGAAGAACATCAACTTTCACAAGATCAGATTCTTGATAACCCACAAACTCATAATCCATTGAGGCATAACCTTTAGTCATCCCTTTGAGTTTGTCATAAAAATCATAAACCATTTCACTTAATGGTAACTTATAGATCACTTGCACACGGTCTTCAGTAATATAACGGATTTCATCTTGAATCCCTCTTCGCTCTTCGCAAAGAGTAATCACTTTTCCTACATATTCATTAGGGACGTGGATAGAGATTTTTACGACTGGTTCAGAGATAGTTTCATATTCTCCTGACTCTGGAAGGTCTGATGGATTTTCAACCTGTAGCTCTTCTCCGTCATTGAGTTTCACTCTATACTTCACAGATGGAGCTGTTGAAATCAGATTGAGTTCAAACTCCCTTTCAAGTCTTTCTTGAATAATATTCATATGAAGAAGACCTAAGAAACCACAACGAAAACCAAAACCAAGAGCCCCTGATGTCTCAGGCTCATAAGTAAATGAACTATCGTTAAGAGCAAGCTTCTCAAAACTTTCTTTTAAGTCTTCATAGTCGTTAGACTCAACGGGAAAAATTCCACAGAAAACCATTGGCTTAATTTCGGTATAACCAGGAAGGGCCTCAGTTTCTTTTTTATCATGATAAACAGTGTCGCCTATTTTTACGTCGCGAACTGTTTTAATTCCACAAATGATCATCCCAACTTCACCTGCACCAAGTTCTTTCACTTCAGTGAAGAATGGATTGTTAACAGCAAGCTTTAAAACTTCATAGGTTTCATTTGTTTTCTTAAAAGCAATCTTATCTTTCTTTCGAACAACCCCATTCACGACTCTTATAAGAACAATCACACCTTGATAGGGATCAAACCATGAATCAAAAATAAGTCCTTGAAAGTTTTCTTTTGGATTCCCAGTGGGAGCCGGGATTGTTTCAACAATTTGTTCTAGAAGCGCATCAACACCGAGACCACTTTTTGCGGAAACTTCAGCAGCTTCAGAGGCATCAATACCAATAATGTCTTCAACTTCAGTTCTGACTTTTTCAACATCAGCGTGAGGAAGATCAACTTTATTTAAAACTGGAAGAATCTCAAGATCATTTTCAAGAGCAAGATAAACATTTGCTAATGTCTGTGCTTCAACTCCTTGAGAAGCGTCTACCACCAATAAAGAACCCTCACAAGCTGATAAAGATCTAGAAACCTCATATGAAAAATCAACATGTCCTGGGGTGTCAAT
>JBMYPC010000222.1:0-3552 GCA_049599895.1 Bacteriovoracaceae bacterium | reverse complement strand
TGATTCCGTTCAGGAATCAGATAAAACCAAGAGTCTCGTTATTTATTCAACAATCACTCGTAGATATCATTCGTTCTGCATAAGCGAAAAGCAAGTTAAACCATAGAACTCTTTTCGTAAACTATTTTGCTCAAGTGATGTCTGAGAAGTAGCCACAGTTTCTATTTTTTCTCCCCTGTTTACGCGTCGCTCTTCACTCTTTTTTCTTGCATCCCCAATTTTAATGAAAGATACTGTTGACTCTTAAATTTGTTAAAGTTATTCAATACTGCAATTAAGTATAAATTTAATGCTATGTGTTTTAAGTGCTAAGGAGACCATGTCATGGCAAAAGAACAATTTGATCGAAGTAAACCTCACGTTAACATTGGAACCATCGGACACGTTGACCATGGGAAAACAACACTAACTGCTGCTATTACAATGACTCTAGCAGAAGCAATGGGTGGAGACGCAAAAAGCTACGAAGATATCGATTCTGCTCCAGAAGAGAAAGCTCGTGGTATTACTATCAACACTTCACACGTTGAGTACGAAACTGACAACCGTCACTACGCTCACGTTGACTGTCCAGGTCACGCTGACTACGTAAAAAATATGATTACTGGTGCGGCTCAGATGGACGGAGCAATTTTAGTTTGTTCTGCTGCTGACGGACCAATGCCACAAACTAGAGAGCATATCCTTCTTGCTCGTCAGGTTGGTGTTCCAGCTATCGTTGTTTTCTTAAACAAAGTTGACCAAGTTGATGATGAAGAACTTCTTGACCTCGTTGAAATGGAAGTTAGAGAGCTTCTTTCTTCATATGATTTCCCTGGTGACGATATTCCTATCGTTAAAGGTTCAGCTCTTGCAGCTGTTGAGAACAAAGACGCGGCTATTGGACGTGAAAGAGTTCTTGAGCTTATGGCCGAAGTTGATAAGTATATCCCAACTCCAGAAAGAGATATTGATAAAGATTTCCTAATGCCAGTTGAAGACGTTTTCTCAATCTCTGGACGTGGTACTGTTGTTACAGGTCGTGTTGAAAGAGGGATCATCAAAGTTAACGAAGAAGTTGAAGTTGTTGGTATTAGAGAAACAACTAAGACAACTGTTACTGGTGTTGAAATGTTCCGTAAGCTTCTTGACGAAGGTCGAGCTGGTGACAACGTTGGACTCCTTCTTAGAGGGACAAAAAGAGAAGACGTTGAGCGTGGGCAAGTTCTTTGTAAGCCAGGTTCAGTTACTCCTCACAGAAAGTTTAACTGTGAAGTTTATATTCTTTCTAAAGACGAAGGTGGACGTCACACTCCAATCTTTAAAGGATACCGTCCTCAGTTCTACTTCAGAACAACTGACGTGACTGGTGACATCACTCTTGCTGACGGAGTTGAGATGGTTATGCCAGGTGACAACACTGCTTTTGGTGTTGAGCTAATCACTCCAATCGCAATGGAAAAAGGTCTTAAGTTTGCTATCCGTGAAGGTGGTAGAACTATTGGTGCTGGTACAGTATCTGAGATCTTAGAGTAATCTTAAATAAACACTACTTTTAAGATATGAAAGGGCTTCTTTGGAAGCCCTTTTTTTTGGAAAAAGTGTTCGCAATTCTGAAGACACTTATTAATTAAATCCTCTGTCATCTCACCATAAAAATTTGTTTATCCGTTTCCTTTCTTTTTAGAATATTCGAAACAACAGAAATTCTTAAAAGGGAGAGTTCTATGAAGCTAATGATGGCCTTAATTTTTGTTTTCTCAGGTTCCGTTTTCGCAGATCAAATTCAAGAATCTAATATGTCACACGAGGAGAATTTTGCTCCTTCAAGTATTCGCCAAGATCTTCGATTTATTAAAAGAATGATTCTGAGAGGTGATGACCGAGCGGCGATTCGAAGAATTGATGATCTTCTTCAAGATGGATCTGGTGGGGATAGAGTAAGAACATACACAATGAGTGGAATTGTTTATAACACGGCAAACGCGAACTTTCGTTGTTCATATACTGATCAACAAAGAGCAAAAAGAATCGCTAGCGATGGAGCTCAAAGAGAGTGTTACCAAAAAGGTCACAGCCGTTGTGTGGAAAGAACTGTTTCTATCACAAGAAATGGTTATATCGGTTCAATTAATGGCAGATACTATGGTTACGGATGTGTAGCGAAATCTGTTTATCATGGATCTAGATAAGCTCAATTTGAGTTTCTTTAAATAGGTTACTAGGAAGAGCAGGGCTTTTTAAATGAAAGTTCTGCTCTTTTAAGTTTTCATCAATTCTTTTTATAAGATCAAATCCCATATATTCATGAGGCTGATGAACGAAGAAATAGCTTTCTTCAATGCCTTTATTTTTAAGCTCTGATAAGCGTCCCATCCATTCATCAATTCGACTGTAATCCGTTTCGTGAAGACTGTTTCCGACAAACCTTACAAAAAACTTATTTGTGGTGAGATCAAAGTGCATAAGATCTCTTTTGCCAGGAGTATCTGTGATTACGAGAGTGACATCTAATGTGTAAAGAAGACGTTTGAGTTGTCTGAAAGCTTCTTCTTGAAACCAGGATTCATTTCGAAGCTCTAAGGCAAGGTCAGCCTTTCCCTTTAGTTTTTGAAGGAACTGGCTTAAATCATCAAAGTTTCGAGCATTATAATCAGGAGGAAGTTGCAGGAAAGAGAGTCCTAGATTTGGCCCAAGAGTCTTTACTCGATCAATAAATTCTTCAGCCTCAAAAAGACTTTTAAGAAGTCCATGCCTGTGAGTCACTCGTTTTGGAAACTTAGGGCAAAACTTAAAGTTTGGATCCGAGATTTGTCCTTTCCATTTTTCGATTCTTTCAATAGGTGGTGTTCCGTAGAAAGTAGAATTGAGCTCAATCGCTGAAAATAAAGAAGAATAGATTTTTAAGAATTCATTGGGCTTTGTATTTTCAGGATAGAGAGTTCCAATAAAATGTTGGTCTCCCCAGACCGGAAGTCCGGTGTAAAGAACAGGGTCTTTTGTTTTTGGCTTTTTCTGAAGAATGACATCATTGGCTTCAGGTGAGCTTGGAATTGAATAATCAATGTTTTGAAAATTCTCAATGCGGCCAAAGTCCATTCGTTTTCCCCTGTGGTGTGTGAGCTTTTAGATTATTTCGACCACAGGCGTCCTGTCCAGAAAAGAGGATCGTTTTTGCGTCGCGCATGCAATGAATTCTAGACACTTTTGGCCCCTCATTGTAACTTGTCTTTCCAAAGCTTAATGCGGGTGTATAGCTCTAATTGGTAGAGCGGCTGATTCCAAATCAGTAGGTTGGGGGTTCGAATCCCTCTGCGCCCGCCACCGCTTCGCGAGAAAAAATGTCCAGCGGACATTTTTTGCGCGCCAAGCGGATAGATGATTTGAGGAAGCGTTAGCTTTCACGAAGCAGCAAAAGTGCCCAGTGGGCAGTTTTGATGTTTTGGGACTGTTTCTTCGAGCATCGCAATGAGCGCCAGCGAATTAAACAGCCTTGAACCCCATAACAATACTCTTAGTTTTATCTGATCTCTGAACGAGATCATCTGTCCGCTCGATGCTTAGGTAGCTATT
>JBMYPC010000221.1:0-3658 GCA_049599895.1 Bacteriovoracaceae bacterium | reverse complement strand
TCCAGCAGCATCGAAACCAGCGGCGTAGAGAGTGATGTTGCCATCATTATCAAGAGCTGGAGCATTGACCATATCTCCACCGTTGCTCGCAGCATTTCGAATACTGATATAGGCGAGTGACCCTGTCGTCACCGTTACATAGCCTGACTGAGCGGTCGCAATGGAATAAGTTGAATCGTTATCATCAAGTTGAACTTTTACTCGATCTGTAGTGTTGGCTTCATTAAGAAGCCTCAGATTAGAGACTGTGGCGTCTCCAGAAGAGAAACTAACCGTAAGGTCTTCAGATATTGAAGCTGTCGAATTAATTAAAGTCGTTGAAATTGATGGGGTGATCTCTGATGGTATCGTCGAGTCAACATTAACTGAGCCAATATAAGATAGCGTGAGATCAATATCATCAGTAAAGTTATCAGCAAAGTTTCCATCACTATCGTAAACTCTCAAGGCCACAGCAAAGTTGACTCCAGCAGTTTCACTAAAAACACTTCCAAAACTTGTGGTTCCACTATCTGCAATAGCGACAGTTGTTGGTTCTCCTGGGTTAATGGTATAAGTCCCAGAGTTATCGGAAATAGAACCAACTGTACAAGTGACAGATCCATTTCCAATCGTGGATGGGTCGTAACTTAGAGAACTTGAATCTGTTAAACCACCAAGTTCTCCAGCGGTGATGTCACCACTATAAGTCCAGTCCGCAGTAGCATCATCTGTAAGATAGTTTCCGTAAGTATCATAGGTTGCACAATAAAAGGTAAGTGAGTCATCGGCATCAATTGTTCCACCTGAAGTGAGACTTCCTCCGTTGTTGCTCGCACTTCTTACTCGAGTATAAGTATGGGCCACTGTATCGACTGTAATCGATGGAGAAGTTCCATTAATTGTTGTGTCGTTAGCATCTGTTACTGTTACGGTTGGAGTATCGCCACTATTATAAAAGGTGAGATCAACATCGCCTGAAGTTAAGACTCCGTTTGCAAAAACGTAGGTTCCGCCATTTGCTGGAATGTCTGCACTATGAGCACTGGCAGTTCCAGTTGGGGGGGAAGTGGTCGTTGCTGTAGTTGAGAAATTTAATGTCTTAGATCCTGTATAGTCTTCAGCAAGGTTTCCAAAGACGTCTCTTGCCTCAACTAAGATTTCAACCGTATCTCCTGCATCAACGGTATAATTACCACTTGAGTCGAGACCTGTTATAAGAAACTGGCTTGCAGCCCCTGAGGTAAGAGTAATTGTTCCTGTTGAGTCAGTATAAGCATAGGTTGTATCAGTAATACTAAAACCAGTTGCTTCAGAGATGTCCCCTTGAACAGGAGTAAAATCGACTGTGTTAACTCCAGAGATCGCTGTGTCATAAGTCACCTGTGAGTCGAGGAAAGCTTTAGTCCAATTTGAATCAGCGTCTATTCCTTCGATACAGTTTTCATAAGTATCGTAATAGAGAGAGTAGAGTGTCTGAGTGGTGGGAACAACGTATGTTTCATCCCCAATCTCACTTGCACTTGAACAGTCTGTGGTATCAACAATCTTGACGGTTGAAGGTGCTGCATCTGTAACTTCAATTGCTGTCATTGTTGCTGCAGTTAATGAAGAGCCTGAGACTTGAATAGAAAATTTTTCTGCTGCACTTTCAGAAGAATTATAAAAGACAACATCAAGATCTGTATCAATCACTCCATTGGTGAAGTTATAACTTCCATTTGCAGGAAGACTTGCCACAGTTCCGTTTGGAGCTGAGCCATTATCTGTTGTAAAGGCAAGGTCTTTGGCCCCATTAAAATCAGTATCAAGCTCACCATTAGTATTCAGGGCCCGTAAGCGAATCTGAAAAGTGGAGCCAGCTGTTACACTTGAGCTCCCACCAACTTGGGTGATTTCCCAATCAGCTGAAGTTCCATTAACAACAAGGCTAAAAGTTAAAGATTCACTTTTTCCGGCTAAAACCATTTTTGCGAAGACTTTTATAGTTTCTGCTTTTGATCCAGAACGAATATTAACAGAGGCTTGTCCATCGCTGTCGGTATTAACTGTGGATTGAGATAGTGAACCAGAACCAGATGTAATCTCAAAAATAATGGGAATATTGGAAACATCATCAGCACCTGTCACTTTAACAACAAGTGGATCTGAATAGTCTGTGTTGATCGCAGCGAATTGGCCATCACCTGATATTAAACTTAGGCTAGCCGATGAGAGAGCTCCTTCACTGTCAATTGAGACAGTTGAATCACTGCCGCACGAAGAAAGTGCGAGACTTGTGAGCGCAAGAAATAGAGTTTTCAGAATCCACTCTTTCAAATTTTTCAACCCCCTTTAAAAGAACAAGTGAAAGCTATTCAGTAAACTTTTCGTATAATTCGCCGGTTAACTTCGTTTTTGACGTCAAATTTGGCAAATGCGGCAGAATTGTCCTCTCTATAGTAAGTTTTGCCGACGTTTCATAACCCCCTAATTTTGGTTACCTAATGCTATAATTATAATGGGTTCAAAGTTAGGACTAATGAATTCCCATACTTAAGAGATCTTGAGGAATGAGAGCGACGGAATTATGCCAATCTTTTTTGTCAAAATAGTATTTTTGAGTGTTTTAGTCGCTTTATGCCTTCCCGCTCACTCATCAACTGAATATTTGATTATTGGAGAAATTTTTTACGACAAAAATAAAAATGCTGTTCGTGATGCAGGTGAATGGGGAATCGGTGGAATTGAAATTTTAATCGACGAGAAGATTTCGATTTTAAGTGAAGAGGATGGACGTTTTCAAACAAAGTTTCTCACCAGTAATTTCTTCTCAAATATCCGTGTTAACAAAATGACTCTTCCTCCTGGAAGTTTTATTGTTGGCTCCCCTGATGAAACCATCAATATCGAGCGAGGCCGAGTTCATAAAATTGACTTTGCTGTTTACTATCCGACCGAGATAATCGTTATCCCTCTAAAAGAAGAAGAGTTATTTTCTTATGCTCTTAACCTCGATAAAAAAACATCACTTAAAGTTGAAAAGAAAGAAAAGGGGATTTATCTTGGAGAGAAGAGAAAGCAACTTGTTTATCCTCTTGATGAGTTTGAAAAAAAACTGTTTTTTTCCCCAAGTACTCTTGAGCTAGAAAGACCTTCAGCCCGAACAATTTCTTTTTTAAAAGATTCAATAATCGAATCTATCGAAATTCAATCTCCTGTAAATATTGATCGTCAGTCAAAAAGGATTCTTGAACTTGAGATTTCTCGGCTGACTGATCAAAAGGTCTCTGTAAGCACTAAAGAAAATCTAAGCCTTTCAAAGATCAAGGCAAGCCTGAAGGGGAGACTCGATTCTGATTGCTTTCTTCTCTCAGGTAAAGAAAAGAAAGCTCTTAAAAAGAATCATTTGATTGAACATGTTGTAGACAACGACAGGAAGAGTCAATTTGCATTAAACTGTATTGGGAGCTCTTTAGGGTATAAAGATTTTCATTTTTCAAAGCTTACTTATAAAACTCAAAAAGACGATATCGGTTTTAAGAACTTAAAAACATATGACCTTGAACTCGAGAAAGGTGATTATATATTTTTTGAAGAAAACAAAGAGACTCAATTAAAAAAAATAGATCTTTTAAGCGACTTTAATCAAAACCAACTCTTTTTTACAATCATTAATAAAGCCTATAATTTTGACATG
>JBMYPC010000220.1:0-3714 GCA_049599895.1 Bacteriovoracaceae bacterium | reverse complement strand
CGACCGATATTTAAACTTTAGCTGGTCGATGTCCGGTCAAACGCCCGCACTCCAAAGGGATATGGATAAAATAAGTAATCCTAAAATGACAAGCGTAATTCTGTTTGCAAGTTTTGTAACCTTGCTTTTAAGCATACTAATGCATTCTCTCTACATTCATCAGCTCAATCAAAATGCTGATAAAATGATCCTAGAAAAGTATTCAGAAAAACTTGAGCTATCTTCAAAAATTGTTAAACCTCATATCCTTAACAATAATTTCCCTCAAGCTATTAAAGCCCTATATTCAATAAGTGAATCGAAACATATTAAAGATATAAAGCTTTATGTCCAAGAAGAGCTTATATTTCAAAAAAATAGCTCAACTTTAAAAGGTGGTATTTCAATTCATAAAAAGATTCGTAACAATTACGGGAAGGAAGTTGCCAAGTTACAATTAACAATTGATACCAGTTCACTGGAGCGAGCTTCATCCATTGCACAGCTTAAATTGTTGCTGATTTCAGTCGGAATCATACTTTTTATATGGAGTTTAATTGCAACACTTTCATTTTATCTTAACAAATCACTTAGTTCGGTTCTAATCGAAACACAGTCGAACCTAAAAAGAATTGAAGCCAGCAACTTTCACTTACTTAAGTCCTTGCCTGAAAGGAAGTTTAACACGAAGGAAATTCATTTCTTTGTTAATGCCTATAACGAATTAATGAACTCTACAAAATTTTTCTATCATTCATCTTTAAGGAAATCTAATTTAGAAGTAGTCGGCAAACTTGCTCAACAAGTCGCCCATGACATCCGCTCACCTCTCGCTGCCTTAGAGATGGCTGTAAAGTCGACAGAAGGTATACAGGAAGACAAAAGAAAAATCATCAGATCAGCAGCCAATCGAATTAACGACATTGCAAACAATCTACTAAATCAGAACATTGAACCAGAAAGCCTTACCGAAGTAAAATCAGATTTAGAACTTGAACAAGTTCCATCCATTATTTCTTCTATTGTAAGTGAGAAACGGATGCAGTATCACTCTCACAATGACTTATCAATAGAGTTTCCTGTTGCTGAATCTCATTATGGTCAGTTTGCGGTGATTCAAGCGGAAGAATTCAAGAGAGTGCTTAGCAACCTTATCAATAATGCAGTAGAGGCGATGCCTGAATTATGTGGAGAAATTAAAATTTCTTTAGTATCTGAAAATGAAAATATGATCATAATGATAAAAGACAATGGTGTAGGTATTCCAGAGAGTCTAATTGAAAAAGTAACTGATCAAGGAGAATCCTTTGGTAAGCCAGAAGGTAGTGGGCTTGGCCTTTATCATGCTAAATCTTGTATCGAAAACTGGAAAGGATCCTTAAAAATTCTCTCTTCAAAGGGGAATGGAACAACTATTTTGATAAAAATCCCCAAGGCCAATCCTCCTGCCACCTTCATTCCTTTTATTCCAATTCATTCGGACCAAGAAGTTGTCATAATAGATGACGACGTCAGTATTCATAAAATTTGGGACTCCCGCTTATCTCAAGTTGTAAACGACACGCACATTCATCACTTCACAACACCTCATGATTTTCTAGATTGGTTTAAACAAAATACAGATAAGAACTTCCTTTTCTTAGTCGACTTTGAATACATTGGATCTGAAATGAATGGTCTTAATCTAATTAAGCAAAACAATATAGAAAACAGCTCAATTTTAATTACAAGCCGTTATGATGAAAAAGAAATAAGGGAAGAATGTGAAGAACTTGGAGTCAACCTCATTGAAAAAGGTATGGCGGGATTTGTACCAATAAAGGCGTTAGAATCCAAAACATTCCCAAAAACAATGACATCAGTTTTAATCGATGATGATCCACTAGTTAGAACAATTTGGGAATCCCATTGCAAGAAATCAAATATAAACCTCTTTTCATTCGATAGTATATCTAGCTTCAATGAAAAAAAGAAAGAATTATCAAAATCCACTCCAATTTATATCGATGTAAATCTTGGAGATAATCTATTAGGTACAGATGTCGCAAAGACACTCTGGAAGGAAGGTTATACTGAAATATATTTAACCACTGGTCACGACAAAAAAGATTTCGTACATCTGACATTCTTAAAAGGAATTATTAGTAAATCCCCTCCATGGGATGAACACATACTTCCTAATTAATTGAATCAATTTTAGTTAATTGTATGTATATAGAACTCTGAATGGATTTTGATATGACAGGGATTTCAAACTCCCTGCAATCATCTATCACACTGTCTATGCTAGAAGTGACGAGAATTGAGTAATCATGTAAATCATTTTCTCTTATAAACAAACGTAAATGTGAAGGGTAACTATATAAGATAATATTTATAAGGTATTGAAATCAATGGCAAAATACAATCCATTTAATCCAAACTCTGTTGTAGCTCCTAATCTATTTGCAGGGAGAAAGGATCAGGTCTTAACGCTCCTTGAAAAAATGGAACACATAAAAAGAGGGATGTCCTCCAGTTTTGTACTCCATGGCGACAGAGGAATAGGAAAAACGGCCTTAGCGAAACTCATAAAACACATTGCCAGTGCAAAAGATCCAGGATTGCACAATTTGTCCTTTATTACGTCTTATTACTCAATCGAAAAGGGGCAGGACTTACAGTCTGTCTTGCAAGCTTCTTTAAACTCCTTAACAGATCAACTTGAAAAGAGTGTGATTGATCGCTTATCTGAAAGAGTAGGTGGAATATTTAAAGGTGGTAAGTTTGCCTTTGGGGCTTTTTCTGTAGAGTTGGATACGATGAAGAAAAGCAGCAGCAGCAACAGATTTTAAAAGATCAAATAGTCTCTATTCTTACAAATATTATCAAAGGTGGAGATGAAGTTGGCTCGATGGACGGTGTCCTTATAATTCTAGATGAAATACATAACCTATCCGACCTAAATGGTGCAGCTCAATTACTACGCTCAATTGCAACGACTCTCGATGTTAATGGCTTTGGTAAAGTTTCCTTTTTGGTTATAGGTTACACTGAATCTATTCAGTACTTCTTTGAAGGAGACCCGTCAGCTAAGCGGCATTTTGACCCTCTGAGACTTTCAATAATGCCTCTTGATGAAGCATCAGAGGTTCTAACTAAAGGTTTTGAAGAAGCTGAGGTTAAATATAACCCTGAAGAAGTTAAAGCCTATGTTGCCCAAACAGGAGGCTACCCTCATTCAATCCAACTCCTTGGTCACAACGTAATTTCAATCGACAAAGACGGCGAAATAACGAAAGAAGACTGGGACGCTGGAATCCTTAAAACTGCTATAGATCTGCAGAAAAAAGACTTTTCCAATTTCTATAATTTTACCGGTAAGCAAACACTCAGAGAAATGCTTATGGATGTTCTTGCAATCATACCTCGCCCACTAACAAAGCAAGAGGCTAAAGAACTTTGCTCAAACCGAAATATATATCAAGCTTCAGTTTTAGGCGAGCTCACAAAAACAGGAGCAGTAAAAGTTAACTCTGAAACTAATGAACTGACTCTACAATCACTACTTTTCAGAAGTGCTATTTTAATGAAAATCTTTAGCCAGAAAAAAGAAGAAGATCACGTTCAAAAAGCATTTGAGTTTGCAAAAAGCATACACAATCAAGCCGAATAAGAATCAGGTCAGTATTTGCTGAATCGTCTTCGCATGCCACTCACCACGACCAGTCTTCGTAGGAACCTTCATCGAATTAA
>JBMYPC010000219.1:0-3766 GCA_049599895.1 Bacteriovoracaceae bacterium | reverse complement strand
AGAGAGCTTCGAGCAGGAGCTTAAAAAGAAAAGAATAAAAATGAAAAAATAGGACTTCATGAATACTATCTTACTCTCTTACTGACTTAGTGGAAAACTAGAAAATCATCGATATTCCAAGAGTGTACTTAAGATACTCTTGAGCTCTACTAAATTCAAAGGCAGGAAAAACAGTTTTCACTGACATTGAGAGTGAAGACATCTTTGTCAGCCGAAACTGTAACGAGAAAGTCCCAAAAACCGAATTGTCTTCAACTTTGCTCTTCGGACTTGAAAGGGTTATTTCTTCTCCACTTGATTCAATACGGTAACGATAATCTGATCGGTCTGTGACAACTTGTTTTGCATAACCAATACTAATAAGGGGTCGAATCGCTGCTTTTTGACCGGCGAGGGCCTGTCTGATTCCGATTCCCAAAATTTCGTTATTAACAGTATTGGTATAACCCAAAAATGTAAGAGAGTTATCAGTCGAAAGAAGCTCAGTCTTCTCCACTGTCTCCTCTTCACTGGTCACATAATTAAACTCAAGGGCGGTATACTCAAATAGATAAAAAGCTAAACTTGCTGAATAAGTCGTACTTTTTTCTTTATTTTGTTTGTTATCACCGTACTTTTTCTCACTGAAGTTTCCTTCAAGATTGAGCTCGGTAAAAGCAAGGGAGTTGAGGCTTATAAGGAGTGAACCTAGAAAGCCGAGATATTGAATTTTTCTTAAGTAGCTCATTCTTTTTTTAAGCTAGCATTCTTAGGCAAGCAAATCCAATTCCCTGAAATTTTAACCTGAAAGCTCATGTAAAATGATGTCAAAAAACTGAACACTCTAAGTTAATCTTATAGTTTTTACTCCTTGAAATTAAAGAGTTTTTACTAAGCTTGCAGTGAGTCTGAGCACTCTGATATTTCGCTCAAGGATACCCAAGAAGCTATCGAAAGACTCATTAATTTTGGAAAACTCTTTGACCTCTACGGGCAACATCCTGACTTTTATCATGCTTTTTCTTTACTTCAAGACTCACAAATTGTGATTCCCAAAGATCTTTTTCTCATAGAAGGTCATGACCGTGAAGTTTTCAGCCCTGAAGATGAGCCAGGAGTTATTATCAATGACCACATCATTCTTGGCGACAAGTTATTAGACCACCTAACGGTGAGACCATCGCCCAGCTTTGAAAATGATCGCATCCTCAATTTTAAAAAAGCGCGAGGAATACTGGCGTCTTTCGAGACGCCTTTTTTTTTGCCTAATTTTCCCCTAAATTTAAGAATCTATTGCTGAGTTAAACCAAGCGTATGAGGAGCTGTTCGTCCTAGATTTCTGATGACTTTTCCTTGGCAGCTTAAAGCCGTTGATTGCGTGATTTCAACTTCTACCCAGTTCCATTTGTAGTTGTGGTTTGGATCTTCAGGTAAAAAGTGAACAATTCGATTACAATTTGTTCGTCCTTTCCACTTTTTAATGCTTTTCATATTACTTTCACCATCAACAAGAATAAAAAACCTCTTCCCTACTAAAGGAGCTCTCAGTTTTTCTTGGATCTTAAGTTGATAAGCTTGAAGCTCTCTTAATCGTCTTCCTCGAATATCATCGGTAAGGAGGTCTTCCATCTTCGCCGCTCTGGTTTTTTCTCTTTTTGAATAGGCATAGCTGTAAATGAAATCAAATTGGGCCTTGTTGAGAAGATCAAGGGTCATTTGATACTCTTGTTCCGTCTCATTCACAAAACCAACGATAATATCAGTTGATAGGACAATGTCAGGCTTAGCCTTTCTAAGCTTCTCTAAAAGGCCTAGAAAGTGTTCTGGGGTGTATTCTCGATGCATCCTAGTAAGAACCTCACCTGATCCTGACTGGACAGGTAAATGGAGGTGTCTTGAAAGCTTTTTCGCACTTCCATGAACTGCAATCAGCTCATCTGAAACGTCATAGGGATGGCTTGTGGTGTATCTGATAAGTTCTAGACCGTTAATATCATCAAGGGTCATCAGAAGCTGTGAAAGGTTCTCACCATTCTCTTTTCCATAGGAATTCACGTTTTGACCCAATAAAGTCACCTCCTGAACCCCTTGGTATTCGACTAATTTTTTGACATCATCAACGACCTCATTAAGACGCCTCGATCTCTCCTTACCTCTCGTGTATGGAACGATACAATAAGTACAATACTTGTTGCAGCCCTTGATGATATTTACAAATGCCTGGGGTGAACCATGAGAAATCTTTGTCTCAATTGAAAAGTCAGAGCTTCGATCCCATGTATTAACGACAAATTTATTCTCACCGGCATAAAGCCTGTAAATCATGTCATTAATTGTATCGATAACATCGGTCCCAAAAGCAAAATCAAGCTGCTTATACTTTTTAACGAGAGCTTTTCCCTCTGTCTGGGCCACACAGCCACCAATTCCAACTAAAAGATCTTTATTCTTCTTCTTTTGATGCTTCATCTCTCCAAGTTGAGAGTAAAATTTATTATTGGAAAGGTCTCGAACGGCACAAGTATTAAAGAGAACCATATCTGCTTCTTCAAGTTCGTCTGTATTGCTGAAATTGAGATTTTTAAGGTGGGCAAGAAGTCTTTCAGAGTCGTGATAATTCATCTGGCACCCAAAAGTTTTAATCCAGACTTTTCTTGGAGGAAATTCGAGCTCACCCATCTTAACGACTTTTTCGCCAGTTTTTTCGTCAACGATCCACTGCTCTTTTGGAACATCTTGGTTTCTGATTCCTAAACCACGTTCAGAGTGATTTTCCATTTTGTACTTCCCTTAAAAATTGTTGGAGTGGATATCGAAGGATTAATAGAACCAAATTTGAAAAAAACATGCTTTTATTCGACGATTTTTCTCATATTATACGCCCAACACACGAATATGCGAACAACACTGTCGGTTCAGTTATTTAATCTGGCGACAACCCTCATTAAAAGTAGATTGCTTATAGCGATAAAAAGGTGAAATTGTCTAGAGAAGTGAGAGAAAATTCATAATTTTAACTAGTTGGAGCACATATAAAAAAGCCTCGGAATTTACCGAGGCTTTTTATTAAGAAAATTTTAAGTCGAATTACTTCTTCTTAGCTACTTTTTTCTTTGTAGCTTTCTTCTTAGCAACTTTCTTCTTAGTCGCTTTTTTAGCTACTTTTTTCTTTGTTGCTTTCTTTTTAGTAGCTTTTTTCTTTGTTGCCTTCTTAGCTACTTTTTTCTTTGTAGCTTTCTTTTTAGTAGCTTTTTTCTTTGCTGCCTTCTTAGCTACTTTTTTCTTTGTAGCTTTTTTCTTTGTTGCCTTCTTAGCTACTTTTTTCTTTGTAGCTTTTTTCTTTGTTGCCTTCTTAGCTACTTTTTTCTTTGTAGCTTTTTTTGTGGCTTTCTTTTTTGTAGCCTTTTTCTTAACTGCCATTTGACATCCTCCTAAGAAAGATAACCTTTATAGGTAAAGAATAATAAAAAAAAGTTTTTAACGCAAACAAAAAAGTACTAATGTTAGCGCTTTCATTAATCACTTTCGTATAAGAACAGTTTTTTCTTTAATACTTTTTTAAAATCGAAACAACTAACAAAACTCAAAACTTTTAAAACATCGATGGATAAAGCTTTTCAACGTTTAGCTATTTTTATTTTTTTTTAAAAGAGAAAAATCATTTTCAGAGAGAAGCTTGATTTTTTTTTTAAAGCACACTAAAAAAATTACCCTTTCAAGGGCATTTCGAGGCATAAAAAAGAGTAAAAGAAGAACGACAAAAAAAATCATACATTTTTTAAGAAAA
>JBMYPC010000218.1:0-3768 GCA_049599895.1 Bacteriovoracaceae bacterium | reverse complement strand
GGCTTTGTTTTAAAAGGCCATGGTCTTTATTGCTTTTCTAAAGACGTAAAGAAAGCAAAAAGATATCTTGAGACATTTATTTATCTTTTCTCTTATCTTAATGCATCAACTGAATTTGATAAATTTGTTAAGACGGTCTAGGGGAAGTTTATGCCGATTTTATACATCTCAAAAGAAGATCATCATTTTGAAAAAATTGAAAACTTTGATCAAATTAAAGAATATGTCACAAAGCGTGGAATTATGCTTGAAAAATGGGAGGCAAGCTCTCCCATTGATGACGGTTCAACTCAAGATGAGATTCTTAAAGCTTATGATCATAAGTTAAAACCTTTTATGAATAAAAATGGGTTTCAGAGTGCGGATGTCGTTAATATCCATAATAAGACTGAAAATATTGAGGCCATTAGAGAAAAGTTTTTAAAAGAGCACACACATTCAGAAGATGAGGTTCGGTTCTTTATCGATGGTGCAGGGAAGTTCTGGTTTCATTTAGATAGTGGAGAAGTCTTTTGTCTTTATTGTCAAAAAGGGGATTTCATATCTGTTCCAAAAGGATTTAAGCACTGGTTTGACCTTGCTCCGGATTATCATGTCAAGGCCATAAGGATCTTTTTAAATACTGAAGGATGGATCGCACAGTATACAGATTCTGGTGTCGATATACCTTATAACAAGGCAGAGTTATGAGTGAATTAATTGAAAATCATGATTTCTTTCTCTTTGATATTGAAGGAACAACCACTTCGGTTGATTTTGTTTACGAAGTTCTTTTCCCCTATGCTAAAGATAACCTCGAAGTGTATTGGAAGGAGAACTACAGTCAGCTGGGCGATGTTATAGAGCTTGTGAGAGAGACAGTACTCTCTGAAAAACTTGAAGAAAATTATTCAGATCCCAAAGAGTATTTTTCTTTACTCGAAAAATGGATTGACCAGGATCGAAAGCATACTGGTTTAAAACTTCTTCAAGGAAAGATGTGGAAACTTGGATATGAATCGGGTGAACTTGAGGCCCATTTTTTTGAAGATTTTCCACCCTTTCTTGAAAAACTTAAAAGTCGTGATAAAAAAATTGGAATTTATTCATCGGGTTCTGTGCAAGCGCAAAAGTTGATTTTTCAATATAGTGAGTTTGGTGATCTCTCCTCTTATATCGGACATAATTTTGATACTCAAGTTGGAGCTAAAGGAGATGTCTCAAGCTATCAAACTATCATTTCAGAGATTCAGTGCTTGCCTGAAAGAGTCATTTTCTTTTCGGATGTTATTATGGAGCTTGATGCGGCGAGCTCTTCTGGAATGAGGGCCATTCACTCATTGCGAGGAAAAGATAGCTCCCGTCATGAACGTTATACCTGCTTTCAAAGCTTTGATGAACTTCATTAGATTTGTCTAAAATTTAAACGGCCGTAAATGACTAAAGATCATACGGCCTTTTTTTGCTTCTAACTTCTTAATATCATAGGTTCAATTTTGGTTTGATTTTTGCTTATTAATCTCTTAAGAATGGTGCTCATCAGGAGAAAATCAAATGCAACGAATTTCAATCATTTCCTTATTTGCTCTTTTTATTTTTATTGGCTGTGAGAGTCGAAATGAGACGATTACAAATGTTTCACCGAATTCAGATAACCAAAATGATGGTACTGTTGTAACGACATCGGCAAATGATAGTGGTGAAAATTGTATAGAGACAACTGAATATTTAAGTGCGAATTTAATTTCAAATGGCTCTTTTGAAGAGGGTCATTCTCTTTCAGATAATAGCTGGTCAGTCTTTTCAAGTCTTGGTGCTTGGCAAATTGATACAACTTATAATGATGCGGGAATCGAAATTCAAAGAGGGCATAATATAGGTGGACTTGCCCCAAGTCACGGTGATTCTAAACTTGAATTCGATGCTCATGATAAAAATGGTTTTTCTGCTAGTGACGTTGCTGTTTATCAAGAAGTTGATACTGATGCAGCTAGTGATTATCTAATTACATTCGATTATTCACCAAGAATTTCTGGAAATAAAGTCACAAATGCAGCAGAGGTTTATTGGGATGGAGAGCTTATTGGAACTCTCAATGCTGAAGTGAAGGGTTGGCAACGCTATACTTTTATTGTTTCTGGTGCAGGTTTAGGAGCAAGGCTTGCTTTTAAAGGATATGTTGATAATAACACGGTTGGCGGCTATCTTGATGATGTCTCAATGGTCGAAATTCTCGATGATGAAACAGGTGCTGACTCATCCATTGTTGTAAGGTCTTGTGATGTATCAGTGGACTAAGGTCACTCGATCTTTGTTGACTTAATGAGATCAAGAATTTTATCAACAAAGTCTTTATCGAGTTTTCCAACAAACTGAAGTTCGACTCGACGATTGAGTTTGTGATCTTCAGCAGTTGTGCCTTTCGATTTTAATTGAGTGTCACCAAGTCCGATTTCAAAAGTTCTCTCTTTCGCGACACCTTTTTTATTAAGAATGTCTTTGACTCGATTGGCCCGTCTTTCAGAGAGCCTTTGGTTGGAGGTTGGATCACCGATAATATCGGTGTGACCGACAATTTTAAGAAGTTCCCAGTCCCCAGTATTTTCAAGAAGAAGCTCAGCTAGTTTTTCAACAAAAAGAACTGATTTTTGATTGAGAGTTGAGCTTCCAAGTTCAAAATAAATGACTTGTTCATCAAGTTCGATCACATCTGCTGGAATAGTTTTAATGATCTCTCGAGTTTTATAGATCACTTTTGGTTCTTGTTTGTGGGCGTAAACATCCGTTCCAAAATGGAGGGTGAATAGACCGATTGTGATATCACGTTCACCAACACTTAATGGCCTATGAACTGAAAGACCTGTTCTGATTCTAAAGTTATTAAAAGGAATATCATAATTAAAAACGATACCTGCTAAACTTTCTGTTGTGGCCTCATCGTTGGCGTTCAGGGCGGTACTTGGGCCTGCTAAAAACTCTTCACCAAGAAGATGTTGGTAAGAGAAGCCAAGAGAAAAGCGATTTGTTAAACGAAACTGTGGTGTGAGGTCGAGATAAAAGGTTTCTGTTACAAGTTTTGTATAGGTCGCTGAAGATTTATCTTCAGTTTCAAGATAAAGATCATAGTAACCAAGGCCTAGACTTAGCATCCAATTAACATGATAATAACTTGCTTTAAGAGAGGCATTTCTGACTGGCCCCTCTTTTTTTCCATAATCAGTGCTCACATCAGTTTTTAACTTTCCTAAACCAAAGCCAAGTCCTGCGTAGGTGTAAATTTTATGGGTAGGAGAAGCTTCTAAGTTTGTTGAAGCTAATAGTAGGAGAAGGATACTAAGGTGTTGTTTTAAAAATGTTTTCATATAAATGATTTTAAGGGTTTATCTATGCTTGTGAAGCTTATTCTCCTTTAGAAAAATATGCCTGCTTGAGATCCTTTAAAGGACATAAATAATTGAAAATATAAAGCAAGTTGTCTTAAATTAATGAAATAAGATAAATAGCCGATAGGAATAGTATGAAAAGACTATTCTTTCTCACATGCCTTATTTTATCCACAAGCCTCATGGGCATTGAAGAGGCTTATTTTAAGCCCAAGACCTTCAAGCACCCAAAGAGGGAAGTCTCCGTAATTGCAGCAAAAGAAGGGTATTATCCTCAGAAAATTTTTGCTTTTGCTGGAGAAGAGGTTCAATTTTATATCACTGGCTCTCAAGATTTCCCAAGCTGTTTTATAATAGAAAATCACGATGTGTTTTTACCAGCAACACCAGGGGCGATCTCTGAAAA
>JBMYPC010000217.1:0-3772 GCA_049599895.1 Bacteriovoracaceae bacterium | reverse complement strand
ACAAAGACTCCAGGTTTTTTTAAAAGGTTTTCTCTTAACTGATTAAAGCTTGCTTGCAACATAATGGATTCAGAGAAGCTCATGGCAAAACTTTTTTTAAGCGAAGCAAAATCAAGGTACTTTGTGGAAAAATTTCTTTTACATTGTCCCGAAGCTGACCAGTTAGACCAATCGGGAATTTCTGGTAAGACATATTTTGCACTTCCTGAAGGAACGTAATATTTCTCAATATTCTTAGTAGGCTTTGAAGTGCAGCCCTTAAAAAGAAGCATTGAAATAAATAAAATAGTTATTGATCGAAATATCACTCTAATCAATTCGATACCTTTACGCCTTCGAAAAATACTGCATCATATCTTTTTCGATATCTGAAATTCTTTGAGGTTCAAAATTAAGAAAATAATACCCTGGCTCAGAAGGATTGACCACCGGAAGACGCTTTAAGTCCCTCAGACAAACAATCGCCTCTACCGCCACTGAAAGCACCTCATCCTCTCTTTCAAAGGTAAGAAAGAGCTCATTTTGATCAAAAAGTTTCTCAACTGATATGACCTGTGAACTTTGAAAAATTTGAAACCGCTCCAAGGGGAGCATAGGTTTATTGTCCTGAAGTTTTTGGATCTCGGAAGGTCTTTGCGCCTTGGAAAGTTCCTCTCTCCACTTAAAGGTTTCATCTCGAAACTCTTCATTTTGAAGATGGTTTTCATTTTCTAATTTCTCAAAAGCTTGGGTAATCGAAGTAAACTTCTCAGGACTTTGTTCTTTCACCGTTTGAAAAGGAACATCCTCATTATCGACTAAAATAAGCCTCGACTCTTTTTTTGCAAGCCACTGAGTTTGAGTTATTAAAAACTCTGCCGTTTGTTCAGAACTCCCAACAATGGCCACTTTTTGAAATTCATTCAAAGGAAGATCTGAAAGATTATAAAAGATTCGCCCAGTTTCAAGAGCAATAATTTCTTCATTGATAGAAGGCCTATAATCAACCCCCATAAAAGCTTTATCTAAAAACCTGGCATCGAGAACAAAGTCACAATCAATAAACGACTCTCTTTGAAGTTCCAATGATTCATCTAACTTTTCCTCACCGAATTGCTGATCAGAAGATGAAGGAAGATAAACAACTCGAAACAAATCCCGCATTCGCCTTTCACGAAGATCTTGATAAAAACTTTTTCGATGAATTCTTTGAGTTCGACCACGAACGAGAGCAATTTCACTTTCTTCTAAGCCCTGATTAAAATCGGCTAGAAGTTTTACCTGGGCCCCAAGGGCCTTAAAATGTTGGGCAGCTTTTAAAGCCTTTTCACTGCTTCCAAGAACAACGACACGCATTAACTTTACCTCACTCAAACTTAAGTAAGAGTTAGCACAGGTAGCATCAATTTAAAATTTCGAGGCTTAAGTAAAAGGTGTTTTTAGAGAAAGAAAACTCTTTGATCACCCTTATCAACACTTGAATGCTCAGCGAAGCTGTAGAGAAAGTTGATAAAAGACTCAACAGCGCTAAATGAAGCCGTGCTTTTATCAAACTCACAACCATAACGAGCGTGAACGTTGCCGCTTTTGTCGATATATTCTTGAAAGCGCTTCACTTTAAGAATCACAGGAACAAAAGAGTCCTGAGTGAAGTACATCCTGAGCGTAAGCTCGTGATCAGTTTCATAAGGAGTGTCTTTAGTTGGATTATAAGGAATCTGAAAAAGGCAACCGTCATGTGAAACGTCAACAAGTTGAACCGGATAGTTTGTTCCCTGATTATCTAAAACACTATAGGCACCAAGAAAATTTCTAAATAGGATTCGTTCAAAATTTCTTCTTTTTTGCTCAATGTTATGCTTTCTCTTCTCAACAAAATCTAAAACTTTCTCAGTCATTCTCCATCCTTGGAACTAAAGATTACACATCGCATATTATTTTACATGAATTTCAGCCGCCACGGCAGACTGGGAAATCCTTCCCCACAAGCCTGTTTAATTCCGACTAGAACGATTTTTTCCACTGGGGAGTGGCTGAAATCTCGTCTTTAATTCGATGAAAAGAATCAAGTCTCGACAAAATAGAACCAAATTCGTCCTTTTTATCATAATAAGGCTTAAAGGCACACCCCTTTGAAGTGGGAAGATGCTCACAGTTTCGAAATTTGCAGCCACGAGCAATTTCAAAGATATCTGGAAAGAACTCAATTAAATCTTCAGGATCAACATCCTCAAGAGAATAGGAACGGACACCAGGAGAATCGATAATCTCTAGATTTTCAAAACGGGCAATCTCCGCCCAGGTAGTAGTGTGGGCACCTTTACCAGACTTGTCAGAAATCTTTGATGATTTGAGGTTAAGAACTTCTCCAGTTAAACAATTGGCAAGTCGAGACTTCCCTACCCCTGAATGGCCAAGAAGAATCACTGTCTTTCCATCAATCTCAGATTTAAGCTCAGAAAGACCCTTTTCAAGATACTGAGGTTTATAGTCTTCGTTATGGGCCGACACTTCAAAACAATCAATTTCCATTGAGGCCAAGCGCTTTTGCTCTTCTAAGATATCCACATCAGCCGGATCATGCTCATCCATTTTATTAAAGACAATCAGAGGAAGCACTTCCCATTGAAAAGCCCGAACCAAATAGCGATCAAGTAAACCTTGTTTATAACTTGGCTTTGAAACCGAAAGGACCACAACCATAGCATCACAGTTTGAGGCGATAATTTTTTTCTTTCTCTCTCGAACTAAAAGACGAAAGATCTCATTCTTTCGATCTCTCATTTTTGTAATGATGTATTCATCATTCTCAAGTTTCAGCTCAACAAAATCTCCCACCACAAGATCGTTATCACCTTTAAGAAGCTTACCAAGGGCCGTGGCCTGAACCGTAGGACTTCCCTTCTCTTCTAAAAGAGAGCAGGTAAAAACTCGTTTATCAGATTTTAGTATTTTTGCGAGCATACTCTATTCTAACTCTTTTCTTTTTCTAATGGTAGGGACATGTAACCATCAGGGAAAAACTGATTATGAGGATCATAAAGCTTCTTTAAATATGAAAAAATCTCTAAGTGCTCTTTCGATAAGAAGTCTCTTAGATATTTCTTTTTCAAAACACCAATGCCATGTTCAGCAAAGGGAGAGCAATGCAGGGCTTTGATTTTTTTATAGAGCTCATCAAATGCAAGATCCACTCTCTTTTGGTCATCGGCCACAATATTAAAATGAAAATGGCAATCTCCTGCGTGCCCAAAAAGATAAGAATCGGGAAATTTCTTTTTAAGGTTTTGATAAAAAACTAAAAGCTTATCAAGATCATTCAAAGTCACCTGAATATCAGTTCCTTTTTTTGTGAGATTTTTCCTTGAGAGTGTTTCGTTAACTTTCCTAGGAACCTCCACCCGAAGAGAATTGAACTGCCCTTCTGTTAAAATGCTGATCCCCTCTCTTTCATCAAGGATCTTTTGGGCAGTTTCAATATCATTTTCAAGCACCTTCAAAAAAAGATAGTCTTTGTGGTCTTCTAACCGAGAATCATCAACAAAAGACAAAGAGTCTTTATCGATAAACTCACAAAACTGAATCAAAGCGCGATTGTTTCTCATAAGAGCGATAAGCTTAATGAGCTCATCGAAGTTCTCTGTCCAGCTCTTAAGAGAAAGGGCAAGAACTATCGCTTCAGGATTTTTAGAAGTTTTAATCTCAGCTTCAACAATCACTCCAAGCTGTCCTTCAGTTCCAATCATAAGATCAGTTTGTTTTTCAAGTCTTGGAAAGGGAGCATTTTTAAAGC
>JBMYPC010000216.1:0-3791 GCA_049599895.1 Bacteriovoracaceae bacterium | reverse complement strand
CCGCCGGAGCTGCTTCAGGGTTTGAAGCTTCTGGAGCTTTGGCCTCATCAGAATTGAATGGTGTTGCTACAGGTGCTTCAGTATCAAGAAGAGACTTCTCACTTTTTTCACCTTGGATTTTTGCAAGATAGATTGAATTGGCAAAGAATAAAACCGAGATAACAACAGTAAACTTTGAAAGGATGTTCCCTCTTTGGCTTCCTGACATAACTGAATCACCGGCACTTAAAAGACCAGCTTCTGCACCTTTTCCAAATTGAACAAGAACAAGAAGAATAAGAATGACAGCAATAACTGCTTGGAAAACCATTAAAGTTGAAACCATTTTTTACCCTTTAGGAAGAAAATTGCGTCATAACATATCGAAAAGAGAGTTAAGTGGCAATGTTATTCTTACTTACAAAGTGCAGCAAAGCTGTCTGCTTTAAGACTTGCTCCACCAACAAGAGCGCCATCGACATTTTCTTTCGCTAGTAATTCCTTTACGTTAGCAGGCTTTACACTGCCTCCATAAAGAATGCTCATGCCATTTGCGATCTCAGCATCGAATGCTTCGCTGATGACTCCACGAATATATTTGTGAGCTTCTTCAGCTTGTTCTGAAGTCGCTGTCTTTCCAGTTCCAATAGCCCAAACAGGTTCATAAGCAATGGTAAGGCCTTCGATTTCTTCTCTTGAGATTCCTCTGAGTCCGCCGATGAGCTGATCCTTAAGAACATCAAAGGTTTTTTCAGACTCTCTTTCTTCTAGAGTTTCTCCGATGCAATAGATCACATCGAGTTCTTTTGAAAGAGCGAGCTTATTTTTTGTGTTGAGAAGTTCGTTATCTTCTTTGTGGTATTGCCTTCTTTCGCTGTGGCCTACTAAAACAAAATCAAGGTCCATTTCCTTAATAGCATTAAGGCTAAGTTCGCCAGTGAAGGCCCCGTCTTCATGAGCCGAGCAGTCTTGGGTTCCTATAACGAGACCAAAGCGAGTGGCATAGTCTTGAGCAAGGCCTGCATGGAGAGCTTGAGGTGCAAATCCTGCGACTAGTTCAGTTTTAAATTCAGTTTCTTCTAAGTGCATGAAAAACTCTTTGATTGATTCAAGAGTTTGGTTCATTTTCCAATTTCCGATAATCATCGTTTTTCGTGACATAAACTTTCCTTAGTTAAGGCCGAATTTAAGGGCCTGAATTCCTGGGAGAGTTCCATTTTCAATGAACTCTAAAGAAGCACCACCACCAGTTGAGATGTGAGAAATTTTTGAAGCCAGCCCTGATTTCATAACGGCACTTACAGAATCTCCGCCGCCCACGAGGGTAAAAGCTGAATCAAGTTTTGCGAGAGCCTCAGCGACTCCAAATGAACCTTTAGCGAAGTTCTCTTTTTCAAAGAAGCCCATAGGCCCATTCCAAAGAACAGTTTTCGCTGATGCCAGTTTGTCAGAGTAAAGAGCAAGAGTTCTTTCTCCGATATCTAAGGCCATGAGATCATCAGGGATGTTCTCGTCATTTAATTTTGTCGCTTCTCCATCAGGAGAGTCTGAAGCAATATGATCAACAGGTAAGATGATTTTACTTGCTGTACTTTGCTTGAGAAGCCTTTTTGCAAGTTCAACATCTTCATCAAGACAAAGAGATTTACCAACTTCAAAACCTTTGGCCTTAAGAAAAGGGTAGGCCATTGCTCCACCAATAAGTAGTGAGTCAACATTAGGAAGAAGGCTTTCAAGAATTTTAATTTTATCTGAAACTTTCGCTCCTCCAACAATCGCGACAAAAGGAGACTCTGGAGTCTCAACGACTTTTGAAAGGGCAAGGATTTCTTTTTTAAGAAGAAGTCCTGCATAAGCATTTCTTGGAAAGTAGCGAATGATTTCATAAGTTGAAGCATGTTTTCGGTGAGCTGTCCCAAACGCATCGTGAACAAAAATATCCCCATAACTTGCAATCTTTTTTGCAAACTCAGAATCACAATCAGTCTCTTCTTTATGAAACCTTAGATTCTCAAGTAAAATTACTTGAGAATCTTGAAGAGAGAGAAGAGTTTTAATTGAGGCGTCTGTCGCTGACTCAGTTAAAGTCACATCTTGTTCAAGCTTTTCAGCAAGATAGCCAGCGACTGGTTCAAGTGAGAACTTAGGATTAGATTCACCCTTAGGTCTCCCAAGATGACTCATAAGAATGAGCTTCTTTGGTTTTTGTTCCAGGATAAGCTTAATGGTTTCAAGTGCTCGGTCCACTCTTGTGGTGTCAGTAATTGTTCCATTTTCTTTATGAAGAGGAACATTGAAATCAAAGCGAGCTAGAACATTCTTTCCGCCGATCTTTTCAAGAGCATCAGCGGAGTCAATGAATTGAATTGCCATTAAAGTTTCCCACCAATGAATTTCGCAAGATCAATCACTCTATGTGAGAAACCTGCTTCATTATCATACCAGCTGACAACTTTTACAGTGTTACCAATAACGTTTGTAAGGCTAGCATCAACACATGAAGACTCTCTCATCCCCATGTAATCAACACTTACGAGTTTTTCTTCTGTATAACCAAGGATTCCCTTAAGGTTTGATTCAGAAGCTTCTTTCATTGCCGCATTGATTTCTTCAGCTGTAACAGTTGCTTTGAGGTTTGCTGAAAGATCAACCATTGAAACGTTTGGAGTTGGAACTCTAATCGCGTAACCGTCTAGTTTTCCTTTTAGCTCAGGAATGACAAGACCAACAGCTTTTGCAGCTCCTGTTGTCGTAGGGATCATTGAAAGTCCAGCAGCTCTTGCACGTCTGATGTCAGAGTGTTGAGAGTCGAGGATTTTTTGATCAGATGTATAAGCGTGAATTGTTGTCATGAAACCATTTTCAATTCCCCACTTTTCGTTAAGAACTTTTGCAAGAGGAGAAAGGCAGTTTGTTGTACATGAAGCATTAGAAATAATGTGGTGTGAATTTGGATCATAGTTTTCGTGGTTGATTCCCATAACAAAAGTTCCATCAAGATCTTTTCCAGGTGCACACATAATAACTTTTTTTACAGTTCCACCGAGGTGACGTCCAAGACCTTCTTTGTCTTTAAAAACACCTGTTGAATCGATAACAATTTGTGTTCCTAATGAAGACCAGTCAATTTCAGTTGGATCCATTGCTGTGAAGAATTTAATCGTTCTTCCACCAATTTTAAGAGTGTCACCATCAACATCAACGTCACCTTCAAAACGGCCATGAACAGAATCGTATTTGAGAAGAGTCTTAAAAATATTCATGTCACCAGGGTTATTGATCCCTGTTACTTCAATATCATCTTCATTTCGGGTGATGATGTTTCTTAAGATTGTTCTTCCAATTCGGCCAAGACCATTAATACCAACTTTGATTGTAGACATAAAAACTCCAGAGATAGGTTATATATTTAAATTTGAGGGTTAACCCAATTCAAAATCTTTCTATATTTATCAGCTATTTGTGACGGCAATATGCCATAAAGATTTTTAAAGGACAATGAGCGAAAGGGGGGTTTTGGAACCATTTTTGAAGAGGTTCTATAGGAACACAAGGATCATCAATGGCTGAGTAAATAAGTGTGTTATGTTTTATTTGATTAATAGTATGTTGAGTTATAGCATATCCAGAAAAAAGCTCTTTCACATTGTTATGTGGTGAGAAATTTTTTGTAAAAAATTTAGTCATCTCTTCAAGGTTTTTATATTTTAATGCCTCTTTTGCATTAACAATGTTATGCAATCTAATCTTTCTTCTTAATGTTCTGCGCCATTTATCTAAAAAATATTTTTTTAAAATCCAAGCAGTATTAT
>JBMYPC010000215.1:0-3821 GCA_049599895.1 Bacteriovoracaceae bacterium | reverse complement strand
AAGCACTCGTTAACCACTTCAACTTCTTCAACTTCAGCTGTGGCCAGGGTGAACTTTTCTCCAATGGTTTTTGGACAAGTTTCCTTAATATCAACAAATTCTTTAATCCAATCTAATGAAATGAGCATGATCTTTTCCTAATAACTTTTAAACTGTTGGTTAAATCGAAGGTCCCCTGAGGCGAGGTGTCTGATATCGTCGATGCCATATTTCATCATCACCAGTCGATCAAGGCCTAGTCCGAAAGCAAAACCATTGTACTTCTCAGGATCAATTCCACCCGCTTTTAAAACGTTTGGATGAACCATCCCACAAGGCAGGAGTTCAACCCAACCAGTATGCTTACAAACAGAACACCCCTTACCTGAGCAGATAAGGCATTTGATATCGAGTTCAAAACCAGGCTCTACAAATGGGAAAAAACCAGGTCTTAAACGTATCTCCATATCCTTTTTAAAAATCTCTTTTAGGGTGGCTTTCATAAAGTAAATAAGATTCGCTACAGATATGTTCTCTCCAACAAGCATCCCTTCAAGTTGAGAAAAAACCATTTCATGGCTAGCGTCGGTTCTTTCGCAACGAAAAACAATCCCAGGAGCAATGAAACGAAATGGTGGTTTACGCGACTGCATTCCATGAACTTGAACAGTACTCGTATGGGTTCTTAAAAGGTGCTTATTGCCTTCAGGACTTTTTGGATCATGGAACCAAAAGGTATCTTGCATGTCTCGAGCGGGATGATCCCCAGGAATATTGAGGGCCTCAAAATTATGAAACTCATCTTCAACATGTGGCCCATCAAGAATTTCAAAGCCCATCGAGAGAAAAACATCTTCAATTTCTTTTTGAATAAGCCACCTTGGATGAAAACCGGCATGATTCCAAGCATCGGCCTTTACAGAATCAAGATAAGAGATATCGATTTTATTTTTTGAAAGCTTTTCATCAATTTTAGTTTTTTCAATTTGATTGAGTTTCTGTTGAATTGAAGTGGAGATTAACCCTTTAATTTCATTGGCCTTTGCACCAATCTCTTTTCGTTGTTCAGGGGTAGCGTCCTTTAAAGACTTAAGGATTTCAGAGATCGCGCCCTTTTTTCCGAGATAATTCGCTTTGAGGTTAAGGATATCGGCTTGTTCTTTAAGGGGATCCAATTGACTTTGGAATTCTTCTTTAATGGCATCGAGCTTAGCTAACATAGTCATTTCCTAATGAGATTTGTAAGTCATTAATTTAAAGGCTTCAAAAGCTTGAGTCTACTATTACAAAGTAATATTTTAAGAAAAAATAGAGCTTAAGGCTGTATAGGATTTTTTCCCCGCGATTTAGAGCTATAAATTATTCATTTTCCTAGATTCTGAGACTGAATTTGATAATGTGCATCGAAATTCTCACTGCGCCGTCTCAAAGAAAAATTCGATCTTTAAGATAATCTCTCTAAACTTGATAATTTTTTCACTAATCACCATCCGATTCGATTCTTAAGATTGTATTTTTTTCCAAATCAAAAAAATACTCAGACAGACCATTTTCACTGTGTTTGAAATTAAGCTTTAGAGCATTATAAATACAGTAGGTATTCAATGAGACAAATCCTTTCGCCCCTTCTACTACTGATTCTGACAAGTTTTCTAACCTTTTCGGGAAATGCCTCAACATGTTTTGAGATTCTTCATGATCTGACCCAGGGACAGAGTCTTAAAGCCGTAAACCTAGAAGTCCAAAAAGATCTTATTCGTTTTTTAAAAGAACAAAAAGTTCCAAGCTTCATCAAAAAAGAAGGCGAAAAAGAAATTCCTGTCATTCTTGTTAATGATAAATCTTATCCAAAACTTCACGCCCTCTTTAATAACTCTGTTGGAAATGCAGTTAGTCTTCATGAAGGACAAGCAGACCATGGCTTCTTTCGAGTTAGAAACTATCTCACAGACCTCTACATTTCTAACGATTCTCAATATCACGGGCGCTATGGAGAGCTTCATCTCACAGGGATTGCTTGGAAAAACCTTGATGAGTACATCCCCAAAAGAACGGGAGATGCCATCAATCAACCTCAGCACAAAAACACTTTAAATAGAGGCCCAAAAAGAATCATTGAATCGGTTCATTTCTTATCACCCGAAGAAATTGATGCCGCTGAATATTACCACAGAGTAAGAAGAGCAGCCTTTTACAGGGCCCCTTATAGTTTCTTTGAAACAGAAACTCAAAGAAAAGGTCTTCCCAACTTCCTAAAGGGTGGAAAAGAGCATTGCTATACTCAACCGACAGCATCAGCATCATGTACTCACAGAAGTGAAATTCTTGAGCTTCTTAAAACCAGTTACGATGTCGAGTGGGATCAATTTTCAAAAATTGAATCCATCCAAACATTAAGAAAGTATATAAAAGGTCGATTATTAGGAACAGATCCTTACCAACAATCATTTAATCATTATGATCTTGTGAATGATGAAGAATATCTTGGCCTTCTAAACCAAGCTCTTCCTGGTCATGAGAGATTTGACCGTCTTGAAAAAATAAAGCTCATGAATCTCCTTGCAAGTGTTGATGCCATTGATGGTTATCAAAGTCTAATGAAAGAACTTTCAGTCAGAGGGGGAAGTGTCTCCCCACAAGGACAGAGAACCACAGCCCTTTTTGTTTACAATGCTTATGCTGATGAAGATGAGTTTTTTAAAGGAACTTATACTATACGCGGAAGTGGAAACGGCATTAATCAAAATGGGAATCAGTCACTTTTTCTAGATGAGGGACAATAATGAGAACAGTATTATCTAGTATTCTTGCACTTTTTCTCTTTTTATCACTAGGTCTTAAGGCTTCTGACTTAGACTGCCTCACAACCATTCGAGAATCTTTAAAAGAGCGACCTCAACAAGAAATTGTTTTTGACCAGATGCTCGAGTTCGCCAAAAAACATAATCTGAAAACACAAATTTTAGAACTTGGCCCAGAAGGAAGAAAGGTCAAAAGACTCTTTGTGGCCATTGATCATAACGATGCTGCTCAAATGAAAGCCTATCATGACGCTTTCAATCTTTCTGAGAAAGGAAAAGATGTTGGTGGGACCAACTTTGCAGGAAGTTTATCTATAGAAGCAGCATCAGAACCCACTCCTGAACAATATGTCACAATGTATATGCGAACCGGAAAATATGAAGAGAGAGACAAGGTTTATCGATTTGATAAAACTGGTTATGATCTCAACTTTAGTCGGACAAATGAAATCATTGGCTTCTCTCATGTTTTTGGACTCACAGAAGATGAGATGAAGAATGCTCGCTTCTTTCTTGATCATCCAGATGAAAGAGGTCCTCTAAAAAGTAAAAACTGTGTGACTTTTATTCCAAGTCTTCTTCTCAGTGGTTACGACCATATTTGTGGAGGAGAAAAACAAGCTCTCTTTAAAATGCTGGGTATGTCCAGAACCAAATCTCCTTGGGAAATCGCAAGACGCCTTACCCATGCTGCAAATCATTTTCATTCAACAACTGTTGTTTATGTCAATGGCGAAGCTGGTCTTAAGGCCTTTGATAATCTTGCCGAATATCTTCCTCCGGAGCCCAAAGTTCCATACGAATCAGTTATCCACGGTTTTGGTTTTGCCAAAGATAGTGAGATTATGAAATCCCTTGAGAAGCTCCCCTCGACAGCAAAGATTTTCACTCCTATTGCTGCCGGAATCAGCCCAGACTTTATGCAGGCCCTTTATCAAAGAGCAGGCCTCATTCAGACAGCTCAGTATAACATCGATATGTTTGTAAACGGAGTGAGCGCAACAACTCTTTCACAAATGGCCAACCTCCAAGGAGGAAAGT
>JBMYPC010000214.1:0-3874 GCA_049599895.1 Bacteriovoracaceae bacterium | reverse complement strand
TGGCACCAAAACAATCAAAGCCATTATCTAAAAAAAATTCTATGAGACTGTGAAATGCCCTCCCGAAAAATTCAGACTATTTCTCATCTTCCCCCTCTGCAGAACTTGTGAAGTTCTTAATAGTTTTGGAATGCCATAATCCTCTACCTGATCTAGTTTCAATCCTCCACAAGTTAAACAAGTGAGCTATCTTCTGATAACGATATCCCTTCTTTCTAAGCCTATATATCTTTGCCGACACAGCATAATCAGGAACAAGCTTGCGTTCAAAGCAATACACTCCGGCCCTTGAAGCCGTTTTCTCACCGTCGTTTTTGAACACTGTCAGTGCTTAGAAATTTGTCTAACACTCCACTTCTTTTTTTAAGTATAAATGAGCGAGAAACGTTAGTGCCGAGTGAATGCAGAAATGAGCAAAGCGAATTAAACAACTCCGAATTCTTAACAATACTCCAACGAACTCTTGGACTATTGATTGTCTTAATTTTCACAAAGAGGGGTAGTAATGCAAAAGGCAGCACTAAAGGAAAATGAAGAAAAAAGAGTTATTCTTTCCCCATGGTAGGGCTTCACCCGAGAAAAAAGGTCTGTGAGCAAATTCTCTTTGTAAGGATACTGAATTCCTTGGTATTATCGCCTGTATAATGAATAAGCAATTAAAAGAAGACATACTCTCCCTAATTGATCAATATCAAAAACTTGATCGTTTTAATGGCTGTATAATCATTGGAAACCTTGAAAGCCACAATGTTTGGAGTTATGAAAGTGGCAATGGTCAACTAAATAAGAATATACCCATAGCATCCCTCTCTAAAATAATCACAGCTTTCATTTTAAATAAAACGTTGTCTGAAAAAGGTTTAGAATCAAATGCTTTGGTTAGAGACTTACTTGATGTCGATTTTAAGGACAAACAGCTTCGCTTCAATCAATTTCTTTCTTGCAAAATTTTAGAACAGAACAATATTCAATCACCAGTTTTTTCATTGAGTTCATACCTAGAAAACTCAAAGAACTCAATTCATCAAGAATATTCTAATGAAAATTATTATGTCCTTTCTTTAATGCTTGAAGAGATTCTTCAATCACCATATGAAAACATTCTAGAAGCAAACTTCCCAAACAAAACCATAAGATGTATTGCCCCAGACGAACAATTCGACGGCTTTGAAATTGCAGATGGAGAAACTAAAAAAGAGATAAAGTTTTGCAACAACTCTCCAATAAAGGGTGATGGAGCAATTACCATTAAACCGATTGAGCTTTCTCAAATTATTCAGTCTATTTTTTTGAGTTACTTGAAGTCGTTTTCCCCATCGCTCTTCGAAAGAAAAAGTGAGTTTCAAGATGGTCTCTTCCTAGATGGAGAAACCTTCTATATGACAGGGTTATTAGGCCCATTTCAATCTTCATTGTTTTTTTCACCATTTGAAAAGTACTTTGTTCTATGTTTTAGCAGTTATGAAATCGATTTAGTTTATAATATTACAAAAAATGTTTTTCACTTAGCGAACGAAAACCAAAGTGATGATTACAGACTAAAGAAAGCGTATGAGCCATTTACAAATTGTACAACGTTGGGAACTTATTACTCTAAATCTCTAAATAAAAAATTATTTTTTGTAAAAAAGAAAGAACACATTTATGCTCAATTAGAAAACCAAGAACAATATAAGATGTACACATATTGCAACCAACACACTGCTTTTTTGCTGAAAAGAAATGTGCTTTTCTATTTCTCGAATGATTTTTCAAAAGTTTCTTTTTTTCAAAATAATAAAACCTTCAAAGCCGAAAGAATTTCCTGACCTCAAACCGATTCGGGCTCCATTCGACAAATAGGAGATAAGGTAGGCAAAACACTACAAACTCTCTCAATCCCATTAATAAACCATTAGAAAAATGAAACAAAACTCCGAGGAGCAATGCCAGAAGACGTGTTCTTCTCCAAATAACAAGAGGAGTAAACGACAAAAGAAACACAATGGGAAACCAAGTCGAAAAATAAATCAAAGTTGTGTTATTCATGATTAACTCTGTCAGAGCTTCAATCTTGTTAAAATCCTTTAAATTTAAAATATAATAACTAGCAACCCCATTATTCCACACTGGAGATAATAGTTTCGCCCCTCCAGGCTTCATATAAACTGACAACAGTTCTTTTCTCTAGTGGGGTTATTAGAGGTCAAGTATTTACAAAGGAATTTCTTGGAGCAGGACAAGTAAATAGAAACTTTTTCACTGGTTGTCTGGCAATTAAGTCTCGCAATGACCGAGGAGGGTGTCCGTCTTATTCAAACGTATGCCCTCGCCAAAGGGGAAGTTCTCGTAAGTAAAACTCTACTCTTTCTAATGCATACTCTGGGTCAGCGATTACCGTTTTAATCTTGAGTATGCACCAAACACAAAAGAGGTTTCGAACTTTTACTTGCTGACATTTATCTATAAAGTAGTATAAAAATTTTAGTGAACTCTATAACAACTCCTCCACCACGCATAGCTGTACTATCCCTCTTCCCTGCAACGAAAGTGGATTCGCGGTTGGTGGAGCTGATGTCAGCGACAACCGTTATTTTCAATATCGAGTGATTATGGAATCAGATGACGAAAATAATGCCTGTTCAGGATCCCCCTGTAAGTCTGATCTAAAATCAGTAGAGATTGGACCAACTCACACTTACTTTAAATAAAATGTAAAACTATGATCAAAGAACATTATCAGCATTTTCATAAAACGAAACCTGGATGGATTCACACTGAGGATTATCATCAATTTTGGAAACAAAAGATCTCTGATCTTCTCAAACTGGCGCCAAAACATAAATATCTTGACCTTGGTTGCGGCCTTGCTGAAATTTCTAAAGAATTAAAAGACGAATACCAACTCACAGCGTCCTTCGTTGACGCCTTTTACTCAGATGATCTTGTTATAAAAAGAGATGCCCTCGATTTTTTAAAAGAGCAAAGTGATAATAGCTTTAATTCCATTTTATTAAAGCAAGTTATCCACCATTTCAATGAAACCCAAAGAACAGAGCTCTTAAAGGAACTTAAAAGAATTCTCACCCCAAATGGGCAAGTCCTCATTCTTTCAATGCCTGAAAAAATTGAAGTCCCCCTTCCTTCAAAAGCAATCGAATTCTATGAAGAAGATAATTTTGATTTTCAAAAACTCTATCACAACCTCAAACTCATCGGTCTCAACTTTCAAACAGAAGATGTTCGATACCAAGTCAAAATCAACAAGCCCGATTTATTTCAAACTCTTAGAGAATGCTATATTAGTACTCTGTCGAAACTAACAGAACCAGAAATGGAAGAAGGGATTAAAGAACTAAATCAAAAATACTCCTCAGAACATCTCGAATTCTCAGATATTCTGAGGGCAATTATTCTTCAAAAGGATTAGGCATTTTCTGAAACCATGTGAACTTCCCTTTGAGGAAATGGAAAGTTCAAACCTTTTTCATAGAAACTTAGTTTTACTTTTTCTATAATATCAAAATGAACATCCCAATAATCTTCGGACTCAACCCAGGCTCGAACAGTAAAATTCACAGAATTGTCGGCGAGTTCTCCCACATGGGCAAAAGGTGCAGGATCCTTCAAGATCAGACTCAAGGGTTCAACGATAACCACTTTCAATATGCCATTGTTGTTTTTCAGTTTTGATAAAATTATAGATCCCAATTTCTTGTGTTTAATTCTTCATCAGCTTTTCCGTAAGAGTAATGTCCGCCAAGCTTATAAGTGTTTTTATTATGATTATAAGAATAAGTACAAAATAATAATAATAAAAAACAATAATTATAACAAAGTAAAAGTAAGATAATTGCTAATATAAATGGAAAAATACTGATAGCAATAAGGAGAA
>JBMYPC010000213.1:0-3897 GCA_049599895.1 Bacteriovoracaceae bacterium | reverse complement strand
GCGGTCAATTTGAATAAAATGCTCTTGATCGTTTTGGGCATAAAGTTGAAAATAACCTCGGTTTTGGAAGGCCTTAAATTCTTTTTGGTTTTCAATTCTTGCAACATTAGGTGAGTCTAGGTGATGTTGAACGACAAAAGAGTTTGCGGACTTAAGCTTTATGACTTTTGATCTTAAAGGAATCCAAAAGATTTTGTGTGTGATTTGAAGCTTGTGACCATCTTTCGCAAGAATTTTTTCATAGAAAAAAAGTGATAGGAGAGTCAAAGGAATACCAATAAATAGAGCTATTAAAACATAAACAATGAAAAGATTGATTTGATCCTGGCCTTCTAAGACCGATTTTATGGGTCCTTGGATGGCAAAGAAAAGAACAGTGATTGTACCAAGAATAGCAAGGAGATAAAGCCAGAACACTGGTGGAAGTCCGTAGCTTCTGAGTTTTAAAGTCTCTTGATCACCCTTTTTTTCGATCTGTGCGTGATCTGGATCAGATTTATCTGTTGGAAAGTGAAATAGTAAGCCCATGGGAGCGATATTAGCATAGAGTTTCGTTAAAGTTGACTAATTTAGGCGCTCTGACTGGCTGTGTCTTAAATCTTTTTATCTCAAGTTTATGATAAAATAAAATGTAATGATGAAATCATTTGTATCACTCTTATGCCTTGTGTTTTTTCAAAGCTGTCATTGGTTTATTGGACAGTCCGATATTCCTAAAATTAATTTCCATGAACAGGTTTTTGACCAAGAGTCTTTGGCCCTTTATGAAAAGCTCTCCAATAATTACGCTGTAAAAAGAACGATACTGACTCCTGGCCCCTCTGAGAGTTTTCTTATAAAAGGAGACTTTAAAAAGACGCTAGATGACAATAGTAAGCTTCTTCAAAAGCAAGCAAAAAAGCTTCCTCAGTCATACGATCTTGCTTGTTCAATGGATTTATTTTCAAAGAGTGAAGATATTCAGAATCTCCTTGAAAACTGCGTCAAGCTTAAGGCCAAGGTTATTAAGGTTTATCAGTTTCATGACCACTTTCTTTCGGGAAAAGATATTTCTCATCTCTTTAAAAACTTTGAAGTCTTATTAAGCGAGAACTCAAAACGAGAAAGACCTCTTATTATTGGTCTTCTTGTTAATCAAAAGAAGCGTTTAAAGAGGATTTTGGATATCTATGAGAACTATCAGAGTTTATCTGTGGTTTGTTATCATTATTGTTTTAGTTTCAAGAATACAAAGCATATGAGAGCTTTATTTGATCGTTATTCAAACTTTTATCTTGGCACCAGCTTTTTATTTCCCGTTACAATGTTAAAGAACCTTAAAGTTGCACAAAAAAATATTGAGGAGTATCAGTCATTTTTTGAAAAATATGCAAGTCGATTGCTTTTTGAAACAGCCATGATTTTTAGACCAGGGGAGTTTCAAAATGAAAGGTATTATGATTGGTTTTTGAAAAATAATACAAACTTTCTAGAGGAGAGAGAGTTTACTTTCTATGTTCCTGGAGTGGTGAATACGGCCTTGAATTTAAAAGGCCTTCAATTACAGAAGGCCTCATTAAAGAAAATTTATTTTGAAAATGCGAATTCTCTACTTAATCGCTTCTCTGATCTTTGAAGAAGTGTAATCCATAATCCAAACAATAGAAGCAATGACGATAACAAGTAGTCCGACCTCATTCCATTTTGCGAGACCTTGATACTGCATAAGCATAGTACCAATACCACCGCCTCCAACGAGACCAATAACTGTCGCCATTCTCACGTTGATATCCCAACGATAGATTGTAAAAGAGAGATAAGGAAGAACAATCTGTGGCACAACTCCGTACCAAATAACCTGAATCGGATGGGCCCCTGTTGCTGTCATGGCCTCAATTGGACCGTCAGAAACGTTTTCAATTTGCTCACTATAAAGTTTCGCGAGAGATGAAACAGAGTGAAGACAAAGAGCAAGCATACCAGCAAACGGCCCGATACCAACCCAAACACTGAAGATGATTGCCCAAACAAGTGGCTCAATTGATCGAGTCATATTGAGAAAAAATCTAGTCAGTGAATAGATCACAAGTGTGACAGGAGAACTGCTCATAAGGTTACGAGCAGCAAAGAAGGCAACTATGAAGGCCACAGGAAGAGCAACTGCTGTTGCAATAAAGGCCATATAAATGGTTTCTATCGCAGCTAATAATGCTGGTTCAAAGATTTTAAAGTTTGGATTAAAAAGAGCTGTAAAAATTCTTTTAGCTCCTTTAAGACCACTATCAGAGAGAAAATCAGTAATTGATACCTGAGAGATAAAGATTCCTGAAACAAAAGTAATTAAAACGAGAAAGATCCCAAGAATTCCGTAAGGTTCTTTTAAGACACTGATTGTTTCATCTCTTTTACAAAGACCTTTAATGGCCTTCCCTAATGAAAAGTTTGTCGAAATCAAGGCAAGGGCGAGAACAAAACCACCTGCAATACAATAAAGTGGTTGAGTCCAAGAGAACTCCGGAAATCTTACGTCTATAATGATTTTTTCATAAATGATCTTATAAGAAACAAGAAGAATATATGACCAGAAGGCAAGATCAAAACAAAAGGCGAACATATAAGCGCCGGCTTTTTTCTCACTTGGCATTTCAAGGCCAACAGAGAGTTCTGAATCAGCTTTATTAGGTTGAATTTGATTATTTCTTGTGCTCACTGTTTTTTGCTCCTTAAGCTCTTAATCAATTGTGACTTCAACGGCTTCTTCACCGTAGATTGTTCTAAACCATTCCTCATCAATATCCGATGGGCTGCCTTCATAAATAAGCCTTCCATCTTTTAAAGCGAGAACTCGGCTCGCGTATTGGCGAACGAGTGAGAGAAAGTGAAGGTTACAGATAACTGTAATTCCCATTTCTTCATTGATTTTTTTTAAGTACTGCATGACAGAGTGTGATGTTGCAGGATCAAGGCTGGCAACTGGCTCATCTGCAAGAAGAACTGATGGGTTTTGCATGAGGGCACGAGCAATGGCGACACGTTGTTGTTGACCACCACTTAAGTTATCGGCGCGGGAATTCTCTTTTCCTTCAAGTCCAACGATTTTGATGTATTCAAGAGCTCTTTCTTTTTGCTCATCCGTGTATTTACCAATTAATGAGTTGAAGAGTCCTGTTTTTGCAAGAGCACCTGATAAGACATTCATAAGAACGGTCTTTCGAGGAATGAGATTAAAATGTTGAAAAATCATTCCAATTTCACTTCTGTAATTTCTGAGTTCTTTGCCTTTGGTGTTGGTGATGTCTCTTGAGTTATACTTAATTGACCCAGCAGTTGGCTGATGGAGGCGGTTAAGACATCTTAACATGGTTGATTTTCCTGAACCACTAAGTCCAATAATAACGAGAAATTCGCCTTTGTTCGCCTCAAAGGAGACACCTTTTAAGGCATGTGTTCCATTTGGATAGATCTTATTCAGATCCGCTACTTCAAATTGATTCAAAACAGTTCTCCGTGTGTGTTATTTAATTAGCTTTGATGTATCAAGTTCAATTGACTCGATCATCGTTCTCAGACCATTGTAGTCTTTGTCTGTGGCATCAACGACACCTTCAACACTATAGATATTCTTAAAAACAGTCTTTCCTTTAGGTGATGCGATGTATTTTTTTACAGCGGCAATAAACTTGTTAACAACTTCTTCTGGTAGACCTTTTCTAAAAACAAATGGGTCATTAGGAATTTTTTCTGTGATTTCAATAATCTTGATTTTCTCTTCTACATCAGGAAATTGTGTTTTGACTCTTGCTCTTGCATCACGGATTTCACCTGCTTCTGAAGGAGGAGAGTAATAAGTCGCTCCAGCATCAACCTGCCCTTGGTAAACCATAGTGACAACGTTGTCGTGCTTGATGGCAAAAGTTT
>JBMYPC010000212.1:0-2500 GCA_049599895.1 Bacteriovoracaceae bacterium | reverse complement strand
GGAGACTCTTTTAAAGGTCGAATTGAAAAATTGCCATAAAGAATTGCAAAGAATTCGTAAGTGAAAGGAGGTCTTAAGATATCTTTACCTTAGTTTTATTCTGATCAGAATACCCAAGAGATTTAATGGTGAATAAGTATGGCCTTGGAGTTAACCTCAACGCTTTTGCGCCATAAAATGATGAGAGATTATGCAACCAATACTTTGTGTTGAGCCGTCTGCGTCGGTTAAAAAAACTTTAGTCACTCTTCTAGAAAATCGCTCTGGAAGAAAAGTTTTTACGGCATCAAACGGTAATGACGCTGTTTCTTTTTTAGAAAGAAAAAAGTTTGATCTTATTATATCTGAAAACAAAATGCCTTCAGGTGATGGAGAATATCTCTATTGGTCGGCAAGAGAAGTGTTAGATCTTGATACTCCTATTGTGTTTTTTGCAAGTACTCCTCTTCCTAAAATGAGTGTTCTTGCAAAACAAATTTCTCAAGACCAGAATGCCAGTTATGCAAAAAAAGCAACTAATCCTAAGATGATTAAAGACTTTCTTTTTAAGGTAGACTCAACTCTTAAAGAAAGAGATAAGCTTAATCAAATCCATGAAAAAATTGGAGGAAAAGAGGACTGGAACTTTGATGAACAACACAATTCGAAAATAAAAGTTAAGTCAGATAAAAAAGAAAATCCGTCTCAAGAGATTCGCAAAAGCTTTGAAAAGAACGAAGAGAATCAAAAAACTAAATGGGTTCAGTTTGAGTCTCGAAAGCTTCTTCCTATAAGAACCTCACCATGTGACCTTTATATTCAACTTGGAAAAGAAAAGTTTGTGAAAATTTGTCACGAAAATGATCCCATTGCAACAGACTTTTTAATGAAATACATCGATAAGGGAATGAAGTTTATTTTAGTCGAGGAGACTGATGCGGAAAAGGTGAGAACTGCAATTTCAGATCTTCTTTTAGGCGCTCTTGCTAAAAATCTTGAATCAAATGTTGCCCAAATGGGCCAGCTTGTGGCCTACGATTTCGTCAATTCTCAAATGGCCCAGATGGGGATGAACCAGACAACAGTCAAGTTGGCACAAAAAACGGTTCAATCTGTATTGGATACAATTGAAAGAGCTCCAAGCCTTTGGAGAATTCTTGAAAACTCACTTCGAGAAAAAAATTATATCAGTGAACACTGTTTGATGATTAGCTATATCTCAAACTATATTGCAAAAAAACTAGGTCATTCAGAAACGACAATCCTTGAAAAGCTTTCAATGGCAGCAATGCTTCACGATGCTTTTATTGATGATGAACGTCTTGCCAAAATCAATACAAAACTAGCACTCAATGACTTAAACTCAGAGGATAGAGGAACTGTTCTTGGTCATATTGATAAAGCCGTGAAGGCGCTGAGTAAGCTTGAATCGTTTCAACCTGATATCGATGTGATTTTAAGTCAACACCATGAAAGACCAATGGGGAAGGGATTCCCAAAAGGTTTAAACTCAAAACAGGTCTCTCCACTTGCAGCGATCTTTATTGTTTCAGAGTTTTTTGTTGAAGAACTTCTCCGAAATGGTTTCAATCCCATGAGAGTCGATGAGATTCTAACGAGAATGGAGCGAGGATTTTCTTCAGGAAGATATGAGAAGCCTTATAAGGCTTTGATTTCGTTGATGAAAAAGTCGTAAGCCTGTTTTTATTGATTAGCTAATCTAGGGTTCTAAATTCACCATTTGTTGTCTCTTTGATTCTTCCTGTATAAATCTGTCCATTGTGAAGTCGATATTTGTGAGCATAGACCAGCCTTCCATTGGAGTCAGTTTCAAGCCCACTTTTTAAGCCCCATTGACCATTATTTCGATCGTTAACAGTTCCTGAATAAGTATTCCCATTTCGTAGCCGTATGTGAAAAACCTCTGTAACTGTACCATCATGTCTTTTTCGTCTCGAAGGAACACCTTTTTTTACTTGGCGCTGGATTTCTTTGCCATCTTGAAAAGTATAATCATAAACTCCTTCAAAGTATCCGTTGTCATCGATGTCTCTAGTTGAGGCAGCTAAAGAGTTCGAATGAGTTCCTTTGATCCATGTTGCATTATAAAGGTCTGAAGTCTTATTTACTTTTGAATATAACTCTTGAGAGGCAAGGAATTCCGAGACCGTGATGCTAATATGTCCATTATCCTCCCAATCATTGCCCCAAGAGTTTCTGATTCTTACTTTGCATTGGCCATTTTCATAATAAGCTCCAACAACATTGACGATGTGATTTCCACACTGTGTATCGTTTCGAGAACCAAATTGACTTGATTGAGATCGAATTGATTTTGAACAAAGGGCAACAGTTACTGGGTTTCCAATCCCTCCTTTTGAAGGATAGAGAGAGCTTCGAATAAGCTGTAAAAATTTGAATTGATTCTGACCATTGTATTTATTTGTCACATAATGGTCCATCCTAATATCTTCTTCTTTTTTAAAAAGATTAGTTTGTTTTCTAACATCTATACCTGCTT
>JBMYPC010000211.1:0-4028 GCA_049599895.1 Bacteriovoracaceae bacterium | reverse complement strand
ACAAACACCTAAAAGAACGGGAATTGAATATAGGATACGTCTTAAAATGTAGGTATGGATTTTCACTTACGCACTCACCCCAATCATCGTCACTTCTGCTTCAAAAAGAGCGCCCCTATGACAAGGGGCGCCTATTAGTATTAACG
This sequence comes from Bacteriovoracaceae bacterium, assembly GCA_049599895.1. Taxonomy (GTDB): domain Bacteria; phylum Bdellovibrionota; class Bacteriovoracia; order Bacteriovoracales; family Bacteriovoracaceae; genus JBMYPC01. Next base: position 3,882 of record JBMYPC010000211.1, on the reverse strand, counting down.
GAATCTTAATGTACAGTAGTGTTAGAACTTCTTCAAGAGTTCTGCTCGGGTATTTGTGTCAACATCAAGATATTGCGCCATTCCCGCACTAAAGTCTGTATTAATGTAGTTCTTTATCCAACCATGCTTAAGAACAAATGATTGTCTGTGAACTCCATAAATCCATGGAACTTCTTCAGCTGCCATGCGAAACATTTTTTCGTATAACGCAGTTCTCTCTGGAGAATCTTGCATTAATGAAGCAACTTTAAAGAGGCGGTTGAATTCAGGATTGTCATATCCAGATCCGTTCGCTCCTGGAGATCTGTTTGGACCATAAAGAAGTTGTAAAAAGTTTTCTGCGTCTGGGTAATCCGCTCCCCATGCAATTCCGTAGGCCATAACAGTTCTTTTTAAGATCTTGTCTTGAAGCTGAGGCCATGGGTTTGTTGTAACACGAATCTTAATACCAATTTGTGCCATTTGCTTTTGGAAGTACTCACCCATTTGAAGAGAAACTGTTCCTGAAGCTGAGTCATAGCTAATTTCAGGAAGACCTTTACCTTCAGGGTAACCTGCTTCAGAAAGAAGCTTCTTCGCTTCAGCAAGAGCTTTTGCTCTATCTTTAATTCTGTAAGGATTAGAGTAATCTTTAATGTTTCCTGCAATTCCTGGAGGAACAACGGATTGAGCCGGAAGTGCTGTGTTGTTGTAAAAAAGCGTGTTGGCCTTATCAACATCATAAGCAAGCATCATCGCTCGTCTCAGCTTAACATTCTTAAAGAGCTCATTGTCGTGATTGAAAGCAACATAAGTTACATCAAGTGAAGGAGTGATAAGAAGATCAATTCCTTTTTTCTTGAAATCTTCAGAAAGAGTTCTGTCAGGAGTGATTGCTGTATCAAAGTTGTCTTTTGGAACAGAGATAAAATCAATGTCACCTTTTTGAAACGTTAACCATTTTGGCTGGTTTTCTTCGAAAACTCGAACAACGATTTTATCAACAAGTGGTAATGGCTTTCCTGCGTCTTTAAGCATTGGCTTAAATTCTTCAGAAGCATCACTTGGAAAAAGTTTCTTTCTAAACTTTGGGTTCTTTGTATAAGTAATACGAAGACCTTGGTCAAACTTAGGAAGAATAAATGGCCCAGTCCCTACAGGATGGTTAAGAAACTCTTTTCCGTATTTCGCAACAACTTCCTTTGCCACAACAAAAGTAAATGGCATTGCAAGTGAGTAAAGAAACTGAGGAAAAGGCTTCACAAGCTTAAACTGAATAGTGTGTGAATCAACTGCTTTAAGACCTTCAATTTCATCTTTATAGTTTACAGTGTCTTTATCAGCATACTTTTTTCTCCAGTCATCAAGACCTGCAAGCTTACCTTTAAGAACCCACCAACCAGTTGATTGAAGTTTTGGGTCTGCAAGTCTCTTAATTGAGAAAACAAAGTCTTCTGCAACAAGCTCACGTCCTTTTCCACCAGGGAAAGCTGAATCATCATGGAACATGACACCTTTTTTAATTTTAAAAGTATAAGTCAGACCATCTTTAGAAACTTCTGGCATCGCTTCGGCCAGGTTTGGAACAAGAGTGTAAGGTCTCTTTAAGTAGTGATACTCTAATAAACCTTCGTAAACTCTTGCGACTTCATCAGACGAGTAGAGGTCGTTAGCGTAAATTGGGTCCATCCCTTTTACTTTCTGAGCGATCGCTAGCTTCAATACCTTTTCGTTCGACACTTTCTTTTTCGTACAAGAAGTTGTCACGACAACAGATAAAAGAAGAAGCAATTTCATCAAAAATCCTAATTTCATTTGAAACTCCTTAATTCTAAAATTCAAAACTTTCCTACAAACGCGGAGATCGCTGGCACGGCGAATCAACCTCTATTTACACAAAAGTCCCATTTATGACGTCGAAGTTATATAATGCTTTATTTGAGTTTGCCCACCTTGGTGCATCATGAAATAACCGATGCTTACTCGCTGGCCATCTCGTCTTTTAGGCAACTACTTAGGAAAAGCTCAAGTCTATAAGGGCGTTTGAGCTTGCGCTTAGGTTTTACAATGATCTGCTCAAGGTAACCTTCAACAGGTCTTTTAAAGAGAATTTTTAAAGAGTTAGAGTTTGAAACGGAAGAATCATACTGAATAGAATCTTCAGATACCGCAATCTCATTGATGCGATCATAACTTTCAAATGTGCAAACTTTGGAATTGTTCTTATCTTTACATTGACTCACCAGCCCAGATTCATACCTCTCAAGATCCTTAAGAAAGTTAGCAAATGTTAGAATAAACCCCTTAATAAGCCTTAATTCACGCTTTTTGGCTTTGCCAATTTGGCCCTCTTTAAAGTCGACCTTTGGAGGGTTTGCACCATAAATTACTTCAATATGCTCTGATCCATAAAGAGGGAACTCGAGAAGAAGCTGGAAGTTCTGTTGAGATTTATCTCTCAAAGCTTCAAAGCTGAAAAAAGTCTTATTCTTTCCATAAGAAAAACGTCCCTTTCCTTCAGCGGTTAAACAAATCGCTTCAAGGCTTTTTGATAAACTTTCATCAGTCTTAATTTTAGAAGATTTTTTAAAAAGTGAGCAGGAACTTAGAAATACTGACAGAATTATTAGTTGGAAGCTTCTGCTGGAAGTCTTACCTTCTCCAATCCTGAAAGGTCTCTGATTACATCCTGTCTCTCTTCTTCCGTTTTGCATTGAGCTAGTGCCTTTAAGTAAAACTTTTTTGCTTCCTCAAAGTTTTCTAGCTTTTTATGGACGATGGCAAGATGTTTTGTAATCACCACATCATTACTTACTAATTCTTGGGCCTTAGAGATTTCAATCAAAGCTTTTTCAAACTCACCGACTTTATAATAATACCAACCAAGAGAGTCTCTTATATAACCATCCTCAGGCTTCAATTCCACTGCTTTTGAAATATACTTGTAAGCCACCTCAAGGTTCCCACCTCTTTCTAAGATTGAATAACCCAAAAAGTTTAAAGCGTGAGCATTCTCAGGATCCTTTTCTAAAAGCTTTTCCATTAAACTCTCTGACTCTCTAAATTTCTTAATCTTGTCGTAGAGACTCGCAAGATAAAAAATCTGATTTTCGTTAAGCTGTCCTTTTTCCTGAAGATCATCTACTGCATTGATGGCACCACGAATATCTCCTCGTGCTTCATAAAAGCCAGCAAGTTGAATCGTCAGCTCAAAATCAAGTTCTTTATTTTTTCCTTCCATCGACTTGATGAACTTCACAAACCTCTTCGCCCCAGCTTCATCTTTATTCTTAAGTTTTTCTAAGGCCACCACATTGAGAATTTTAGCAATTTGCAAATGCCCATCAACATATAAAGGTGAATCAGGTTGAATTGTCGAAAAGTGAGAGATCGCATTATCACTCTCTCCTAAAACTTGGTAAAGAGTTCCCAAATAGAAATTCACTTTGTCTGAATCTGGAACTGCAACAAGAATCTCTTTAAAGACACCAATTGCTTTAAAGTATTTCTTAGCGTCAGCATAGAGAATCCCAAGTCTCACTTTTAAATTAAGATCACTTGGATCTAGAGATGTTAACCTCTCAACATAAGGCACCATCACTTTATAAGCAGGTCTTGATTTGGCGCTAAGCTGATCATTCATAACAAAATAAACCTGAACAATTCGAGAGAGAATCGCAAAATTACTTTCATCAACTTTCTCAAGAAAGTTCTCGTAAACACTTATCGCATTTTTGAAGTCTTTACCCTCTTCATAAATAAGACCAAGTGCTAATGTTCCTTGAAAAAATTCCGGCTGAATTTTGACAGCTTTTTTAAAGAGTCCAATTGCAGACTTTTTCTGCCCTCTTTGAATCGCAATCTTTCCCATATAGTAAGTAAAGATCGCTTTTTTCGGATTCT
>JBMYPC010000210.1:0-4054 GCA_049599895.1 Bacteriovoracaceae bacterium | reverse complement strand
GTGAGTTTTGACGGCCCCACGTCTTTAATAGTTCCGGTGAGTTTTGACGGCCCCATGTTTTTAACAGCTCAGGGGAATTTTGACGGCCCCATGTTTTTAACAGCTCAGGGGAATTTTGGCGGCCCCACGTCTTTAATAGTTCCGGTGAGTTTTGACGGCCCCACGTCTTTAATAGTTCCGGTGAGTTTTGGCGGCCCCACGTTTTTAATAGTTCAGGGGAATTTTGGCGGCCCCACGTTTTTAGAAGTTCTGAAATTGTGTCAATACCATCAAGATTTAATTTTCCATTCTCATCAAGTTTAAAATTGAATTCTTTATTCGTAGTTAATTTCTCCAACACATTAGGATCAATAAAAACAGAAATCTCTTTCCCATGTTTCTTTTTTAGCTGGTGAACTCTTTTCCTTATAAGAGGAAGAATAGCTCTTAAACGAAGTCTAGATGTAACATCTAAGACAGAATCTTCCATCGCTAAAACAGCAAACTCTTCAAAAACTTCCTTATTACAAATAATTTGATCGATATCATCAACTCGAACCTCACCATTTGCAAATGAAGACGCTAATAAAGATACGAGGTTTAAAACAACCTTCCTATGATTACCCATAATACTCCTCTAATAATATGGTAAATACTATTTACTCGTATCGTCAAAAAAATGTATTTAAAAATATTGTACTAGAAACATACACTTTATATTAGGTTGAAATTACTTCCTCTTACTTGAGAAGAATACTTTACTGTATACAGTTCATTTCACTTATATATATTAAGAGACCACCAAGTTCTTCGTGATTTTTAACTTGTATAAAATTATCAGCTCTGCTCTCTTCCATAATCCAAGGCCTTGTCACTTTGTTAAAAATCAGAGCTATTTTAATTGCCTTTAGAACACCAATATAATCGGGGCAATTAGAAGGTAGCTCTTTTCGAGTACCTACTCCATTTTTGAGAAACCTTTTTATAATATTAGAGATACATTTATGTTTAGGAAGATCAAGAAATACAACTGTATCAGCCTTGTTCATTGCTTGTTTAGACACTCCCTCTATAATCCAGCTCTTATGCGATGTAATCTCTTTAATTTTCTTCTCTTTTTCTTCTTTGCTTACTTTAACCCAATTGCTCTTCCAGACAATTTGATCTAATCCATAAAGAGGTATATTTAACTTTAATGAGAGTCTTTTACCAAAAGAGCTTTTTCCACTTCCTGAATTGCCAGTTATTAATATTCTCACAATTTGTACTCCATCAACAAAGCTTTCCCATCAGGTGTTTCAACTTCACCTGTAGATTTAAAACCTACTTTCTCATAGCACCTGATTGCCACCTCATTGTGTGGAGATGGATCACAAATAATTTTTGAAATGTCATATCGACACTTTAAATAGTTTATAAATTCTCTTATTGACCTAGCTCCATGCCCTTTACCTAAATAGCTAGTTTCTCCAATATATTGATCTATTCCAATAACTTTATCATCAAAGTCTTTCCACCAACCATCTCCAACTTTACTAGCCCAATAAAACTGAATATACCCAATTGCCGTTTTGTTAAAATATATAATGAATTGCTTAATTACGTTAGATGAAATTCTTAAAACATACTTTTCATATAACTCATTCCACGTTTTTCCGTCATCCCAAAATAATTTGACGTGAGGCTCAGTAATCCATTTTTCAATATAATGCAAGTCTACTTCAGAAAGTTCTTTAAAATCATAATTATGAGCAGACTCATTTAGATAATTTAAAATTTGCAATGCTACGTCATCGACTAAAACCCCGTCACTTTCTATCTCAGTACCTAACTTGCCAATGTTTTGAGCATTCAACTGCTTACTTAATATTTCAACAGTTCTTGTTAATTCCCATTCGGCTTGTTCCCTATTCCTCATGCGAATTCTTCTACAAACTTCTTTTTCAGAGACTTTAATATAAAATATATATTTATCTATACCTTCATTTACTCTTGCAAGAAGATAATTCATCTGTTCGCTGGTCTCAAAAACATAATCTAAAATAATATTAGAATAATCATTCGATAAATGATTAACTTCGTTCGAGATCAGTTCAAGGCACTCAAATATCTTTTTCTCATCATAAACGGAAAATTCATTAAGAGATGAACTGATATCATCACCTCTTACAATTATAGAGTTTGGCAACATAGCAGATAGCCTTGACGAGACTTCTGTTTTTCCTGCCCCTAGAGTTGAATTGATTATTGTTAATTTAACCATGCCACACCTAACTCAAATCTACTCAGACAAATGATCCTCGACACACTTAATAACGGCATCAAGCTTTCCCTCGCTAAAATCTTTTTTTGTCTGAGAAGAAATTTTCTCACAATGACTATCTAACCAGCTTAACAATTCATCCCAAAGTTTTTTATAAAGATCATGACTTACAGTTTTACCAATATTAAAGAATAATCTCAGTCTATCTTGCACTCCATAAATACTCATATACATTACTGTTGCCGATACCTGATTTAATGTGTTTTGAGGTAATGGGTAGCGCCCCTTCCAAGTAATAAAATCAGTATACCAATCAAGAGAGTCAATTTCTTTTTGACTAAGGCCAATATCAGCATGTTCTGCAAGTTTAACAAGACAGTGTTTTTTCTTCCACTTATCCCAAGGGTATTCAAACTTCCCATAGTCTTCCTGATTATTTTTAGAGACCAAGTTCATTTTTCCACCATTACGAATAACAATTACACCTTTTAATAAGTTCTCAAATCCTAAACTCATAAAATGATAAAGGTTGGTTTGGTGAGACTGATAAAGAAATGAATCCCTTAGAAATGTATCTCCAACGTCTCGCTTATCTGGGTGATATCTCTCCATCTCGTCATGATGAAATTTCATAGATGTAAAATGGCGCAAAGAAACCTCAAACCAGTTTTCGACACTGGCCCTTGATTCCCAATGTTTTCTCTCTGTCCAATCACTATCTTTTGAAAAAGTATGATCTAATCTTCTATGTGGCTTTTTTCCCATCTATTAACCTCAATTAAGTTAATAAATAACAAAAAAACAACGCTCTGCAAACAAAGATGTTGATTAACTTAACAAAGACCTTATTTGCTAATACTTAGCCAACTTTAGGAAGTGAAAAATCTCCAAAAATCGACTTCGTATCAATCAGTAAATCTTTCTGTGCACTTTTATCAAGCTTATACGCCTTTAAAAGATAATAATTATGATAGCTCGCCATCCATTTATACTTTAATAAAACTGCCTTATTATTTTTAAACTCTTTTGCTGATGTTTCGATAATACCCTTATGTTTCTTAAAGTAAGGAATAATATAAGACGGATCATCTACCTCTCTCCAGAAAGAAAGATAGTTTAAAACATGGTCTCCCTCTGGAAGTTCAATTGATAAACTTAATAGGCTGTTTACCTTCGAGAGATAATGATTTTTATTAAAGTATCCACCAGGATTCTTTTCATGAAACTTAATGATTTTTTCATAAACTGAATCATCAAGCATTATTACAGGATTAAATGCCTTCTTGCTTTCAATGAAGTATGATTTTAAAAGCCCTTTGCTAAATATTAATCTATCGCTAGAATAATGTCTGTCAATTGACACACCTCCACGAACTAACACTCCTTGAAAAATAAGCTCTCCTTGTATGTGAATCAAATCAAGTAAAAAATAAAATACTGTATCGAGATAATTCTCAGAGTCTTTCTTAGGTAATTCTTCAGATAAACATATACAGTCTGAAAAGTAATTTGCTTTAATTTTTGAAGGTCTTGAAGGATTAACAACTTTGTCCATTATCCACTCAAGATTTTCAATTTCCTTAATTGAATCCTTTTTATTAAGTTTTTCAATCTTTTTAGAAAACCCAAGCAAGTCTATAAATGCAACAATATGATCTTCATAAACAACCTTCTTTTTCGCAACTTTCTTTTTTGCCTTTTTCCTACTTGGCGAAGATAATTGCTTTTTGAAATCTGCTAAATTGAAAGGTTTCTTTTTTTTCATAGAACCATCCATTATGGACAGGTAAAAGAAATTTACCGCCTAAACCC
>JBMYPC010000209.1:0-4076 GCA_049599895.1 Bacteriovoracaceae bacterium | reverse complement strand
AGAGATCGAAGATATCGTGAGACCTTGCGGTTTGGCCCCAAGGAAGGCCAAGGCCATTTATGAGCTCTCTCATATCCTTCTTGATAAGTTTGATGGAGAAGTTCCTGAGTCGATGGAGGAACTTGAAAAGCTTCCAGGAGTTGGACACAAAACTGCAGGTGTTGTGATGTGCCAGGCTTTTGGTCATCCCGCTTTTCCAGTAGATACCCATATTCATCGTCTTGCTCAAGTCTGGGGACTTACAAACGGAAAAAACGTCACACAAACAGAAAAAGATTTAAAAAGACTCTTTCCCATTGAGGCCTGGAATAAACTTCACTTACAGATCATTTTCTTTGGCCGAGAGTATTGCCAAGCGCGAGGTTGCGATGGCCTTCGCTGTGATATGTGTAAAACGATTTATCCTGATCGAAAACGAAAAAAAGAATATAAAAAAGCGTAGCTGGAGATTGTATGAAACTTATTAGTACCGTTATTTTTCTCACTTTTGCTATTGGTTTGAACCATAGCTGCTCTTCTTCAAAACGGCCCCTTACTGTAGTGGATGATAACCTTTACCTTGATGGTCTCTTTGAATACCAAGAAGGTGAAAAAGAGAAGGCCTTTGAACTTTTTAAAAAGGCTTGTCAGGATGGTGTTCTTGCCGCGTGTTCGGCTCTTGGCAATGTGATTGATGATGAGAAGCTTTTAAGAGTCTCTGTTTTGCAAGGGGCGACAGATGAGAAAAGCACACAAATTAACTTTCTTACTAATAAAGAGAATGAACTTCATAAAGACTTAAACATCCTTATCTGGGATGGGGATAAATTACTGCCAGTAGACAGTTTTGTTTATTATCAAGTGCAAAGAAGCCATTCTGAATTTGTTATTAATAAACTTGAGATTCCAAATCTTTCGGTTGGAAAAACTTATCGTCTTGAAATTTTAGGAACAAAATCAACCTTACTTGATGTTCGATTTTTTAATACCATCAATGCAAAAGGAAATAGTCTAAAGTTTGCCGTTGCCTCATGCATGAGTGATGAATATCCAGAGGCTCAAGAAATCATGTGGAACGGGGTTTTAAAGTCAAACCCTGAGGCAATCTTTCTCATTGGGGATAATGTTTATGCTGATCGAGTTAAAGGAGAAGCGATTCGTGAAGGTGTTGGTGAAGCAACTCTCTGGGAAAGGTATGCAGATCATCGAAATCTTTTGAGTGTCTTCTTTTCTTCCAAGCTTATCCCAATTTACGCTGTATGGGATGATCATGATTATGGGATAAACAATGGCGATCGCTATTTTGTTCATAAAGCAGAGGCGCATTTTGTTTTTGATTCATTTTACTCGCAAAAAAGTAATACCTTGCTTAAAGAAGCCCATGGGGTTGGAAGTCACTTAAAAATTCGAGGCCAAAATTTTTACTTTCTCGATAACAGGTCGTTCCGGGATCCCGCAGAAGATAAGAGCGGAGGGCATTTTGGAGATGAACAAGAGAAATGGCTTTTTTCTTCTCTAAAGAAAAACCGTGAAACTTCATGGCTCATTTCAGGGGATCAGTTTTTTGGTGCTTATCATCGGTTTGAAAGCTATGAGGGGCAACATGGAAAGTCCTTTGATAACTTTCTTTCAAATATAAAAAAGACTAAAAGAAGAGTTTTCTTTTTAAGTGGAGATCGTCATTCAAGTGAACTCATGAAAATAGAAAAAGAAAAACTTGGTTTTGAAACTTATGAACTGACGACAAGTCCCATTCACTCAAAAGTTTATCCTGGTGGGTTTAAAAAGTTTTCAAATCCAAGGCAAATTGTTGGTGTTGATGATCAAGTCAATTATGCGATTGTGACGAGTCAGACTCTTCCCAAAGATTGGAAAGTTTCAGTGAAACTTTACGGAAAAACCGGAAAGAACCAAACTGTTCTTTTTAAGAAAGACTTGGCCATCAAAAAATAAGGATCCTCTATGTCTTTAGAAGCAAGAATTGAAAAATCTGGGGAAGGTGCAAAGCTTGGTGCTTTCATTCTTCATGGCTATGGCGCCAGTATGGATGATCTTTTTCCTTTAAAAGACTTCTTTTCTTTTGGTGAGCCTGTTGATTGGTATTTTCCAAATGGACCACTTTCGGTTCCTATATCCCCTTGGATGGAAGGACGAGCTTGGTTTAAAATTGATTTTGAAAAGCTTGAAAAGGCCATGCAGTCTCAAAGTGTTGGAAAGATCTTTGAAAGAGAAGCTCCAGAAGAATTTGAAGAGATTTATGAAAATGTGAAGTCTTGGATTATCGAGCAATCTCAAGACTATGACAAAATTATTATAGGTGGTTTTAGCCAAGGCTCAATGCTGGCGTTACGACTCGCTTGTGAAGTGCCAAAGGTCAAAGGGGCAATCCTACTTTCGAGTGCACTCTTATCCCTTGAGAGTTTAACGAAAGTGCTTGAAAAGAGAGATGATCTTTTTATTTTTCAAAGTCATGGAAAAGGGGACACTGTTCTTCCGTTTGATGGGGCGATGGACCTTAAAAGAATTCTTGATAGTGGGCCTTGGACGAATACGTTTGTGGAGTTTTCAGGTGGTCACGAAATTCCACCAGAGGTGATTGGTGAGGCCAATAAGTTTGTAAGGGAAAATCTCTAAATGAAAGTTTCTGGAAATATTCTTAAGATGAAAGGAGTCCATGAGTCTCCTGTACAATACTTCCTTCCCATAGGCGATGAAAAGCTCGCCATGAATCCTTTGATTGGAAAAAAGATATCTCTTAAATTTGACGGAGTGATTAATTGCATCGAAACAGATGAAGTCATTAAAAAGTCTTATGGCCAAGGTTATTCCTATAAGTCTTTTATTTCTCTTGCTCAGTGTGATGTTTGCATTGTGAAACCAGAACTTTGTCATTTTGACAAAGGCACATGCCGAGAACCTGAGTGGGGAAAGGCCAACTGTTATATTCCTCATTATATTTACCTAGCCAATACCTCAAAGCCTAAAATTGGGATTACTCGAGAAACCCAAGTTCCCACACGCTGGATTGACCAAGGTGCTTTTGAGGCCCTTCCCATTCTTAAAGTTCCTGATCGACATACCTCTGGGCTCATTGAGGTTGAGTTTGCCAAGGCCTTAAGTGATAAAACCAATTGGCGAGCAATGCTTAAGGGTGAAAAAGAAGAAGTTGATCTTGAGGAGTTAAGGGAATCATTATTTGATGAGTTTGCTGACCTTCTCGATTCCTATGACGTAGAAGAAGTAGAAGATGATGTTTACACCTTTGATTACCCTGTCGAAAGTTATCCCGAAAAAGTAACTTCTTTAAGCTTTGATAAAACTCCTCTGATTGAAGGAACTCTTCAGGGGATTCGAGGACAATATCTTATTCTTGATACAGGTGTTTTAAATATAAGAAAACATCAGGGTTATTTTATTGAAATTGATTATTAAGATTTAAGGAAACTGAAACCCAAGCTCTCTTAAAGTTCGATTAAGAAAAAGCATGGGAAGCCCTACAATTGAAGTAAAATCAGTTACCTCAATCGATTCAAACAAAGAAATTCCATAAGATTCAATTTTATAGGAACCACATGAATAAAGAGGAAGGTCTTTTTCCACATATCTTTCAATCTGACTTTCGCTAAGATTAAAAAGTGTGAGCTTTGCAGTTTCCGTGTGTTCAAAAGTTTTTTCAGATGTTTTGATGGTTAAAGCTGTGTGCAGGTGATGAGTCTTTCCAGAGAGTTCTTTAAGTTGAGAGATGGCATTCTCTCGATTACCTGGCTTTCCTAAAATTTTTCCATCGATTTCGGCAACTTGGTCCCCACCGATGATGGCAATATCTCTTTTATCATCAAGAGTTTCGAAAACCGCTTGGGCTTTTGCTGTGGCAAGAGTCTTAGCGAGAACTTCAGGAGTAAGTCCTTGATTTTTATATTCGTCTTCGTTAACTTCTGGGGCCAAAGTTTCAAAGGGGAGAACCAGGCGTTGTAATTGTTCTCTTCGATAAGGAGAGGTACTTGCTAAAATCAAACTCTTCATAGTAAACCCTTGAAACATTTAAAAAATATTCGTGTTTTTGCTTATTTTTGCCATGAAATGATTAAGAACACTAG
>JBMYPC010000208.1:0-4195 GCA_049599895.1 Bacteriovoracaceae bacterium | reverse complement strand
TTGATCAAAGTGTGGGGCAACTTCGAATTTTCTCTAAAGCGCGGGACAATCAAGAGGTTTTAAATGATGTGAGAGTCGAAGAGTCTCATAAAAAGAGTATTCGAAAGATTGAGCTGTATAAAGAGTATTTCTATAAGTATTGGGACATGAAGCCTACAGGCCATTATTCAAAAACAACAATTCTTGATTCTGAAGCTGTTTCTCATTTAGTGATTATTAGTCCTTATCATGATGTGAAGGCCAAAAAGGAATGCTTTCCGTTTGCGGGTTGTTTTCCCTATATTGGCTTTTTTGATCAAAATGATGCTAAGGAGTATGCCAAGGAAATGGGGGACAAGGGTTATTATTTTTATGTAAGACCGGTTTATGCTTATTCCACCTTAGGTTATTTTGACGATCCCATTCTCTCCTCGTTTTTTAGTTATAGTGATTTTCATCTTGCCGAGCTTATCTTTCATGAACTTTTTCATACACTCTTTTTTATTAAAGATAACGTTGATCTTAATGAGAACCTTGCCAACTACTTCGGAAAGGAAATGGCATTGGAATATTTTGAGAATTCCGGCATGGATAGTAAAAAAATAAAAGCTCGATTTAAAAAGAGAAAAAAAGTTCGTTTGGAAATTGTAAAACTCACAAATGAATTTAAAAGAAGCCTAAAAGAATCAAAGCCAGGCAATAAAGCTGAAGCTGATAAGAGGCTTCAAAGTTTTCTATCTGAAAGATTTTTGCCGAGTATAAAGGCTGTGTGTGAAGAAGTCGGTCTTAAGAGGTGTCGTTATTTAAAGAAAAGATGGAATAACGCAAGTTTTGCGGCGAACCTTACTTATGAAGATAAAATGCAAAAATTTGCTGATTTTCAAAGACGAAAACAATTTACCTTAAAACAATTTTTTAGTTATATTAAAGAAAAAACCAAAGAATATGAAGAAAAAGACCTGTCTGAAAAGTATAAGCTTGGAGAATATCTTTTTCTTTAGGCTCTAGCGAGGACCTGTGAAACATCTTTTTATTATTGATCCTATAGAAAAACTTGTTGTTGAAAAAGATAGTACTCTCATGTGGGCCCACACATTAAAAGATCAAGGAGAGGAAGTCTTTGTCTCATTTGATAAAGATTGGAGTTTCTCAAATGATCAAGATTCTGATACCGCCCCATCTTTTCAGTTTGAGTCTGTCCTGAATTCTGAAACATTTTATGTGGAAAAATTTGAAATCAAAGAGTCTCTTGAGGTTTCCCTAGATGAGCAGACGATTATTTATTTTAGAAAAGATCCTCCTTTTGATAAGCATTATCTTCATCTCGCTTGGATTTTAAGACATATTGAAAGAAAGGTTGGACTCATTATCAATTCACCTGAAGGTGTCCTCCAGTGGAATGAAAAATTGATTGCTTATGATCGTGATGAAGGGGTGATAGAAACATTTATCGGGCAAAATGAAGACCAAGCACTTGAGTGGCTGAAAAACCTTAAAGGTGATGTCCAAAGTCTCATTATTAAGCCCTTGGATCTCTATCAAGGTATTGGTGTTGAAAAGATTGATCTGTCTGAGTTTAACGAAGGCACTCTCAAAGAGAAATTTTCGGCAATACAAAAGCAATACGAAGGTCATTTTGTTCTTCAGCCTTATCTTAAAAGTGTTGAGGAGGGGGAGATTCGAAGTGTCTTCTCTGTAGGGAAACATATTGGAAGTATCATAAAAGTTCCCCCGAAAGGAGAGTTTCTTGCCAATATCGCCAGAGGGGCGAGTTATTCAAAAATTGAATTATCAAAGCCTTTAATGAAGGAATGTGAGAAAGCGGCTAAAGATCTTCGAGAGTATGGAGTAGAATTAGTGGCGTTTGATATTCTTGATAATAAGATATCAGAGATCAATATTACGTGCCCAGGGCTTTTAGTTGAGCTTTCGTCTGCTCATGAGAAAAACCTCTGTCTTGATATTATTGAAACTCTTAAATAGTCTTAGTTCGTTCGTGTTCCTGGGATATCTTTTGTGTAATCAGTTGAAAATTGAATTTCAAATGAAACACAATCATTGGCCCCAACTGCGGCCATTGGGCAATAACCTGGCTGATTAGGGTAGCCACTCATAGCGTAATCAATACAGAACTGATCCCACTCGACACGGGTAATCTCTACGACAAGTGGATCACTTGAAGCAGGTACTGAAAACTCGTGAACTTTACTAGCGCTATCAACAGCGACGTTTTGAAAATAATAATAGTCACCAACTGTGGCGCTGGCCTTTCGAACACGGATTCCAACACTGAGTTTTGTATATTGTCTTGGATCAAATCGGCATTGAACACCATTTGTATCGTTTTGAAATCTCGCCGGCCCCGGTCTCGGAATAACCCTTAGGTTAAAGCGAGAGTCAGTCTTAAAAATTAATGGGTCAACCCCAGATGGAAGATGAGTTTGCGAAGACCAATAAGGGTTTCCGTTATTGTTCGCATTTGGCCCATGAACAGAGATATAGGGGTTATTTAATTTATAAAAATTAATTGTCTGACCTGCATCTGAAATACCAGACTCATCTCCATCTCCATAACCTTCACCTTCTGAAATTGATTCTGGTGGGTAAGGCTGATAAGGAGTTGAACCATCCCCTGAATCAGGGTTTGGATAAGTGGGATAGTTTGGGTAGTTATAATAGTTTTGATAATTAGAATTTTGATTTGTATTCGTCGTTGTATCCTCAGTGTTTTCTTCACCTGTACTACTCTTTCCACATGAGTAAAGAGTCACAGCGAGCAATAATGAGATGAGTAGCCTTGTCATGACGATTCCTTATTTCATTGGTCCAGGGCGAAGTTTATTGCTTCTGGAGTCCATAAACGTTTTTCAATGATTTTATCGGACAGAAGTGGGCAAATATTTAGAAAGATCTCTAAGTCACTAAAAGTACATAGAAAAATAGACATTTAAGAAATTGAAAGGATCGCTGAGGCTTTGAATAGAGGTTTTTCGATGATATTATTTTTGTGATTTTAGTGGTCGTTAGATCAAAGGTGGATTCATGGATGAAAACTCGCTTAACTTAATATGGGACCTAGTTAATTCATTAAGCTCAAAAAACTTGAGCTATAGAAATCGTCAGAGTCTTTCCCTTGATATCTATAGTCTTCTAGGACGAAGGTTTAATGAGCAAGATGTTATCGAAACCTTCCTTTCATTAAAAAGAAATCATCAAGAGTACTTTTCGGGAAACATTTCTCGTTGGGATCTCAGTTTTAATGAGGCCCTCAATTTAAAGCTCTTTTTTATTTATCATTGGGATATCTCAAAACTTTCAAGAACTCTTGGCTTTAAAGAAGATTTCTTTTCAAGTCTGTTTAAAGTCATGACCTTGGAAAAAACCAATTGGGGGAGTTCCTTTGACCGGGACCAGAATCTAAGTTCTGAAGAAAGAAAAAAGCTTGTCCTTTTTCTCTCTGGATATTCTCTTTCTCAAGATGATAGAGACCTGGTCGAACTTGATTCTCTTTTCGATGAAATTAAAAAAGAATTTAAGCAACAGAAGCTCAATGATGCTGAGCTTTCTTCATTGCGAAAATTGATTCGATCTTCTGAGAAACGAATTTAAGTAAAAGTTATTTGTTGATGTTAAGTGAGTAATAAATAACGAACTCATCGTCTTTATTGATAAAGTCCTTTGGGGGATTCGGGACTTTTTGGATATTTCTCAATGTTTGCTCAAACAGATCGTGAACATCATCATTAGGGCTCGATTTAATAACTTTAATGGCAATGATATTGCCTTCTTTATCAAAAATAACCCTTGCACTCAAACGGTGCCGTTCGTTTTGAAGCTCACTTTTAAGAAGTGGTCTTCGTTGTTTTTGTTTGTTGTAGGTCGTAATAAAAGTATTGAGATATTGAACAAACATTCTCTTTTGAAAAGAAAAGTAGATTTTTTCAATTGAGTTTAGCTCATCTTCAGGGATTCCCTTAGGAAGCTCTGGTTTAAGATTGAAGTCTGAGTTCAAAACATTTTCGTCAATAAGACCGTGGGGTTCATACTTTTTTAAGACTTTTTGAGTGACTTGATTGTTGATTTGAACTTGCCTTACTTTTTGAGATTCTGTTGTTTTAGGCCCTAGGTCCTTGAAGCTTTTTTCTGTTTCTTTGGTTTTTTTATTTTTTTTAATCTTTTCTATTTGGCTGCTAGGGATTTGAGGCTTTAGCATAGA
>JBMYPC010000207.1:0-4226 GCA_049599895.1 Bacteriovoracaceae bacterium | reverse complement strand
ATCCATTTGGGTTTGGCTGGACAGAATTATTAGATGACGACATTCTTGCAAGTATTCAGCTTGTCTTAAATAATGAGTTTGCTCAAATCGCCGAATGGGCTCAAATGATAGAAGGTGCTGATAATTTAAGATTCTTAGTGGAAAGAGAAGATGAACTTGGTAAAAATGAGTATATTGACGATGCGAGATTAATTGATATCTCATTATCAGGCTTTGGTTTTGGAACTAAAGAGAGAGTTAAGGTGGGAACTGATCTCACTATTTCCCTTCAGTTTAAAAAACTCCATCTTGATCTTATGGGAAGTGTGGTGCGGGCTTTCTCTGAATCCATCGAAGATGATGAAATTATTTACGGTGTTGAAATTGATGAAGAGAAAAGCATTAAGAAGTTTCTTGAAGCTTATATTCAAAGTTTCTCCTCAGAAAGACTCAAAGACTGTCTTATCAATTCGGCTCTCAAAGAAGGGTACACTAAGGCTTCTGATGGCTTTGAGATGTTTTCTCTTTTACTTTCTCTTTTTAATGACATCAACCGTTTTGGTGATAAAGAAGGCTTTATTGAAAATATGCTCGAAGAGGTTGTTCGAGTGATGAATGCGCAAAGAGCAAGTATCTTTCTTATCAATCCTGAAACTAACGAGCTTGAGGCCATTAGTGCTCTTGGAGTCAATAAAGATGCGATTCATTTTGATTACAGACTGGGAATCGCAGGTTCTGTTTTTACAACAGGGGTTGCCTTAAACATTGATACTAAACATGACCAGACAAGGTTTAATGAGAAATTTGATAAAATGTTTGAGTTTGAAACGCGATCAGTGATTTGTCATCCCATTCATAATAGAGAAGATAAGATTATTGGTGTGATTGAAGTTATTAATAAAAGAAATCAAGACCGATTTACTGTTGAAGATGAAAAGACAATGAAAGTCCTGACTCTTATTTTTAGTTCAGTCTTTCATAACTTCAACCCAATATCAGAAAAATCGAAAATCAGAAGATTTTCAACTCCCTACGATCGTAAGTATGCTCTAATTGGAAAAACTCCTCACGTGGGAGGTTTGAGAAACGCAATTGTGAAAACAAAAGACATTGATCCACCTGTTCTCATTTATGGGGAGAAAGGAGTGGGGAAATCTCTTTTCGCCACAATCATCCATCATGAAGGAAAAAGAGGTCTTAAACCATTTGTTGATGTGGACTGCGCATCAAGAGATAAAGAGGCTGTGAAAAATGCCCTTATTGGACCAGAAGAAAGTCAAACTAAGTTTGCAAATTGTCGAGGTGGGACTCTTTATTTAAGAGAAGTTTGTGACCTTGACTTTGAAGTTCAAAAAGAACTTTATAAAGTCCTTGTTAATCACGGTCTGAGCGAAGGCACAATGAGTTTTGATGTGAGAGTGATTGCTTCAACATCAAAAGACCTCGGAGAAATGGTTGAGAATGGAACATTTTATTCAAAGCTTTATGAGTATCTCAATAAGGCCTTTATTTATATGGAGCCTTTAAGAAGAAGAGGGGATGATATTGAAGGTCTCGTTGATTTCTTTCTTAAAAGAGAATGTAAAAAACAAGGGCTTCTCCTGAAGAGCTTTTCTCCAAGGGCCATCAAAGTCATTAAAGAGTATGATTGGCCAGGCAATATTCAAGAGCTAAGAACCTGTATTGAGAGAGCTGTTCTTTATAACCCAAAAGCTCATGTGATTACAGATGTCGCTTTTGAAAACCAGGCAACTCCTTTATTCGATACAATGGTGAAGAAACGTCAATTTGGAGATATTCCTCATGTGACTGATAGTGAGCTGACTTTAAAAAACCGCCTTGCTCTTTTTGAAAGAGAGATTATTAAAGGTGAAATTAAAAGACATAATGGTAATAAGTCAAAAGCAGCGAAGGCCATGGGAATCAGTCGTGAGGCCCTAAGAAAAAAGCTTCTTTATAGTGATTCAATTCTTGCAGAACTTAAACCTGAAGCTCAGAATTCAGAAAAGAAGGCTGCTTAATCCTATTTGGCAATACATTGAAGATAAAGAGTTCTTGATTGCGAGAGGTCTCTAAACTCAGCAAGATAGATCCCTTGCCATCTTCCTAAGACCAATTTCTTATTTTCAACAATAAAACTAATTGAACTTTGAAGAAGAAGGGTTTTCATATGAGCGGGACAGTCATCTTCTCCTTCAAGGGTATGGGTAATAAACCCTAGGTTTCTTGGGGCCAGGTGCTTAAGAAAGCTTTCAAGATCTTCTTTTGCAGATGGGTCACAGGATTCATTGAGTGTGAGAGCACAACTTGTATGGGGGCAAAAGAGAGTGGCAATACCCGATGGACTTTCCATCTTCTCCCATTCAGAAAGAAGCTTTGATTCAACAAGGTTTGTAATAGAATAAAGTCTCTCACCATCTGTTCTTATTTGAAATTCGATCATCTTTTTATAGTCTCCGCAGGGGAAAAGGGGAAAGAATCACCCTATATCTTTATAATCATTGAGAAAGTACTTTGTTTTCACGATGAGATTATAAAGAGAAATTCAGGGGTAGTCCATTTTGAACTGGTTTGGAGTGATCCTATCAAATATAACCTTTAAAGATGTCATCGATGTCCTCATCGTAAGCACTCTGATTTATCAAGTTCTGATGATTATGAAAGGGACTCGTGCGATTCAAATGTTTTTGGGTCTGATGCTTCTTTTTGTTCTCTATTGGACGGGACTTACTTTCAATCTTTATTCTTTAAATTGGCTACTAGAGCATTTCTTTAATTATTTTATCATCATCATTATTATCTTATTTCAAGACCAAGTCAGAGAGGCCCTCGCAAACCTTGGTCTCGGTCGGTCTTTTTATCAAAAGTCATTGATTGAGAGTGAACACAATATTGAGGAAATTATAGAGGCCTTAAAAGTTTTTCAAGAAGAAGGGATTGGGGCTCTTATTGTTATTGAAAGAAACAATGGACTATTAAATTATATAAAGTCGGGAACTGAAATCTATTCAAAAATCAATTTTGATTTATTTTATAGCATCTTTTTTCCCAAATCTCCCTTACACGATGGAGCTGTGATTATTTCTCAGAATAAGATCGCTTCAGCAGGTAGCTTTCTGCCTCTGTCAAAGAAAGTGGACATTGACCGCAAACTCGGAACTAGGCATCGAGCCGCTCTAGGTATTACCGAAGTCAGTGATGCTGTGGCATTAGTTGTCAGTGAGGAGAGAAAAGAGATCAAAGTTTTTGTCGGTGGAGAAGAGAAAGTTTGTGAGAGTCTTTCAATGCTAAGGGGAATGTTAAGAGAACTCTATACAAAAGAGAGAAGTGACTTTTACCATACTCAGAAGAAAGGACAGGAAAATTAAGAACCTAAGTTGGGATAAACATTTATTTAAAGTGATTGCTTTTATGATTGGATCAACTCTTTGGTTTTATGTTCTTAATTCAGAACCTATTCAGATTGAAAAAGATTTTGAGATTTCTTATCTTTTGCCTAAAGATGTGGCCTTCAGTTCATCTGCACAAAAAAGTGTCAGCGTTTCTCTTAAAGGGGCCAGGGCCTTCCTTGAAAGTCTTGAGAAAAGAAATCCAAAATTCTTCTTTGATCTTCGTGGCAAAAAAATCCAACTTGGAAAAGAAGAGAAGTTTAATCTCGACCCAAGAGATTTTCCCATACCTTTTAATATAAAGGTTATGAAGTTTTCGCCTAAAACATTATCTTTAAAGTTTGATCGAAAAGCCTATAAGAAGCTTAAATTAAAACCAATGTTTGTAGGGGAGCTACCTAATAATCTTCAGTTTGATGAATTTTCTGTTGAGCCTGAGTTTTTAGAGGTTTCTGGGCCATGGCATAAAATAAAAAAACTTGGGGGCATCGAAAGTTCTCCCATTGATCTTTCAAAACTTAAAAATGATGGAGTTTTACCCTTATCGATTTCAGGTCTGGATCCAAGAATTGAGATTCCCAAGAACTCTTTATTGAATTTGCGCTATACCCTTAAGTCCCGAGAAGCGAACAAGACTTTTGTGAGTATTCCCGTTCGATTTCTTTCTCCCGATCAGGGTTTTTCACCAATTACACGTCGTGTCTCAGTTGATGTGTTTATCCCCGAAAATCTCAAAGACGAGATTAAGGATAAGGATATTAGGGCCATTGCTGAGCTTCCAAGTGACCTCGCTTCTGGAGTTCATGAGCTTGAGCTTAGAATTGAGCTTCCTAAAGGGGTTCATTTACAAAAGCTTTA
>JBMYPC010000206.1:0-4339 GCA_049599895.1 Bacteriovoracaceae bacterium | reverse complement strand
CTTTTTGCTGCAGCAAGGTTTAAGGCCCCAAAATCAATTTCTGTTCCCATACTTTTTTTAATCTCGAAAAAAGACCAGCTCGCCAGTGCAAAATGTGGGGAGAGACTTGCAAAGCATCTTAAGGCCTATACAGAGTTTCATGAAGAAGCGGGACATGATCTTCCTCTCGATGACCCAAGTTGGATTATCGAGAAAACTCAGAGCTTTCTTAAAGATGAAACGATTTTTTCTGAAGAGGCTTTTAAAGGGTAGAAGAGCAAGAAGCCCCACCAAGTACACAAAATTGAGCACAGAACTTATGGTTTAACTGAACTCTTTTTTCTGATTCTTTGAGTGTTTTTCCAAGATCAAATTCTTTATTGTAAGCAATCAATGTGCAGGCAACGACAGAGGGGGAGTCGTCTTCTTTGCGTTTAATGACCATTCTTTCGTGAGCACACATTTGATCATCAGGACTCTTTTTAAGGATGTCCCAGCATCGAGTTGTTATTTCAGGTACATCACGATCCATTTCCATCTCAGGAAAAACCACGAGGTTTTTCTCTGTGAGCTTAAGAGGAATATCAAACTCTCGAAGAAGATCTTGATAAGATTCTTTTGACCTGTTGATGTCTTCATTAATGAGAGCTCGTCCCGCAAGGCTGAGACTCGCTCCGTTTTCGTAAAGCCATTTTACGGATAAAAGAGTTTTATCAAATGTTCCTTGGCCTCTTTCTTTTTCATGAGCTTCTTTAGTGTAATGATCAAGAGAGACTCTTAATTGAAGCTGGTCTCCATAAGTTGAAATCAGCTTCATGAGGCCATTTTTTTTATTCTCTAGAACACGAAAAGCATTTGTGAGAACAAGCGTTTGGTAACCTTCTTTGAGAATGGCCTCTAAGATTTTAAGAATGTGGGGGTTAAGAAAAGGTTCTCCCCCTGTGAGAGCAATATTAAGAGCCTGGTTGTCTTCATTTCTTAACTCTTGTAAATAGAGTTCAACATCTTCAAGAGTAAGATAACTCAATCTATCGTTGGTGGGAGTTGATTCAATATAACAGTTTTCACAACTTAAATTGCATCTTGTCCCTGTATTGAGCCATAGGGTTTTAAGACCATTGAAGTCCACGTAAGCTCTCTCACTACCGTCAAGGGTTTGGTAGGGATTGTTAAATTTTGCAGTTTGTCCTTCAATGGTTTGCATAGAACGAGAAGACCTTATTTCTGAGCGTTTTCATGATCTTTGAGAAACTGCTCTAAGCCCTTTGTTGTTAATGGGTGAGCAAACAATGCTTTGATGACCTTATAAGGCATCGTTGCGACATCTGCTCCAACTAAAGCCGACTCTTTGACATGTTCAGTATGACGAATTGAAGCTGCAAGGATTTTTGTAGGGAACCCATAGTTATCATAAACTTGCCTGATTTCTTCGATAAGTTGCATTCCGGTAGTTCCGATGTCATCAAGTCTTCCAATGAATGGAGAAATATAAGTTGCTCCAGCTTTTGCTGCAAGAAGTGCTTGGCTTGCCGAGAAGCAAAGGGTGACATTGGTTTTAATATTGTCTTTTGTGAGAGCAGAGCAGGCGGCAATACCACTTTCAGTTAAAGGAAGCTTAATCACAACATTTTTATGGAGCTTTGAAAGCTCAAGTCCTTCTTTAATCATGCCATCTGTATCAGTGCTAATAACTTCAGCTGAAATTGGTCCATCAATAATTTCGCAAATTTCACTGATAACCGACTTTTGATCTCGGCCAGTTTTGGCAATAAGACTTGGGTTCGTTGTTACGCCATTAACAATTCCCCATGTTGCAGCTGATTTAATTTCTTCGATATCACCAGTATCAATAAAAAATTCCATGAAATTTCCCTTATTCCTGAGCCGAAAAGACGGTTATTAAGTTTTTAATCTCTAAAAACTACCAATTAAGGGGGTTTTCGACAAGTTTTTCGCTCTCCCCCCAAGAGCAAAAATAAGGCATAATAGATATGTGAAAATAGGTGGTTATTTCTCAATATTTCTGTGTTGCTTAGTTTTTCAAAACCTTGGATTTGGCCAGGATATACCCCACAAATTAAAGTATCGTTACTCAAAGCCAAAAAAGGACTTTAGAGCGGACTCGTTAAGACAAAAGGAAATTACTGATTCCATCTATCAATCCAGCTCTTTTTTTAATCCCAGAGAAAACTACAGAGTTTTCTCTGGGAGAGTGAGTGATAAAGATCCTACTGGAACGATTCTTAAAGTCTCATCAGAAAATAAAAATATAAAATTCTTTCGAGCAGGAGACCAAGTTCAGTTCTCTGTTCAAACAAAGCCTGATGATAAATGTAAAGGTCATGTAAGAAGTATTGAAGAAGGTTATTTCGTCATTTATGTTGCCGATATTCAAAACTGCTGGAAAGAGCATTCTTATTTTCGAAGAGGGACCTTACTTATTTTTGATAGCCCACAGCTTGAGGCAAGAATTAAACAAGGCAGTAGCTTTCGCCACTTATTAGTTAAAAGAAGAAAAGACCTCTTTGGTCAGCTCAATGACGTGAATCATTTTCTCTGGACCTATGATCAGCAAAAAGTTTTACTTGCTGCCGAGTATGATAAAAAGATTCTTGGAATTCAAAAAAGAAAGCAAAGAGAAATTGAAGATCTCATCAGTAAAAAAAGAGATTTTCAAAAGCTTCAACGAGAGTTGATCAAAAAAGTTGAAGAGCTTAAAAGAGATCTTGATCGTTACCGTGTTGAAAAAAATGAACTTTATGTTGACCGCTGGCATATGGACCAAGACTTAGGTCTCCCTGTTGATCGAAGACCACAACCTTTAAAGTCCTATGAAGGAAACTAGTTTTAACCATCTCAAAATTATTCTTTTGGTTTTGCCAATTTGTGTATCCTGTTCATTAATGAACGGAGCAGCTGTTCAAATGAAATATACTGATACGGAAGCGACATTTAACGGCGTGAAATATGAAAATATAGAGAAGATCAAAGAAGTTTCCGTTTCTATTAAGAACGTTCAAAATCCAGCGAAGTATGGAAAATGGAACTTCAATATTAAGTTAAGACCCTCCATTCATTTTGACCGATTCACCTATACACCCATTAATGAATCTGATCGTATGGACAATCCGGATGTTAAAATCAGAAGACTCTCTGTCTTTGCAAACCTAAAGGCTACGGCCCATACACCAATTGGAGCATTTGTTTTAAAAGGCGGCTATGGGCGAACTGGACATCGGGCAACGGACACTGACGGTCTTGATACTTACCGCACTCGCGAAATTCGAAAACTCGATCTTTCTTGGGTAATGTTTGCAAGCAAGCACATTTTCTTTATGATTGGACCTCGCTATTATAAAGAGCAATATGAGTCCTATGTTTTTGCTTTTCGAATAGGCTACTTTTGGGGCGGGAGTCGCGATTAACTTCCAATCAAGTCTTAGTGAATCGTGAATTCTCGATACATTTCATTTAAGAATAGATCATTATAGATATTCTCAGATGCACAGTCTCGATACGATTTAAAAGAATAGCTAGGGGCCACACCCATCCATTCTTTAATCAACGACTCTGGAGCACCATCGTGAAACCACTTGAAGATACAAGCTTGCCTTAAGCTTTTTGGTGTAAGGTGAAGCATCAGTTTTGTTCTAAGCTCTTCAAAAAGAATCTCAAGCCCTCGAGATGAGATTCCTCCGGCAAGGATACGGTAAGGGTTTGCATTAAAGAGTAGGTGAGCAAAATTATGGTTTTGTTGCTCCATAATTGTTTTAAGCTGCTTATAGTATTTTCGGTAAACGTTTTCAAAAACCTTCGGAAGTGGAATTGAATAAGGGTCTCGCTTCTTTGGTTGAATAATCACTCTTGGTGAAGATCCAAAGACAACATTCTTTCGAGTGAGTCCTGAGATATCTGAGACTTTAAGTCCTGACCCGTAAATCAGAAGAAAGATAAGCTGGTTTCTTCTTGAAACAAGTTGTTGGAGCCCAGTTGTACTTTTCTCTTGGTCAATCAAATACATCCATAGAGTCTTGACGTCGCTAAACGGAGTTGGTTTTGGAATATCAAGAAACTTCGGTGAAGTTGGAATCTTCTTAACAATGTTTGAAGAATAGATTCCTCTTTCCACGAGAAAATCAAAGAAGATGCGAAGGGCCTGAACTCTTCTTCTTCTCGAGTTGTCTGATTGATACTTCTCTTGAAGGTATTTTCCGTACTCAAGGATTTGTGGGAGGTCGATATTATCAAGACTCAATTTCGTTTGCTTCATCATCTCGATGAGGTAGCGATTGAAACATTGAATGTCGGTTCGATAGTTTTTAAGTGTGTTATCGCTTTTTCCTTGATCTCTTAGTCTAGT
>JBMYPC010000205.1:0-4407 GCA_049599895.1 Bacteriovoracaceae bacterium | reverse complement strand
TTATTCCAAGTAATTCCAAAATCTTCTCGATTAATCTCGGCATGCAATTTAAAAAAGATGTTTTGCTTTTTCCAAGTATCTTCTTTATTCCCGAGACTCTCAATTGTAATCGTAACATCTTTAGTAATGTCTTTTATCGAGAGTCTTCCATTGACAGTTAGGCGCTTTTTTTCTTGAAATGAAATAGGTCCTTTGAGTTCAAAATGAATTTGCGGAAACTTATCAACATAAAAGAAATCACTTCTTCTTAGATGATGATCTCTTTTTTTATTTTGAGTATCAATTGATCTTACTTGGATAGAAAGCTCAATATCTTTTAATGATTCATTTGATGGATCATATTTTACGATTCCTTCAAAATCAGAAAATGAACCACGAACAACACCAAGGCCCAGATAATCCACTGAAAACATGACTTGGGTGTGATCCGGATTAATCACATAGTTTTCGAAATCTGCAGAGACAGGTTTTGAGAACATGATAAAAATCACAAAAACAATCAACTTTTCATCAATTCGAAAAGTTCTAACACATGATAAAAATTTAATGAGTAGCTTAATTTTATTAGTCCTTTTTATCTTTATTATAATCTAATGAGCAGAAGATAGGATGAAATTAGAAAAACTTTTTACTTGAGTATTAATGTCAAAAAGGAAAACCAATGAAGCACATCGTAATAGCATCTGACTTTAGCGAAAACTCAGCCAAAGCCCTAGAATGGGCCTTAAATGTTGCTCGAGACATTAATTCTGAAATAAAACTCACTATTATGCACTGTCACCTTCCCGTTAATGACGTTGTCTCAATGGGCTTTGGTGTAAATTATGCCGGTAATTTTGAAGTTGATGAGGAAGAAGTCAAAAAAGGCCTTCTTAAGGACTTAAAAGAGCAAGTCGAGAAAATCAGCAATAATCTCAAAACACCCTTGAATTCGGAAAGTATTAGTTTTGAAATCAAAACTGGTTCCCCAGTTAACGAAATCACTCATTATTGCCAATCAACTCATGCAGACCTCCTGATCTTAGGCCTTAAAGGTCATAGCTTTCTTGAAAAAGTCTTTTTAGGAAGCATTGCTGAGAACCTTTATAGACAATGCCAATGTAGTATTCTTGGTATCCATGCGGAATCAAAATTAGAGCTTAAAACGATCTTTTACCCTTGTGACTTTCATGCTTCAAATCAGGCTGCTTATAAAATGGCCCAAGACCTTCAAAAGGCTTTTAATGCAAAGGTGTTTCTCTATCATGTCATTAATCCTCAATCAGTTCTATCTGACATCGCCTCTAAAGACACAAAAATTCTCACCATTGAAGAAGCATTAGAAAAAGCGAAAGTCTTGGCAACAGACAATTTAAACCTTTTAGCGTGCTCATTTGACTCTAATGTTGAAGTCATTGTCGAAAAGGCAATGGACCTATCAGCAGAGAACCATATTCTCGAAAAATCAGCACAGATCAAGCCAGATCTTATCATTGTAGGCTCTCATCAGAAAAAAGGCTTTGAAAGGTTCTTCCTTGGAAGTACTTCTGACTTTCTCGTAAGGCGATCTCAAAGTAATATACTCGTTGCCAAGGGCTAGAAATTTAGCTTCTTGATAGCTATACTAGGCTCTAATGAAAAGAATGAGAAAACGCTATTTAGTTTATCACAGTGGTATCCACTTCGGCCGAGTCATTCTTAGCCTTCTGTTTAGCCATTCATTTCTTGCGATCACACTTGTCGGTAACATGCTTATCGTGGCCTTTGCAGGACTTTTTTATTTCCTTGAAGCTCCTGTGAACGCGGGAGTCAATAGCTTTCTTGACTCACTTTGGTGGAGTTTTGCAACGGCTACAACTGTAGGCTATGGTGATATTATTCCCGTTAGCGATAATGGAAAGATTCTTGGAATTCTTCTAATGGTGATGGGAACAGCCTTATTTGCAACCTACACGGCCCTTTTTGCACAAGCGATCATCGAAGACGAAATGTTAAGGTTAAGATTTCTTCCTTACAGAACAAAGTCTGAAGAAGATGAAGAAAGAGACATTGGAAAACTTATAAAGCTTTTAAAGAATCATCAAACTCATATCGACTCTCAGATTAAAAAATTCGAAAGACAGTGTTCCTTAGCCAATGACCAGGAATCATCTAATGATGGGAAAAACTCTTAAGCGATTGCCTTCTCAACAAAGAACTGAATATCAGGATCCTCGCTTTCTCTCATCTCATATAAAGCACTTTTATCAACGATAAGAGTCACTGCACCTGACTTAATTTGGAAGTTGTATTTTAATTGACCGCCATTAGCGAGCTCTCGAATGCCAACACAAACACCAGGGGCAAGGTATTTAACACTTTTTGAGCCCTTTGCAATGCCTATCCCTTTTATGATGAGAAAGCCTACATGGGGTGAATGGCCTTTATAAATAACGTCTTGATCAGCAACATATTCGCGTTTTTCACAATACTTCAAAAGCTTTGTAAGAACCGTTTCCGATAGACTAATTTCTTTAATTGATCTCATACTAAAAATATAGATCATCTGGTGAAGATCAAATATGACATAACTCAAGAAATTATAAAAAAATGTTCAGATAATAAGCGAGGAATTATACGTAGCAAAAAGGATCTAGTACTCTAGTTTTGCGTATTCAACCAGCTTTTCTTCGTTAAGAATAAGCATGGTTTTCCCCTCTTGTTCAATGAGGCTTTCTTCTTTGAGCTCGGATAAAAAACGAATAAGTGTTTCTGTAGCCGTTCCTACTAACGAAGCCATTTCTTCTCTTGTAAGCTTGATATTGATTTTCCACTTACCACCATCAACCTCTTCACCATGGCTTTCTTTTAAAAGAAGGAGAAGTTCACAAATTCTTTCAAAGACGTTTTTCTGAGAGAAAGAAGCGATTCGACTCTCGGAAGCCCCAAGGTCTCTTCCAAGTCTTAAGATAATATTCTTTGCGACAGTGGGTTCATCTTGGACCATCTTGATGATGTACTTTTTATCAATAAAACAAACTTTCGTTTCTTCAATCGCCGTTGCTGTTGCTGCATAATGCTGATGAGTGAAAATGCTTCGATGACCAAGGATATCTCCAGCTTTGGCGATTCGAACGATAGCATCCTTCCCTTCGTTACTCACTTTTGAAATTTTAATATTTCCCCGACTAATACAATAAAGGCCGTAAGCAGGATTCCCCTCAACAAAGAGAGTCTGGCCTTTTTTGAAGATATTCGTCACTTTCTGACGACTCAAATCATCTAAAGGTAGGGCTTCAAGATCACAAAATATACCACTTCCTTTAGAGGGACAGTTTTGGCAGTGACTCGATTTATTAGCTCTCATGCTTTATCTCCAAAAAATAACCTATCAAAAAGAACACCTACTATAGCGAGTTCTCAATAAATTGGCTAATTTAGATGGTTTAAATAAGGAACTTTGCAAACCATTGAATTATTCTTTCCCTTTCTCTTAAGATAGCAACAAACTACCGACAAAAGCATGACCTAGATCATGTTTTTTACTTTGTTTTATAATCTTTCTCACTAAGACCTCTTAGCGCAGATTTTCAAAGATTTAGATAACTTATAGCCATCAACAAAAAAAGAAGGAGCTAACATGAATGTTGAGATTGTTATTAAGGATTTTGACCATACTGAGTCTATCGATGAAAGAATCAATCAAAAGATTAGTAAAATTTCAAAGTTTCTCGATGAAAGCGCCACAATTACATGGAAGTCTCATGGGGACAAAAACCACATGGTTAGCGAAGTCAACATTTCAAATAAAGGCGATAACTTTCACACAAAGGTCGTAGACAGAAACCTCTACCACACATTTGATATGGCCATTGATAAATTAAAAGAGCAAATGAGGCATAAGAAATACCTATAGCCAGTTTCTTCTTTTAATAAAAACAATCATAAATGTGAGGAGTAAACTCATTAAGCCTAGGACAACAAAGTAACCATACTTCCAATCAAGCTCAGGCATGTATCTGAAATTCATACCATAAAGGCCCACAATAAAAGTCAGCGGTAGAAAAATCGTTGAGATAATTGTTAGGGCCTTTATCACTTCATTCATTTTAAAGCTGTTTAAAGAAATAAGAATCTCTAAAAGTGTCGCCGACTTCCCTTCAAGAGAATTAAGAGTGTCAACAATATCTAAACTCTGATCATGCAAGTCTTTAAGATACGGTTTTAAATTTTTTCGAAGAAGCCTACTATCACACTTATAAAGCATATTCGTAACGTCTTTTATAGGAACGGCATACTTTGTAAACGTATTAATTTGATTCCTGAGATGATGAATTCTTTGAAACCCATTGAGAGTTTGAATTTTTGTCAGTTGCGATTCAATATCTAAAAACTCATCGCTAAGTTTTCGAACTGAATAATAATAACTATCAATAATAGTGTCGTGTA
>JBMYPC010000204.1:0-4414 GCA_049599895.1 Bacteriovoracaceae bacterium | reverse complement strand
AGACCAGGTTTATGAATTTCAAAAGAAAGATCTTTAAGGCCATGATTTACTGGATAGTAATAACGAACATCAACATTGCTCCAGGTTTTTTCTTGCGCTTGAACACCAAAACTGATCAATGTTATCAAGAATAAAAGTTGCTTTAAAATCATATGTTTGAGCCTTTCAATGTTTCAATATTATGCCTCCAATTCTCATTATAGGAAACAGTTAAGTACTTTGCGCCCTTGATTGTCACAGCTCCTTTTCTTCCTGAAACTCCTCTTATATTTTTAAGCTCCGTGTAAACAAGAGGAACTTCCAAAATTGAAAGTTTAGAGAGATCTCTTAAAATTGAGCCAATCATTTCCATAACCCCTACTAAGTCATCAATTTCACCTTTCACAATACCATGTGCCCCTTTGTAGCCTTCAAGATGAAGCCATAAGTCCTGTTTTTTCCCAAAGTGTTTTCTAATAGCATCATTTCCTAAAGAGTCATGACCAACAAAAACCTTCAGGTTTTTAAATTTAAAAACTGAGTATTTTCCAGGGATATCATTATCTGAGTCTTTGGCCTTACTACTTGTATTTTTCAAACTGAAAATATTAATGATCTTAGGTAAACGAATCTTTTCTTTTTGGGCACGGGGTTTGCTCATTTCTATCTTAAGACTATCAAGTCGGCTTAATTGAATTTCTTTAGACGACCTAAGCTCTTTAATCTTTTTGAAAATAAGATCTCTTTTTTCGTAATAATTTTTATTTCCAAAAAGAAGCTTCTTTTTCTCAAACCTTAAAATTTTTATTGATTCAAGCTCTTCTCTTTTTGATTCATCTGTAAAGGGAAGTAAAACATTACTCATAAGATCAATTCTTTTAAGATCACCATGAATGCGCATGACTTTTTTATTGGCCTTCTTTTTGAGCTTTTTTTCAGTCTTTGGATTCGTTTGATCAACAATAAACTTTTCAAGTGATTTTTCATATTCTGAAAAAGGTTTTTCCTTTCGAGGTGAGCTTTGAGGGCCTTGCTCAAAAGATCTTTCAAACTCTAAGACCCCCTCTCTAAGTTTTAAACCGTCGTAAGAGATTTTCTTTTGTTTATTAGAGAACCCTTCGACTCGTGATGGTCTCTCAATGAGGTGATAAAAAATAAATTCTCGCCCATTCCAGTAAAAACCCATAACAGATGCTTGCCTGCTAGGACCTGATTTAAAATAAATCCGCAAAATGCGCTTCTCTTCTTCAGTTTCCAGGTTTTCAATTCGCATTGATCGAAGATGTTTTCTCAAATATTCCAGGTAGGCGTCTTTCACTCTCCAATCTGAAGGTGGACGATTTTGACTTAAAAACATTCCTTCAAAGCCATTTCCACGCCCTAGATTTACAAATACGGTTTGTCCCGTGAGGCGAATCTCAAGAGTAACAAAATGCGGCGTAGAGAAAATCTTTTGAACTTGCTTATTTAAAGCTCCTAACTCAAGAAATTCCTTAAATTCAGTTGTAAAGCCTGCGAGTCCTTGAATAAAATGATTCATAATGATTTCTAAGCCTAGTGACCAACATATTAAAGAGACAATGGATTCAAGTTTTAATGAATCGACTCAGTCTTCTGTAAATTGGAGCCTATTTGAGAATAAGATTATTCAACTTGCTCACTTAAAATATTTTACCGCTCAATCACTTAAAAAGAAATCATTTGAACCTGAAACAGTTCAATCATGGCACAACCGAATTGAAGAAATACTTGATCAGTATGATTCCTATCTCGATATTCAAAATAGTATCAGAGCTTCACTTGAACCTGACTTTAACGCTTATGAATATTTGCAAAATCGAGCGACACTTTTTGAATCGACCATTGAATCGATTAATGAAATCGTAAAATATCTAGAGATTATTAAGCAGTATGATCAAGTCGACTTTAATCTTTCAGAGAACTCATTAGGCTTTATCTCTGAATTTAGAAGAACAATCTCACCTACGGGCGATATCAATTTTGAGAAAAGTCCACGCTTTCGTCATCTCTTCCAGGCCATTGATCAAATTGAAACTGAAGCTCGGCAAAAAATAAAAGGTCTTATACGAAAGTTTGATTCAAAAGGCCTTCTGCAAACAGACCAACACGATATTTTAAATGATCATTTTGTTGTTGCCCTCAAAAGTGATCATTTCAATAAAACTCTTGGTCGAATTGTCGGGCGCTCAGCAAAAATGAGAACACTTTATCTCGAGCCATTTGAAATGCAAGAGCTTTCAGTGGAGTACGCCCTAGCAAAATCTAAGCTTCAAGAAGAAATCCATCAGTTTGAAAATGAAAATATTAACTTTTTAATCAAGAACCAAGATGAACTAAAAAAAGGTATTTTCAAAGTTTTAGAAACTGATTTTGAAATTGCAAAAGCAAAGTTCTGCAAAGAAAATCATTTAAACCGTCCCATTCTAAGTAATGAGAAAACCTTTCACATAAAAGAAATTTTTCATCCACTTATTGAGAATCCTATTAAAAATAGCTTTCAAATAAAAGATCAGACAATCTCTCTTACAATTTCAGGGCCTAACACAGGTGGAAAATCGGTTTTCTTAAAATCGATTGCTCTTATGTATTCTTTCACATCAAGAGGTCTCTTTGTCCCCGCACAATACGCTGAGATTTTTTGGCCTAAACAGTTTTTCTTTCTCTCACATCAAAATGAAAACATTGAGGAAGGTTTGAGTTCCTTTTCAGGTGAACTCAATCAATTTCTACGTGCTATCGAAAATTCCAAAGGACAAAAAGTCATTATTTTTGCCGACGAACTTTTCAACTCGACCTCCAGTGAGGAAGCGAGCAGTATTGCCTATTCCTTAATCAAAGAAGTCACTCAAGTTGCCAATGCTTTTGTTTTTGTGACCACTCATCACTTTCATTTAAAACAACTCTCTGAAGGAGATAAACAAATTCAAACTTGTCACTTTGACTTTAACTACGCTGAAAATCGTCCCAACTACAATCTCATTTGGGGAGAATCTGGTGATTCAAAGGCCATTGAGATCCTCAAAAGTCAAAGCTATGATGGTCTTAAGAGAGTTTTAAACACTTGTTATGAATCTTTAAACTCCTCTCTTATCGACTTCGAAGAACAAAAAGAAAAATTAAAGAATAAAGAAATTGGGGTTAAAAAACTTAAAGAAGAAGTCGAAAGACTAAAAAAACATTATCAAAAGAAAATCAATCAGCTTGATCAGAGTTATCTTCAAGAAAAAGAAAGACAATCTAAAAAAGCTCAAAAAGAAGTGACGAAAATGCTAGAGCAAGCCAAAACAGCTCTTAAGGAAGTCAAAGAAGGAAAAAAAGCAAAAATCAATGAAATTTATCGAGCCAATGTCTCTCTTAGTGGAAAAGAACTGACTCTTAATCAAGCTCCCATTGTGAGCAAACCTGCAGGGGAGATTTTAGAGGGAAAAAGTTATTTTTCAAACCTTCTTCAAACGAACGTCAAGGTTCTAGAGCTTGGACGAAAAAAAGATGCTCGAGTTGAGGCCAGTGGCAAAAAAATCTGGGTTAAACTCAGTGATCTCGCGGTTGCCTCAAATCAGAAAAAACATAAGAACTCTTCAAACTCAAAGAAAAAAACCGCTGTTCACTCCATGAATCTTAAAACTGATTATCAAATCAAACTTGATTGTCGAGGCATGAGGCTTGAGGAGTTTGAAAAAAGAATCGAAGAAGCTCTTCAAGGACTCTATCTTGAAGCGATTCCATTTTTAGAGGTTGTT
This sequence comes from Bacteriovoracaceae bacterium, assembly GCA_049599895.1. Taxonomy (GTDB): domain Bacteria; phylum Bdellovibrionota; class Bacteriovoracia; order Bacteriovoracales; family Bacteriovoracaceae; genus JBMYPC01. Next base: position 674 of record JBMYPC010000204.1, on the reverse strand, counting down.
CATGGTCATGGTGAAGGAGTTCTAAAGAAGGCCCTTTTTGATCGAATTAAAAATGATTCTGAAATTTCTTATGATATTCCTGATGGTAACGATGGATGCACCATTTTAAAGCTGAGCTAAAATTGACAACTCGAATTTTTTATTTCTTGTAGTCACTTAAGTTATTGAGCAATATTTGAAAAACCATTACTCACAATAAAGAGTGATGCAAAGAAAAACAAAAAGCATCCAACCATTCTATATAAGCAAAGTTTTCGAGAAAATTCAGACTTTTTCATCATGACCCACATTTAAAAGTGAAGTTCAAATTGTCGGGCATAATAGCTCAAGTCTGTGATTTCGCAAGGTTACTTTAAGGAATTGTAACTCTTACTTATGAGACAAAAGAAAATTGTCAAAAAAGCCAACAGGGTCTTTAGATTTCAATGACTTAAACCGTGTCTTCGCAACAACACCCCTGTCAATCTTTCATATCAGCTCGATCGAAGGCATACCTAGAGAGACACTAAGACTTAATTATTAATATTACTTTATTTAAAGAAGGCGAAATGAAGCTCATCAACTTTTTTCTTATTCTTCCTCTACTCACAATCCTTTTTTCTTGTAATAGTGACGAGAATGCAGAACTGTCTCGAGAAAACTACAAGCTAAAACGAGAACTTGAGAAATCTCAA
>JBMYPC010000203.1:0-4446 GCA_049599895.1 Bacteriovoracaceae bacterium | reverse complement strand
TAAAGATCTCATGTTCAGTTGAAATTCCAACTATCTCTACATCCATTTTCATTTTAATTTGATCATACTCTAAGTTAGTTGGAACATATTGTTCAAGGTACATTCTGTCTGTTAAGTCAGACATCCAAAAAGCAGAAGCAACTTGATTGCTTTGAGCCCATCCACCGTATGCTACATTTTTCTTAATCTCATTTTTCATCTTAAGAGTATAAGTTCCTGGAGCTAATCTTACGTCAAGAGCATTATAAGTAGTTACATTTTGAGGAGACGAAATAACTTTCGTTCGAACCATCTTATCATTAACTTTTGCATGGATTACGTTTGGCTTTAAATCAAAGATTGGTTTACCTTCAGTATCTATTTCAAAAACAATTGTTGATTGAACAATAGCTGTCTTGTTTGTGAAGTCATAAACAATATTATAATTAGCAGTTTTAAAATCTGTGAAAACAAATTGCTCATTATTAATTGAAAAATTATTTGGTGCTTTTGCAAGATTTGCATAAGTCATCATTGAAGTTAATGCGATCATCGCTACTAGAATTAGTTTCATTTGTACTCTCCTTAGATATCTTTAAAATTTAACCATTTTAGGAGGGTATTGAAAAGGAAGTGTCACATTATTATAGATTCGCACATACAAAAAAACCTGGCATCGCCAGGTTTTCTCTAAACATAATTTAATTTAAAATTTATTTTCTATCGTAATCAACTTTGATTCTAGCTGACTTACCAGTTCTTTCTCTTAGGTAGAAGTGCTTAGCTCTTCTTACTTTACCACGAGCAACAACTTTAATTCCATCAACGTTTGGTGAATGAAATGGGAATACTCTCTCTACTCCAATTCCACCTGACATTTTTCTTACTCTAAAATGCCCCGTGATTTGATTTTTGTGTTTCATAGCAATACAAACACCTTCAAATTTTTGAATTCTTGATTTGTTTCCCTCTTTGATTCGAACAGAAACTTCTAAAGTGTCTCCAGTTCTAAAATCAGGAAAATCTTTTACTTTTGCACTTGCGTACTTTTCATTAATTGTGTCGATTAAATTCATGACATCCTCTTAAAAATAAATTCTTCCTTTCGTCTACACTATGGTGACCAGAGGGAAGGCTAAAGTTATGGACTCAGAGGCTTCTGCTTATACGGTCACCGTAGATTGCTACGGCAGAACGAACTGATAAGTGGTTATAACCGTCTTCACTTGATCCAAAAATTGGTTCAAGTTTGAAATCGGCCCTGTCAGTTACAGAGGCATGTAATCCCCATCCAGTACCAAATAACAAGAAGATAGGTCGTTTGTCAACAGATGCCTTGGCGCACAACTCTTTTTCTTTTCCATTATATTCTTTAAAGTTTGCTCCCGTCACAACAACTAAAGGCTCTACACCTTCAAGTTCAGTGATTTTCTTAATCCCTTCTTCAATAGAATCCACTACTTGAGTGAAAGAAAGAGCATCTTTACGATCTGGGTTATAAGCATTTCCATAATCTGTGTCCCAGTGCCCAAGAATTTGGTTCACCAGAGCTTTTTGTTTAACAACAGGTGTTACAATCATATATCCACTAAAACCAAAAGTCCGAGCAGAACGAGCAATATCGTGAATATCTAAATTAGTTACTGAAGTTGTAACTATATCTCCACGTTTATTAATGATGGGATGATGGACAAGGCCTATGTATCTTTTCATGCAATTTATTTACTTTGAATAAGCTTAATTAGCAATGTTTCAATTTTCTCCGCCGGCGGAGAATCCTTACACTTAAGTACTATTGCCCCGGAAGCTCGTCTAAATAATAAACCTTACACTTACCTCCAAAATTACGAAAACAGTCATCATCACCCTTTGGCTTGTCTTCAATTTTAGTAATTTTAAATTTAGTATCTGGTTTAAAGAGCACTTCTTTCTCAAAGCTTTCAGCAGAAATATTTGAAATATCACGTCCACTAATGGACTTTATTATAAATTTATCTACAGTATGAAGAACCCTAGATGAAAGGTCTGCTAGCTTAGAGGTACTGGTGAACCCTTCAAGAGAAACAATATTCCCAACATGGTAATGATGCTTAATTCTCTCTGGTAACTTTAGATCTCTATACACTGTTCCTTCAAACTTTGGAAGCAAATTTAGTCCATCACGAGTAACTTCGATATAGCTCTGAAGCTTTTCTTTTATCTTCAATCTTTTCTTATCATTTTCTTGATTCAAAGATCCGTCTTTATTTCGAACTGACCTTAAACTATAATTCAGATCATAGTAATCATTACTAGAATAGTAAGCAATGGCCATAAAGTGTGCGAGATTAATTAATCCAGTGTCCAGCTGATTCATAACTCTACGGCAATCATAATCTAGCATTTCATATATCTTATGAAGAAAAATAAATAATACTGTATGCTCTAATTCATTTCTTCGACTTTTCCTCGTATAAGTATGGCTATGTTTATCTAATGAATAGTCTTCTGCGGTAGAAAGAGAAAGAGCAAATGGAGAGCATGTATTAAAAGAAACCGTTTTTGTTCCACAAGAAGTTCTGTAATCCTTTTTTAAAATTTCAGGTTTGCAACTTCTGTCAGATGAAACCTCAAGAAACTCAGGAGGTGTTAGATCCTCATCTACTACCTGAGAAAAAGCACTAAAACTAATAATGCAAACAAGTACTAGTAAACGCTTAAGAATTGTTTTCATAATCTACCCTTATCAACCTTTCCCACACATACAGAGGCATAGCTTCCTTCCTTATATGCATTATCGTGGATCACTCTACGATACATATTAAATAACCTACCATGTGGAGCAGAATCATCGTCTCCACTTGATATCCAATATGGATTAAGTTCTCCAAAATTTTTATAGAGACGATATTCTGATAATATGTATAAATCTTCAAGTAAAGCAATTCTCCACTCTATTGAATCATCAATACTTTTGTAAAAATTATTTTCACATGCCAAATGCGCTTTATTATAATTATTATTTTTAATTGAAAAAAACAATAACCCGGATTCTTTATCATATAAAAGCTTAGTCGCTCCATAAGAAATAGAAACAATATAAGCCCTTCCTTCATTACCTGCATAACCATATGAACTGCAATCTTCAAGACGTTCTTCAATTGTTCCATATGTCCCACAGGCAGAAAAAGTCGAAGTAGAAGTTATTATTAAAATCAAAACCAATATTAGCTTTTGAGTCATTTTTATAGTTCCTCCAAAAAGTAATATCTTTTAACTTCTTTTATATTCATAGCCATGTTGGTCGGTGGAAAAACTGTTTCAATCCTATTTACAAGAAATTTCCTTCCAGTTTGAAATAGAATTTCTTTTTCTTTTTCATACAAAGATATACTTGAAATATCAGTTCCAGTCTTAGACTCAATTATAAAGGTATCTTGATCATTACCACTGGGAGCATAAGTATTAATATTTAAAGACGTACTAACAAATGATTCTAATGTTACAATTTCTCCAACCTTAAAATGCTTAACATTATTTCTAGACATTTTTAGGACTCTATAAACAGTCCCTGTATAAGCGGTTTTTTTCTCTAGTGCCGAAACAAGACTGTCAATTATTGGTTGATATCTTTTTTTAACTTTTAGTCTACGTGCCTCAATCCCTGGCCTAGTGTTACCATCATCATCATACCATTTCCTAAAGGCCTCATTTATTTTTTTATAACCACCACCTGTATACTTCCAAACACTAAGGATTTCATCAAGATCAAAGCCACTCTTAGTTAATATTTTAAAAACTCGCTTACAGCCTAGCTTTCGAGTAGCTCCTTTTAATATATCATAAAGCAACTCTTCTGCACCACCTCGATGACTATAAGAACGTTTATATGAAGAAATAAATGGTGAACATTCATTATACTCAAAACTGATTTTACCACACTCGCTTTCTGAATAATAAATTTCATCAATATTATCATAACAATTTGGGTCATTCGAATACTCAAGAAGCTTTGATGATGAAAGCTTTATCTGAGCTAACAAATGAAATGAATAAATTAAAGATAAGAAAACTAGAAAGAGTCTCATTACAACTCTCCTACACAGCGAACAGAGTATGTATTTTCCATATAATTATTTCTGTATATTTTCCAATCATTCATGGAAATAAGATTTCTACCGTACTGAGTATCATCTGTTGAGTTATCCATCCAGTACCAAAATTTAAAAGTGAGAGGGATTTGAAAATTTGAATATTTCATGTGCGGAGAATCATCTTTTCTAGGTAGTCTCCATTTAACTCCTTCAATATCATAAATATCGCTGCCATAATTTAGACAAACTCTCTTAGCATCTTCGTGATTATAACGATACTTTAAGCGATCCCCCCAGAATATTTTTTTATCTAGATTGTAAAAAATTTTATGATTATTGCTAGTCACACCAATTAATCTATTCATTCCTCTCAAAGAAATTTTTTCAGAATACT
>JBMYPC010000202.1:0-4506 GCA_049599895.1 Bacteriovoracaceae bacterium | reverse complement strand
GGACCTCTTCTTTGGCCAGTTCCCTCAGTCACTCAGATATCTTCAAAGTATGGTTGGCGATGGGGAAGAATGCATCAGGGAATTGATATTCCTGGGCGCAAAGGAACAGCTATTCTCGCTGCAGATAATGGCAAGGTGATCTATTCTTCGAGTCGAATTCGCGGCTATGGCAAGATGATCGTCGTTGCCCACCCAAGTGGACTTCGCACAGTTTACGCCCATAACGAAAAAAATCATGTCTCTGTTGGTGACAGTGTCTATCGAGGTCAAGTGATAGCGGATATGGGAAGAACTGGAAGGGCAACCGGAGTTCATCTTCATTTTGAAGTTCGCCAAGGAAAAAAGGCCCTAAATCCAACTTCTTACGTCAACCCTTCTCGCATGCAGCTTATTGCGAGCAAGCAGCGCTAATTCCTAACGCCAAGCTGAGTTCTTTGTTGTACACTTTATCCCATGGATTATGATTGTTTTGATGTGGCCGTGAGCTACCCAAGAAGACCCTCTATTTTGAGTTATTCAACTCAAGGTTTTGAGTCATTGAAAATAGGAACACTTGTGGAAGTTCCCCTTGGGAGAAGAAAGGCCAAGGGTTGCATTGTTGGTTTTAAAAACCTTGATCAGGTTGAGCCAAAGTTTCAAGACAGAATTAAACCAATTTCTGGAGTGATTGATGAAAGCTTTTCCTTAACGGAGGAAGAGTTAGAACTCTATAAATGGATGTCTCAATATTACCATTACTCACTAGGGCAATTAATTTTTGATTGCCTTCCCAAAATTTTAAAAAGACCCCGCAATGTTGTTTTTGAAAAAGGTGAGTCATCTTTTGGTGAGATTGAACTAAGCGATGTTCAGGCCAAACCGTTTGAAGTGATAAAAACAAAACTTGATTCCGGTTTTGATCGATTTTATCTTCACGGGATTACCGGAAGTGGCAAGAGTTTGATTTATCTAAAACTTATGAAAGAAGTTCTTTCCAAAGGAAAATCAGTTCTTTTTTTATTGCCCGAAATTAATTTAACTCCCCAATTTGTCAAAGTTTTTAAAACTCATCTTGATGTTGAGATTCTTGCCTATCATTCAGAAGTGACGCCCTCGATGAAAAATAGTATTTGGAAAAAACTTAAGACCGAGCAAGGACCATTTTTGATTTTAGGTGTTCGCTCTTCAGTTTTTCTTCCTATTAAAAACCTTGGGCTTTGTGTTGTTGATGAAGAGCATGATTCATCATTTAAACAGACTGATCGTTGTCCGTATAATGGAAGAGATGTTGCGATTAAAAAAGCGGCAATCGCGAAATGTCCTGTGGTGATGGGCTCAGCAACACCAACACTCGAAAATTATTATAATTATAAAAAAACTGATAACTACTTTCCCTTAACGGAAAGATATGGAAAGGCAACTCTTCCTGAAGTCATTCTCGTAAATGATAAAACCAAAGACTTTGATGAAGAGATTTGGCCTTTTTCTCCTGAAACACTTAAAGCTTTAGAAGAGGCATTGAAAAAGTCTGAACAGGCACTGGTGTTTGTAAACCGCTTGGGGTTTGCCAACTTCATTCAATGTCGAGGCTGTGGTCATACTTTTAAAGACCCAAATACTGATACGAATCTTCGTTATTTCCGATCGAAAAATCTTCTCAGTTCCATGCACAGTGATTATAAAATCCCTTTACCGGAGTCTTGTCCCGAATGTGGGAATCTCAGTCTTCTTCAAAAAGGTTATGGAACTGAAAAAATTCAAAGTGTACTAAAGAATCAATTTCCTGATTCTGAAATCGGTCGATTTGATCGCGATGAAATTAAAAACTTTGATCAGCTCAATTCAGTTCTCGATCGGTTTCAAGAGCGAAAGATCGATATTCTTGTTGGAACTCAAATGCTTTCAAAAGGACATAATTTCCCTGGGGTGAATACTGTTGTCATTTTAGGAAGTGACTCTCAATTAAATTGGCCCGATTTTCGAGCAGGAGAAAAAGCTTATCAACTTCTCACCCAAGTTTGTGGGAGATCAGGCCGTTTTAGTGAAAGGGGAAAGGTCTATATCCAAACACTAAACCCTGACAGTACTGTGTTTGTTGAAGTCAAAAAACATAGTTTCAATGACTTTTATGAAGGAGAAGTCCCTTTAAGAGAAAGCTTTGCTTATCCTCCCTTTTCTTTTATTGCTTCTATTTATGTTAACAGTCGTTTTCGAGAACGAGTGATGCAAGAATCTGATCATATCGCTAATATTATTAACGGTGCGATCTCTCATCATGGCTTTGATATGGAAGTTTGGGGACCAACTCCACTTGTGATTGAAAAGAGGGCGAACCAATTTACTTGGTGTCTTCTTTTAAAGTCTCAGTCACGAAATCATTTGCACAATATTCTTGGGATATTTGAAAATAACTACAAGGCCCCAAGTGGAGTGAGTTTTAAAATTGATGTGGATCCGTATACGATTCTTTAGTATTCACTAAGAATTAAGGCCAAGACTTCCTCAATGACTTTTGAGGTTTTCTTTCTCCAAGTTTTCGCTTTTTGCCTATAGCTTTCGGCTTTTTTGGAGTTCGGGCCATCGACAACTTTTCTTCCATCGAGGTTTTGAATGAGTAAAGAAAAGCTAAGTAGTTGTCCATTTCTAGAAAAAAGATAACCCGCGATATTATTAACATAATCTAATGATCCTGTTTTGGCCCAGATGTTATAAGCGGCGAGATGATCATTGTACTTTTTTGTAAGAAAACCACTGTGGGCTGAAGCTGCAAGCATTGTCCAAAAGAATTGGTCGTTAAACTTTTCATAGGCAATTTGAGTTAGAAAGTCCGTTAAGATTTGTGCTGTTAAAATATTTCCACTGGATAGCCCTGAACCATTATTAAGCTCGAAGTTCTTTGAATTGAAACCTTTGTAGTTTTGTTTCAGCCAGTTTTTCATTTGAGTTGCAGCGAAGAGAAGAGAGGGTGACTTGGTCTTTCTAAGCTCCTGTGCAGCCTCTAAGAGGATGGATTCGGCCATCAAGTTATTACTGTAATGGAGAGTGAGCTTAGAGATTTCTGATAAGGCATGACTTTGATGTTTGGAAACAACCTGAATTTCTTTCGGAGCTTTTTTAAAAATAGGAGTTGGAAGAAACAATCCAAATTTTTGAGTGTAGAAGTTGAGTTTAGAGGCGGCGTGAAGACTTGGGTTTCGAAGTGGGATTTCTTCAACACGACTGTAGCTTTGAAGACTAGAACTAAACCATCTTTCGGGATCATTAATTGAAGATTTCTCTGGAGCTTCTGGAGGCGAGAGTGATGTCATATCCACATTAAAGTCTCTCAGAAACTTTTCTCCAGGCCCAAATTTTTCTTTAGACTTTTTAAGAATAAGAGAGCCAAGCTTAGGTAAGGAACTTGGTTCTTGGTTTCGCGGGAACAGAATTCGAATTCGATTAAAGTCTGAGGACAAGGCCGTAACAGAGCTGTTGTAAGTATGATCATCCATTCCAACAAGAGAGATTTTATCAATTCGAGGAAAGTGAGAATCGTCAAAATAATAGTTCCCTTCAATCTTATAAATTTTTCTTTTATAAAGTTCGAGAGCAAAGTTTAAAAGAAATTCGCTGGTAAAATAAGGATCTCCTCCTCCAATGAGGTAGAGATTACCCTTTAATGTGGTCCCTTTAATTTTTCCGTCGTAGGCCAGAGTTGTTTGAAAACGATGATTAGGGCCAAGAGTTTTAAGAGCAAAAAATGTTGTAAAAATCTTTGTGACCGAAGCGGGAATATGTTCTTTACCTGTGCGGTATTTAAAAAGATTTTTTTTTTCATTAATCGATTGAACATTAAGGCTCAAGGAGTCTTCAGAGAGGCCATGTTTTTTCAAAAGTCTTTTGAGTTTACTTTCGGTTTCTTGGTTTAATTCTTGGGATTCGTGAAGTCTTTCTTTTTTAGATTCGACCTGTTTGAGAGTTGTTGTTGGTTTTAGCGGGAGCGCTCCCCATAAAAGAGATGCATAAGAGATCGCGAATAGGAGACTTAGGTTTTTAAGACGGATCATGTCCTCCGGGATGAAAGGGATGGCATCTGATTATACGATAAAAAATTTTAAAAATAGCTTTGTATAAAGGATACTTTTTGACGCACTCAAGCGCATATTCCGAACACGTTGGCGTGAAGCGACAATTGGTCCCCAGAAATGGAGATAAGGCCTTTTGATAGGTCTTGACGAGTATTGTCGTAATGGAAATCACTATACGAGAGAAGTTCATAAGATTATATTGGACCAGGTTAATTAAATTAGGCAACTAGCGAGAAAGATTCTATGAACAAATCTGAACGGGTTGATTATATTCTGGGCGAGTTGGAGCGGCTTTTTCCAGAGACTCCTATACCTTTAGATCATACTGACCCATACACTCTTTTAATTGCTGTTTTACTTTCAGCGCAGTGTACTGATGTTAGAGTTAACCAAGTCACTCCTCATCTTTTTAAAAAAGCTGATTCTCCTAAGAAAATGATTAAGTTAACAGTGAAAGAGA
>JBMYPC010000201.1:0-4517 GCA_049599895.1 Bacteriovoracaceae bacterium | reverse complement strand
AGTTGACTTAGGCAATTTTGAGTAGTCATTTCTTGAACAATCACTTCTACATCGGGGTATTTCATACAAAATTTTTTAAGTATATGAGGTGTTAAATATGGTGAAATAGTTGGAATTGCTCCAATGTTTAAATGTCCCTTAATAACTCCATTTTCTTCTTCTACTATCTCATTTATTTTCTCAATCTCACAAAGGCCTATTTCGGCTTGCTTAATTATCTTCTCTCCAATTTTAGTCGGAACAGTGGGGGATTTAGTTCTATCAAATATAACAACACCAAGCTCATCTTCTACTTTTTGAATTTGAGCACTTAATGTTGGCTGTGTGACATGGCAAGAAAGGGCTGCTTTTCTAAAGTTACCCTCTCTTCTAACTGCAATAATGTATTCAAGTTGTGTGATTGTCATAATATTGGCTAGTTAGAGATCTTGTGTTAGTTTTTAACTATCACTGTATAGAAATATAATATTTTATCTATGTCAAGATTGATGCGATAAATAAGTAACAGATTTACTTCAAAGGAGTCGCATAATGAAAAAAAAGACATTAACAACATCGGCAGGTATGCCTGTCAGTAATGATGAAAATAGTATTACATTTGGAAAAAATGGGCCAATCGCAATTCAAGACCATCATTTGGTTGAAAAGTTAGCACACTTCAATAGGGAGAGAATTCCTGAACGTGTCGTTCATGCTAGAGGCTCAGGGGCTTATGGAACTTTTACTCTGACAAACAGCCTTAAAGAGTTTACGAGAGCAAAATTTTTACAAAATGAAGGCGAAAAAACAGAACTTTTTTTGAGATTTAGCACAGTTGGAGGAGAACAAGGTTCTTCGGATATGGTTCGTGACCCAAGAGGTTTTGCTGTAAAATTTTATACAAAAGAAGGCAACTACGATGTGGTAGGAAATAACACACCAGTCTTTTTTATTAGAGATGCAATTAAGTTTCCTGATTTCATTCATACTCAAAAAAGATGTCCTGTTAGAGGTGTTAATGACCCAAATGCTGTTTGGGACTTTTGGTCTCAGAACCCTCAGTCTTTGCACCAAGTAACAATTCTCATGAGTGATAGAGGAATTCCTCTTAGTTATCGACATATGAATGGTTATGGTTCTCATACTTATGGGATGTGGAATAATAAAGGTGAAAGGTTTTGGATTAAGTGGCACTTTAAAACGAACCAAGGAAACAAAACTTTAACAAATGAAGAAGCGGCGAAAATAGTAGGAGAAAATCCTCAGGCTGCTCATGTTGATTTATTTGATAGCATTGAAAGGGGAGACTTTCCTTCTTGGACAGTTAAAATTCAAATCATGCCTGAAAAAGATGCTGAGAAATATCCCAATACTTTTGATGTAACTAAAGTCTGGGAACACAAAGACTACCCTCTAATTGAAGTTGGCCAACTAGAGTTAAATAAAAACCCTGACAACTATTTTGAAGAAGTAGAACAGAGTGCTTTTTCTCCTTCAAACTTTGTTCCTGGGATTGGAGCAAGTCCAGATCGAATGCTTCAAGCGAGAATGTTTGCTTATCCAGATGCACATCGCTATAGACTGGGAGCAAATTATAATAGCTTACACGTCAACGCTCCGAGAGCTACTGAAGCTAATAACTATCAAAGAGATGGAGCAATGGCCCCTAAGACTGGAAGAAATAAAAAGAACTTTAGCACTTATGACAATTCAAGTTTTGATGGGAAAGAGCACGCTTCTAGTGACGAAAATTATACTGAACCCCCTTTAAGCTTATCTCCCGAGGCATTAAGTCGTTTTGATCATAGAGATGGAATTGATGATTATACTCAAGCTGGTAACCTTTACCGAATGATGGGTGAAAAACAGAGGAGTCAGCTTGTGAGCAATATTGCTGGTTCTCTAGGGGGAGCGAAGAAGGAGATTCAAGAGAGGATGCTTCCACATTTTGATAAGGCAGATGCTGACTATGGTGCTCGAATTAAAAAAGCTTTAGGAAAATAACAGTTTTATTCAAAAGTCATTTCATAAATAATTTCAGGCTAGTATTAAGCGCGAACTTTTTGGAGAGTGTCAGAAAATCTCACGAGACAGTCGGATTCGCAAAAAATAAAAAGCCCGAGGGAAAAGCCTTACTTTTGTACACAAGTTGATAACATGGTAAGCCTAGGCCTTAAGTGATTTAAAATTTAGCCTCTTGTTTTAACAAGGGGCTTTTTTATGTCTTCATCGTCCCCTGCATATTAGAGTCATGTCAGGCTTGGTTAATTCGTTTTTTCAAATATAACTTTACCTATCTGTGCAGTGAAAATCCCAACAGGAAAAAGCACAACTGCAAAGAGCTTGGCATCTAAGTTGAGTTCTAGAGGAAGTGTCGAGTTAATTCTTGAGACTGATGACCGAAACCCATTTCGTTTTGAGGAAGGTACGAGTCCTTCTACTTCACTCCAAGAGTTTTCTGAAAAAGTAATAAATAATTGAAATGACTTTTTGGATAATGATTACAAAAAAGACACGTTGTATATTCAGGAGTCTATGACGATTCAACAACAGGTCAATTTTCCACTTTGGATAGATCAAGTAGACTCAGGAATCCAGATTGTTTTGAATATATTTGAGCTCTTGAAGAACATCAACCCCACTTTAATTTACCTTTATAGTGACAATCCGACTGGGAGGTTTAAGTCCATTATGAAAGAGCGTAGGGAATCTTGGGTGGAAGAAAAAGTAGAACCAATCTCTGTTTCTCCTTGGGCAAAGAATGAGGCTTATCGAATCCGGAAGCAATTTTTGGTTTTGCCGATGAGATTTCTCGAGTGACGGCTGGCATTATTAAGCAATGTCCTTTTAAGGTTTATAGAATAAATGTTGATTCTGATGATTGGACAGAAATACAAAATCAAGTTCTATTAGCATACAATGATTCGCAACTCGTAAATTCGGGCCAGTAAGCTTTTCGTACAGAAAAAAGGGCGCACGAATCCATCCCTGTTCGCCCTAAGGGTGACGGGCCATCTACTTCACAAAGCCTTGAAGAGTGTCCTCCACTCCAAGTCATTGATACCATTGTTTTCTTTAGGGCCCTCGTAACAATTTATTTTAATGTTGTTGATCGAGATGAAAACAAATCTTCAAAATTTGATTCTGTTTTAAATACTGAAATTTATGATTCATTTATAAATGATAAAGAAAAGAAAAAGGTAAATATTCAGTTCAAACCTAAAATGATGATTGAGCTATTGGCAATTTCTGAATTTTTAGAGTTGAGTACATCTTCTGTCATGGAGGAAGTCGTTAATAAGTTTATGACAATGATAACCTCTCAGGACAAGCGACTTAGAGAATTTTGGGAGAATGAGATTCGTGGCTATATTGATATGTTCTTAAAAGCGGCTTAGTTTATTTTGGAAAATGTTAAGCGTATAGAAGATATTGAGAAGCTTGATGAGTTAAACAAAGAACGTTCTCAATTACTCAAAGAGCTACAGGAACTTAAAATAATGAATTCAGGAATTGGGGTTCCTTATTCAATTGTAAGAGTTGGGGAAAAAGCTATTCCTGTTAATGTTCTTAGTTGTTTTAGTTGGAATCCTGCTATCTGATAGTGCTTTTGCAGGGTCTATAAAACTACCTGGCCAAGATAGCTCAGACAAGCTTGAAGCGGCCGGTACTTTATTGAGAATGGTTGATACAGCTTTGTTTAAATGGGGGACTAGAATCTTTGCTGGCCTGGGTATCTTATCAGCAGGGTGGCATTTAAAAGATCAGAGGTTTGGACTCGCAGTTATTTCAGTTATTGGTTCAATTCTTATTGGTACTTGTCCAATGTGGGTTAAGAATATCTTTGATATTGGTGGCGGTTCAACACTATTTAGTTGACGTGATTTCAGCTCATTAGGAATAGTGGGTACTAATTGGTATCGTTTTTAACTACCTGTAATTAAATGATATTTTTAAGTTTTTATGTGTCGTGTATAAAATTAATACTAAATAGTATGAAGGGGGGGTATAATGGAGTTGTATAACAGGGGCGTTAATATGGAAGCATTAGTACCAAAACCTTTAGAATCATCTTCACCAGAAGACCTTCACAGAGGACTTTATAAGATATTGCATGGAATTCAAAAAGAGTTTGGGTTCGATGAAGTGGTAATTGCGAAACTGTTACATAAACCATCATCAACTGTTAATGGATGGTTCAAGAAGAGAAGTGTAAAAGTCTCAAAGGATAAGTATACACCAGATGATGTACAGGTTTATGAGCTTATTGAGCTTTATGACACAATATCTAGTTATTTTGTAAAAACGGAAGATCAGGTGAAATGGTTAGAGACAGAGCATCGTGCTTTTAAAGAGCTATCACCACTTTCATATATCTTTGAGCATCCAAGCCATCTTCGAGACGTTAGAAGATACTTAGAGGCCAGGATGAATCCATGACACTATTTCGTTGTTCAGTATTAAAGAAAAGGAATTCAAATAAATTTCTTGATACTCCTGATGAAGTTTATGCTGTAGGAGAAGTTCTTGATGAGATA
>JBMYPC010000200.1:0-4576 GCA_049599895.1 Bacteriovoracaceae bacterium | reverse complement strand
ATTGAGGCTTTTAAGCAATCACAAAAAGAAGTTGGACACATTAAGAAGAAACCAATTTGTGCCTTTCCTGCGAGGTTTCTCTTTCTTAAAAAAAAGAATGCATTGAAATCAAACCGTGACCCTTTAGAGGAATGCCCCGATCTTAAAGAGTGGATGGAAAGACTTTCCGTTAAAAAACTCTATATGGTTTTTGCAGGACCTTATCCAAGCAATCCTGCTTCAATGTTTGGTCATAGTTTTATTCGCCTTTCTCGTGAGAATGAAGATCCCTTGCTAGATTATGTTGTTGGTTTTCGTGCAACGACTGATCCGACTGATAACTTTATGACCTATGCTGCAAAGGGGATCTTTGGTGGCTATACAGGGTTTTATAATCTGAAGCCGAATTATTTGAATGTGGGCCTCTATAATAATTCAGAATCAAGAGATTTATGGGAGTATGAGCTTAAACTCAATAATGAAGAAATTCAGTTCTTCCTTTATCATCTTTGGGAGCTTTCAAATAACACTGGTTTTCGCTATTACTTTTTTGATGAAAATTGCAGTTTTTATTTACTCACTTTACTAGAGACCGTGAACCCCAAATTGAAATTAACAGAAAGCTATCCGACCTTTGTTCATCCCATTGAAACAATTAAAAAATCACCTATTATCAAAGGTACTCAAAACTTTCGCCCCTCTGTTAAAAAGTTTACTCTTAACTTGTATCAAAATTTAAGCTCTGATCAAAGATCAATGGTTCGTTCGGCGTTACATGATATCGAGTACGTCAAGAAAATTAATGACCCTAAGGTATTAGAGGTTCTTGGAAGTTATTGGAAATATAAAAACTATGAGGAGCAAACAAATCTACCTGAAGAGGAAAAGAAGATCTTCTCAGAAATTCTTGAGAAGCGATCAACTCTTGGAGAGACAAATGAGGTCAAAATTGAAAACAATGTTTGGCCAATAAGAGCTCATTCTCCATCAAAAATTGAAACATATTATAAACGGTCGTCTTCAAAAGAGAGATACGGCCTTTCCTATGAGTTTGGTTATCATGGAAAGAATGATAGCGAAGAAGGAATTTCGAGATGGTCATTTATTGATTATTTTGGATTTCAATTTGAAAAAGATTCTGCAAAGTCTTACCTTGATTCATTTAAGATTGTTGATATTCTTTCCCTTGAAGACTTCGACCCTATCTTTAAAATGAGAAGCTGGAAGGTCAAGGTTGATGGCAGTCGAGATTGTTATCATTGCAATCAGGATTTAATGGCCACTCCTGAGTTTGGTGTTGGTTTGTCATTTCTTTGGGATTCTCTCGCGACATGGACTCTTATTTCTCTTGATGGGAATATAAATAAGGAGACTGCTTTATTTTATCCTAGCTTTGATATCGGGCTTAAGTTGAAATATAAAGAGGCTTCGCTCGTTTTGGAGGGAAAATATTTTTCTCGTTCAGATCGTTTTATTCAAGAGTACCGAGGACGAAGTTCTGTCGAGATCATTGATGAGACAGGTATCTGGCTTGATTTTCTTTATAGAAGTCACGACTCTGTTTCAAAAGATCTAAAGGTTTTCTCAGCTGGTCTTAAAAAACATTTTTAAAGAAGACTAAGGTAAAGGTCGTAATAAGCTTCTGCCGCTTTTTTCCAGCTAAAGCTCGTTCCATGCTGAATCAATTTCGTTCTATCGATTTCACTTTCGAGCATCAATTGAATGGCTTTATAGGCTTCGTCTGAATTGTGAGGATTGAAAAGAAAGCTTAAGCCTCCTCCGATCTCAGGTAGACTGCAAGCATTTGAACTCACAACCGGGATTCCATTGGCCATAGATTCAATAATTGGCAGTCCAAAACCTTCCAGGAGAGAAGGATGAAAAAAGGCTTTGGCCTCTTGAAGAAGATAGTTTTTTTCAGCTTCAGTAATTTCTCCAAGAAATTGAACTTGATTTTGAAGTCCAAGTTTTTCAACTTCTTTTAAAAGTTCTTTTGCGTGATCGTGAAAGAGTGTTCCTGCAATGACAAAGTTAAGAGAGGAGTCTTTCTTAGCCACTTCAAGGATAATTCGATAATTTTTCTTAGGAACAACAGTTCCAAGAGAAAAAAGAAAGTCCTTAGAAGAAAACTTTAAAGCTTTTGGTTTTAGAGGGCTCTCATTTTGATTAAGGCAAACACCATTATAAATGACTTCAACTCTCTTCTCTTTTACATTTAAGTTCTTTTCAATCTCAGTTTTAGTGAAATCTGAAATACAGGTAATGATATCGGCGGCATCAACTTTCTTTTGTAATTTTCTGAGATATTTATTCTTTCGCTCTGGAGATTCTATTTCAGTGAGAGCATTGAGATCGTGAACAGTGAGAATTCTTTTAATACCTTTTGAGCTTGGATAAACATCAACATCTTGATGTGTCGCATGCCAAACTTTGGGCTTTTGAAAAAGAAAGGGAAGTTTTCGGTGCCATTTTTTCTTTTTAAGGATTTCCCCAGAAAATACATTTCGATCGTTCTCATAGGCATAAAAATGGAGATCCCTATCAAGCTTATAGAGATTTTCAGCCAAATGGTAAGAGAATTGACCCAAACCGCAGTTTAAGTCATTAATCTTACTTATATCAGTAACTATTTTCATATCTTAGAGAATACGTTAGTTTTATTGCATTAACTACAATTTATGGCCCAAAAGTAGAGAGAAGTGAGTCAAAAAGTCTCCGTTTTAATTATCGCGCAAAATGTCGAGCAAACAGTCGTCAGATGCCTCGACTCGCTAAAAATATTTGATGAGGTGGTTTTTGTCGATGGCGGAAGCACTGACAGAACTCTTGAAATTGCTGCAAGTTATGACAATGTGAAAATTTATAAAAACCCATGGCCAGGCTTTGTTGAGCAGAGAAACTATTCTCTTGAAAAAGCAAGTCACGAATGGTGTTTCATGATTGATGCGGATGAGGCCCTCAATAAAGACACTGCAGAAGAGATCTATCGAGTGGTTAACTCTAATCCTTCGAAAGTACTCTATCGAATTATGCGAACTGAGTACTATCTTGGAGAGCAAATTGAATCGGGTTATGGAAAAAGTGAATATCAGGAAAGGCTATTTATAAAAAATCGAGTTCGTTATTCAGGTGGAGTTCATCACACACATCTTATTGATGGAAAAGAAACTTTTGAAACCTCTGAGTTAATCGAAAACTTTCCTTCGAAATACAGAATTCTTCACGACAATCGCTACGGACTTAATGAATGGATTCGAAAACTTCCAAGGTTTGCAGTAACAGTGGCAGAAGAAAAAATTCAACGAGGCAAAAAAACCAATGCGTTTATTGTTTTCCTATCTTTTGTGGGAACCTTTTTTCAGATTTGGTTTAAATGTTTAAAACTTGGGAAGGTGGGAATTGTGATCGCTTTTCAAACCGCAATCTACCGCTCTCTTGTAAAGCTTATTATGTATGAAAGAAGTGAAATTGGTTTTGATGAAAAACAAAATAAAGGTGAGAGTTTAGGTTAATGACAACAGTTTCAGGATTTACATTTGTTAAAAATGGAATGTCTCTAGGTTATCCTATTGCTGAAAGCCTAAAGAGCGTTGAGCCTCTTTGTGATGAAGTTGTTATTAATGTTTGCTTTGATGATGAAGCTTGTGCGCAAGATGATGGAACCTATGAATATTTAAGAGACACTCTAAACACTGAAAAGTACAAATTTCTAAAGTCTTATTGGAAGGGGAATAAAGATCTTGGTGATCATATATACGGTGCTCACACAAACTATGCCTTAAATCATTGCAAGGGAAAAGTCTGTCAGTACATTCAAGGTGATGAAGTCCTTCATGAAAAAGACTATCCCGAAATTGAAAAAGGCTTTAAAGAGCTTATCGATCGAAATGATCTCCATGGACTTCTGTTTCATTATTATCATTTCTATGGAAATGTTGATGCCTATAAATTCACAAGACAGATCTATAAAAGAGAAATTCGAACCATAAAAAACAATATTGATGTCTCAAGCTGGAAAGATGCTCAAGGTTTTCGCTTTAAGAACGAAACGAAGCTAAGGGCAAAACAAATCCCCGCTCACATTTATCATTATGGATGGGCCAGAAAAGAGAGCATCATGAAAGAGAAGGTCAAGGTGATGGCCACTCATTATCATGGTGATGATTTCGTTGCCAAAGAAGAGTTTGAATATAAGCGTATTTGGGGGGTCAAGGCCTTTGAAGGGACTCATCCCAAGGTCATGGGGGACTGGGTTGAGGCCAACCGCAATGAGATTGATATGATGTCGTTACCGAGGGCCTATCATTCTGGCGATATAAACCTGATGGTGACAGACCTTCTTGAATGGCTTACAGGCTATCGCCTAGGTGAGTATAAGAACTTTAAGGTCGTGAAATAACAACTTGCCGACCGCGCAATTGTTGACAGAGTCTAACAACACATCTAATTTACCACTCCATGCGCAGCCGTAGCTCAGCTGGATAGAGTACCTGACTACGAATCAGGTGGTCGTAGGTTCGACTCCTACCGGTTGCGCCACCGTTGCGCGTCAAAAATGCCCAGTGGGCAATTTTGAAGCGTAGCGGAAATACTGATC
>JBMYPC010000199.1:0-4578 GCA_049599895.1 Bacteriovoracaceae bacterium | reverse complement strand
TTCTTTAGCAGTGTAATCAGCTTTAACGGCACCCAATAATTCAAACTTTTCTTGATATTTTTGTGAAATCTCCAAAGTCTTTTTATCAGCGGAAATCTTTATTCCTTTAGGTGTAATTCCAAAAAAAAAATGGACACCTTTATCATTGTCGATTTGATAGGCTTTTTGCTCAAGCTCAAGGTTCTCTTTCACCCCGCCAGCCCCTTCAATCTCAAGACCTGGTTTCAGTGTGCTACACGAAGAAAAAATAAGTAAAAATGTAAGTCCCCAAAGCTTAGCCATTGTGAGCTCCCTCTCAAATTGTTTTCTTAATTATAGGCTAACCGGTGAAAATTACTAGTCAAAAACTGGTATCAAATAAATACTAGTTTTCAATCGTCATATCTGGCTGTCACGGGGTTGAAAGCCGCTGTAGTTATTACTTTTTGCGCCCGCAAATTAAGAAAAGCCACATTGATGAATTTTTTGCTCAGCAAGTACTTGGAGGAATTGATACTAACCACAAGTCAGGGTTTCTTATATCTGGAAGACCCGAAATCCATGACCCCATCAATGCAAAAATTTTATTTCCAACCCCTGTCGAGAACTTCTTGTACTATGAAGCGGCTAATGACTTTGTCGTTGATACAATCTATCTCCTTTACAACTAAGAGGCTCTCCTACTGAATTGCCTCAAGCTGCTCGAGACGAGCTTGAATTTTTTCATTTTCAATCTTTGGAACTAAAGCCTCTACCTTCTCGGTGAACTGTAGCCCATTATCGATTAAGCTCTGACAAAAGTTTTGAATCTCGCCACAATAAACTTCTTGAATGGTCTTTTCATCTACAAAAGAAGAAAAATGATTTAAAATTTTTGAAGATAAACCAGGAAGAAATGGCTTAAACAAACAGCCCAGGGTAAAAGCATAGATTGCAGAATAGGCAAGAGTTTGCGCAGCTTTTTCTTTATCTTCTTTCACTTCTGCCCAAGGTGCACGATCAGAAAAGAAGTTATTCGCCGATTGCCCAATGAACATAAGTTTTTCAAGTCCCTTTCGAAACTCAAACTGGTTCATATATTGATTCAATTCTTGGATATCTTTTGAAAGGTTCTTTCCATTTTCAGACTCAGAAAACCCTTTAAAAAACTTCCCTTCTAAACCATCTGGCCAATTCTTTTGAATAAACTTCAAGCAACGGTTCATGAAGTTTCCAATATTATTGGCAAGCTCACCATTAATCTTTGCTTGAAACTGACTCCATGAAAATGAGGAATCCGACATCTCAGGAAGAATTGATATAAGGTAATAGCGAATGGCATCTTGGCCAAATTCTTCAATAGCTTCTTTGCCTTCAATGTACCAGCCAGTGGATTTAGAAAATTGTTTTCCTTCAAGGTTTAGAAACTGATTAGCGGGAACATTGGTAACAGGGTTAACCCTGTCCGAGGCCATACTCATCACAGGGAAAATAATCGCATGGAAAATGATATTATCTTTCCCAATAAAGTTGGTGATGTTGACCTGATCGTTTTTCCACCAGTCTTTAAGATAGTCTTCACTTGATCCCGATCGTTTTAAATATTCTTTTGTATTTGAAACATAGCCAATAGGAGCATCAAACCAAACATAAAGCTTCTTACCATCACAGCCTTCAAGAGGAACATCGATTCCCCAATCAAGATCTCTTGTGATCGCTCGGTCATGAAGGCTTTCATCAGAAAGTTTTTTTACAAAAGGATAAACCGTTTTTTTCCAATCAGATTTTCCTTCAAACCAAGATCGAAACTCTTTATGAAACTTTGAAAGCATAAGAAAATATTGAGTAACAGAGACTTCAGAAATTTCTTGGCTACCACAGATCTGGCAAACTGTTTCTGTAAGTTTGGTTGGTTCAATAAATGTCCCACAATTTGGACATTCATCACCTCTGGCCTTGTCATAACCACAAACATAACACTTCCCTTCGACAAATCGATCGGGAAGATGATTCTTACAGCTATTACAAAACAGTTGCTGGTTTTCTTTTGATTCAATTAATCCTTTTTCATTGAGAATATTAAACCAAGGAACGACTTCTTCAGCATGGTAGTCCGCTGAAGTTTGTCCAAAAAAATCAAACTCAACTCCACAGGCCTTAAAAAGATCAGAATGTTCTTTATGCCATTTATCAACATATTCTTTGTAATCCATTCCAGCCTTTTTAGCGTTCAGCATGATCGCAACCCCATGCTCATCGCTGCCACAAATAAAAAGCGTCTCTTTTCCCATCAGTTTTTGATGGCGATGATAAATATCTGCGGGAAGATAGGCCCCAGCAAGATGACCAAAGTGAATCGGTCCATTGGCATAAGGTAAGGCAGCTGTAATAAGCTCTTTTTTCTCTGACACAACGCTCTCCAATCGAGTCTATTTCGTTTTTTTGGATGATAGAATTTAGCAAATCTCTATTCGTTAGTGAACTGAAAACGATTGAGTTTTCAGGCGTCGCAGACTTCCAGTAAGCGTCAGCGCACGGTGTTTGTAAGTTTAGACCTATTTTTGTATATATTTGCTATGAGTCTCAATATTCCCAAAAAAGCCCTGCAATCTTTCAGCAAAAAGCATCTTTTTGATACTTTTTGGCGGTTTTCAAGACAAATTGAAGACCAAGGTTTTCCAAAGACTGATATCCAAGAATTCTATGAATATCTCAACTATGTCAGCGAAAATCATAAAGATGAGTTTATCAAAAACAATATTCAAGAACTTTTAAAGACTCATCCCGAGGATAAAAAAGATCAAAAAAATCAAAATGAATTTCATAAAGTCATTCTTTGGCTTGAGCGTTTTCAAAAGAAAGACCTCAAAGATCAAGACTTTTTAATTTCAACAGTTGATGATTTTCAAAAAGAAAATATTGAAACCAGGCCCATTCATTTGGTTCTTGATAACTTACGAAGTTCTTTCAATGTAGGAAGTCTGTTTCGAAGTGCTGAATCATTTGGCATTGAACACATCCATTTATGTGGCTACACCCCAACTCCTGAAAATTCAAAAACAGCAAAATCTGCACTTGGCACAGATTCGTGGATTAAGTGGAGTTATTGGGAATCAACTTTTGATTGTCTTGAATCACTCAGAGAAAAGAATATGAATCTTTACGCCTTTGAAACAGAGGCTTCTGCTAAAGATCTTGAGAGTTTTACTCCGTCATATCCAATGGCCTTAATCCTTGGAAATGAACGCTATGGTCTATCTGAAACACTCTTAAAAGAAGTTGATCAAACCTTAAAAATCAATATGAGTGGGAAGAAAAACTCCCTGAATGTCTCTGTTTGTGGGGCGATTGCAATACATCATTTTGCAACTAGGATTATCCTATAACGAAAATGCCAACAATCCTTGGCACTCAAAAGCTTATTCTAAGAACGTAACTCTGCAAAAACGTTTTGTTTAAGAGGTCCAAAGGAAAATCTCAAATATAATAGTCATTTAACCGATTGAATATATATGAAAAACCTTTGCTTACTGGCGGTGTTTGCTTTTAGCAAAATCTCCTTTTGTGACTCGCAGACACTGTTTACAAATTACCTTCTTGTCGCTGACAAAGATATACTTTCAATACCATTCTCAAATTATAATGGTGCTCTTTTGAATGATATCTGCACTGAAAAAATACAAAGCTGTCATGCTTATAGAGTTTTTTTAGCAAAACCGAAAGATCTTAAGAAAATAGAACTCTATATAGATAATCTTCCACATGCAGCATCTGCTTATTGTAAATATCATGGGGGTGCGCCACTTTCTCTTTCGAAGAATGAAAATCAACGTAAAAGCTTTTGTGCTTTTAGCGACAAAACAGTAATCAGCAGCTGGGACCTCTACTATTCTCATTTTGAATCACCTCAAAACAAGGACTTCAATAAGTGAGACTCTTTGGCTTTTTCCTTATTTATTTTTTCTCATGGAATTCGCTTGCAAATTCTCTCGATGAAACCCTGTGTGGAAAAAAACCTTTAGATAAAACTCAAGAAAATAGCATGAAGTATGATGCACGAAAATTAGAGAGACTGATGCCACCAGTCTCTAATCAAAGCCCTGCGAGTTGGTGCTACGCTTTTGCAGCAACAGATGCTCTTAATTATCACAACTTTCTATCAGAATATCGAAGGTCTCAAATCCAATCTCAAGACTTTTACAACGAAACAAAAAACATGGTTTCCCCGATTGACTCCGTCGCAGCAGCTGTTCGCTTTAGGAATAATGGAAAAAGCGGAACTTTAGATGTCAGAAAAGGTGGAAACTCGATGAGTGTTTTCACAGGTTTCCAAGAATCAGGGTTTAAGGCACGGAGTAGCGAGCAAGTTTATTTCAACAGCCTTGATGATGACAGTCCAAGAACAAAAGCAATTGTAAGGAACCTTAGATCGGAATACCGAAGAAGAAATGGTATTACATCCAATACGGGGAAAACCGTTGCAGGCCATTTTTGTGAAGTAGGACTTTACAACTCTGAGAAATTTGAAAGTGAAGTGAAAAGTTTCAACACCATTAACGACTGGCTTCTTGGAACAGCAAAAGCGAATAACTTTGCGCCAAGCAACTTTGAAATAAATAA
>JBMYPC010000198.1:0-4621 GCA_049599895.1 Bacteriovoracaceae bacterium | reverse complement strand
GATTAACAACTAATAGAGATTATTTAAGGCGAGTTTTAGATCATCCAAAATTTGTTGAAGGACAAGTGGATACTCACTTTATTGAAACTTATGGAGATGCTCTTGCGCCAATTAAAACTGCTGATGAAAAGATTGCTCAAGCCATTGCGGTGATGCTTACTGGAAGTGCATCTAAGAAAAACAGTTATAGTGGGGTTGCAGCTATTACAGCTTGGGATAATATAAACTCATTTAGGAATGTGTAGTGGAAAAGAAAATATCAATTAATGGAATTGAGCAGACTATTTCGAATGTAGTTCGAGATGAGTCTAATATATCTTTTGAGTATAATGGTAAGAAATATAGCTATAACTTTAAATCATTAAAACAAGGCCAAACTCTTCTAAATAGTGATGGAGAAAATCATATTTTAAATTATTCCACATCAAGTGACGGTGAGTTTCATATTTTTGGTCAAGAGTTTGAAGCAAAACTTGTTTCAAGTGAGCAGAGACGCTCAAAATCAAGCGGTGGAGGTGCCGGATCATTAAACGCGCCAATGCCAGGAAAAATATTTAAAATCATAGCAGCTGTTGGTGATGAGCTTAAAAAAGGTGATTCTATTCTGATAATGGAAGCTATGAAAATGGAGCATACTATTAAGGCTCCAATTGATGGGAAACTTGCTAAGATTTGCTTTAATGAAGGTGATCAGGTTACTGGTGGAGCAGCACTTGCTGTTGTAGAAGGGTCTGGTGAAAATTAATATGTTTGATACTTTTCCAAAAACAGTGTCATTTGTAGAAGTAGGTCCACGAGATGGATTACAAAACGAAAAAGAAATTATAAGTCTTGATGATAAAATTACTTACATTGAAAAGTTAATTGAAGCTGGTCACGAAGCTATTGAAGTAACAAGTTTTGTGCGTCCAGATGCTATTCCTCAGATGGGTGATGCCACTGAGCTTTATAGCAAGCTTAGCTCCTTAAATAATACAAATAATGTACGATTTTTATGTTTGGTTCCCAATATAACTGGCTACCAAGCAGCAAAAGCGTGTGGAGTTAAAGAAATTGCACTTTTTAGTGCGACTTCAAATTCTTTTACTAAGAAAAATATCAACTGCACAGTTGATGAAAGTTTTGAACGAATGGAAGAGGTGATAAAACTTGCAAAGGCAGATGGAGTAAAGATTCGCGCTTATATTTCTACTGCATTTGGTTGCCCCTATGAAGGAGACATGAGTAAAGAAGCACTTCTTGATGTGATTCAAAAATTCATTGCTTATAATATTGAAGATATTTCTATAGGTGACACTATTGGCGTCGCAACTCCAAAACAAGTTGATGAATATTTAAGTTTCATATTAGAAAAAGTTGATAAGAAAAAAATCGCCATGCACTTTCATGATACCAGAGGCATGGCCTTGTCGAATATCTTAATAAGTTTAAAGCATGGAATAACTAACTATGATTCTTCTTCTGGTGGTCTGGGTGGGTGTCCATATGCAAACGGAGCAACCGGAAATGTTGCGACAGAAGATCTTGTTTATCTTTTTGATAGCTTAAATATTAAGCATAATCTCGATGAAGGTAAACTAATTGAGGCTTCTAAATTCATTCTTAAGAAAGTTAATAAAGAGTCACCTTCAAAATATTTTCAAGCTAAGACTAAGTAATTCTAAAATTAAATTGTTTAAAGTTTTCCACAAAAAAATTATTTTAAAAAATAATATCGGGGCAAAAAATCGATATCTTCCCTGTTAATGGGAGTGTGAATCATTATCCCTCTGGTCCGATGATTTTGTGCGAAAAAAAGTTTTTGACAGATAATTGAGAGGCCTGAGACAATATTTTTACAGGAAAATTAGTGATGAAAACATTAGTATCAGCTTTATTTATAATAACAATAATTCTGATAACTAGTTGTTCTTCAACAGTAATAAGAACGAAAAATAAAAAGATTCCTATTAGTTTTACTAAAAAAGAGAATCACGTAAAAAAAGTTTTTATTGAAGTTGAAAAAAGTTTTTATCTGTGGGGAATAGTTCCAGCTGAACATGTTCTATATGTTGATAGCGAAGTTGGAGACCATGGGATTGATTCACTTGCGAGTGTAAAGATCACCGAGAAAAAAGACGATTGGAAAACCTTTTTATCGATGATCAGTTTGGGAACTTATATTCCTAAGACGTATATAATTGAAGGTAAAACATATTTAAAGTAATGCCTCATGGAAGAAGCAATCCCAAGGATGGAAACAGTTTAATTCTCGAATTTAACTGCTGGCCAAGGAAGGCCACCTTTTTTAATCACAAATTAGTTTAAGATATAAGAAAAGCCAGCATTACACTGGCTTTTTTAGTTTAAGGAGATGTCAAACTCATGTTATTCAACGGTTACAGCGCCTGAATAAGTATAAGTTTTATTTTTTTCCATTTTTAATTTATATGCATCGAGTGTTCCAAGTTCAGATTTACCAGGAGGCATTAAATGCCAAAAATTGGAAAGGTTATATTTAGAATTACTACTAATTGTAACCTCAAAATTATAAGAACCTGTTAATAATTCAAATTGACATTTATGCGTATAAAAAATTTTACCACGTGAATTTTCTAACTCAATTTCTTTTATTAAAATCGAATCGGAGGAGCAGATAACTTTTCCATCAATTTTAACAATAATATCGATTGAGCTATAACCTTTACTTTCCAGGCTAAAATAAATATCTCTTGGATTTGCAAGTCTTATTAAATCCGGATTTATATTTCCATTAGTATCAAATACTATTACAGGATTTAAAGAACGATAATTTGTGTCTTTACTTCTATAAAAGCCAGTTTGCGAATACTCTTTTACTTCTGTGCTTAAGATGTAGTTCCTGTGTATAATTTTTTTAAATTTTATTTTGTTTAACAGATTAAGATAATCCACAAAATTAAAATTTTTAAAGTTCACTGAACTGACTTTCTGATTGAAGTATCGAGTGAAGACAGATGTTGAGTGACGGTTGTTGTCAGCAGCTTCTTTATAAATAGCTTCGTGTAATATTAAGCCAGCTTTACTTAGATTTGGAAGGGAATTCCAAATTTCTTCTTGTATTAAAAAACTTGGATCATCTTCAAAAATCTTTGCTACTCGTATCGCTACCTGTTCAACTTTGCAGTTCTTTGGAAATGCCAAATGATTCGAGTCAGATATATTTTGTAAGTAATCTTGTGTAAAAACAACTTGATCAGTAATTAGTGTACCACTATTATCGTAATTTCTAGCAGCTTTTAATAATAAGTTTGTAGTTGTTTTTAAGCTTTCAACTCTACTAGGATCAAATCTATCTATTTCATTTAAAACTTTATTTACATAGTCTTTGTACGAACTAACACTTTTTGGTAATTTACTTGATCGTGAGGTTCCACGAAATCTTCGACTTTCGTAATAATCAAGTAGTTCAGCTGAGATAATTTTGTCTTTTGAGTCTCTACAGACAACTGCATCTCCGCCGTTTCCTTTTTCGTTGGCAAATAAGCCAGTGGATAGTAATCCAATTGTTCCAATTAATAATAAGTTTTTCATTTCATTCTCCTATAAATCTTTTTCTAAAGTTTCAGTTAGCGGATAAAGTTGAATTGCCAGTTGGTAGACTTCTGTCTTTTCACCGTCTCTAAGAAGTGACGCCAATTTTTGGCGAAACTCTCTAATAACAGTTTTGGCTTCCTGGAGCTTTTCGGGATTGACTGCAACCGTCATCGAAGAAAAATCCCTTAACTCGACTTCTATTTCATCCAGTTTCGTTTTGCTCATATCGAGCGTTTCTTTATGTGATTTTTTTAATGCTTTACTACTAATATCCTCTGTTGTTCTAAGAGGGCCATTAGTTAGGACTAGTTTTTCATTTTCGTCATAAGCAAGAAGCCCCGCTTTTGTGAGCCCCTTGATAACTTCTCTTGTTCTTTCTTTAGTTATTTTTAATCTTTTTGATATAAAATCTACTGTTGATACGAAGTCATCAGTTTCTACTAAAGTGAGAAGAGCATAGTATTCCCATTCAGCTAAAATATTGTAATTGGTTTCATCAACCATTTTTCGTTGATAGTAATCTTGGCTGATTTGAATATTATCTAAACGTGTTTTTCTTCTGTAATAGTTTTCTCTAAACAGAGTTTCTTCAACTGGAGACAAGGCTAAGTTTTCTAAAACTTGTGCCATATTCTTTTTAGGAATATTCTTTTTCCCATTTAACACCTGAGATAAAGTGGATGGGTGCATCCCTAGATCTCTGGAAAATGCTCTTAAGGAGTAACTTTGATTAGCAGATTGTCTAGCGGCTAATACCTCTTGAAGAGTGTTAATGTAAGTTGTTTGCTGTTCCATGAAAAAGGTTATAACACGTGAATAGATGGGTTGCATTATTTTTGTAAACAAAGTGTATATAGCTTTGTAAACATGAAGTTTTTATATGGTAGAAGAAATAGCAACGTAATATTGGGGAGTTACTTAAACAAAGATCTTTTATTTTAGACCAATTTTCTTTCGGTTATTCTTTTTATTCTCAAATTTCTCAAGGTTATCTAACCTTTCAAATACTACTTTAAATACTTGAGTTGCATTTTGCCTATCAACTTAGGAAATATACGCATAATTG
>JBMYPC010000197.1:0-4682 GCA_049599895.1 Bacteriovoracaceae bacterium | reverse complement strand
AGCGTCGCCGCTCGCAAACTGTTTATACATAATGCTTCAGTTCTAAAAAAAAAATCCAATACAAAAATTATATTGTAGTGGATCTGTTTTTTATATGGCGTAGCTTTGGTTGGTTAATACACTTTCCTAAATAAGACCGAGCGCTTACGCTTCCCCGCGTGTGCATAAAAAGTTGCCTAAAGGCAAGTTTTTATGCATCCAGCGGATTTATATTGCCGCAAACCGGCTGCGGGGCCTGAAACCATTTTGGTTTCAGTATATTTGAGCAGTTTACAATAATCAAATTAGTCAAAAATATAACTTATCAAAAATTGGAGCTTGGTGAAACGCATCTCTTTAAAAATACGAAAGACCAGATAAGTGTAGCAGAGAGTAAAACGAGCCCCGCATAGCCGAGATGGGCAATATAGGAGTTTGGAATAAGATGAGCAGAAGCTCTTGTCAGTGCCGCAAGGACGACAAGAGAACCCACAAGAAGATAAGGATTTTTCTTATGCTCAATATCTAAGGATTCATTTCCATGAGCGATAATCACCCTACTGGCCACCATTAAGGTCATTAAACAATAGGTTCCAATATAAATAAGATGTTTTATATGAAGAGAGTCTTCAATAAAAAAACAGAGAAGCCATGAAGTAATAAATAAAAAAACACAGGAGACCTTAAGCATTCTTCCATGCCACTTCCCTGTTTTAATTTTTTCATGAATGCGCCAGTATCGAAATGAAAAATAAGTTATCACTATCGCTCGAAGAAAAAACCCCTCATGTGTAAAACCAATTCCTTCGAGGATAAAACTTGTCACAAAGAAAAGAAGGGAACAAATAATATCTTTGGGAATTATTGAGAAAAAAGGCCTAGACTCTTCATAGACTTTTCTTTGAGATTGAACAATTTCAGAAAACCCAAGAATACCTGGGATCAATCTTCCCCCCACCCCTAAAATAAATGCTGTCACCATCCCATCATAGAAAAACAACTTCCCCCAAACTTCAAGACTTTCAAATGTTTCATAAGAAAAAGAAACGAGAAGATTCATCAGACTTCCTGTAAATCCAAAGATAAGACCTAAGCCAACGAAGATAAAAGTAAAGGGAGGGTTTTGCTTTTTTCTCAAGAATCTCTTTATTCCAAAAATAAAAAGACAGATCCATCCACAAGAAATGCTAAGCCAAAAAAGGACCTGATTATCTAAGAAGTAAAATATTAGAGTGGCCAGTATTATCGATGATAAACAAATCAGCCCCTTAAATGATAAAAAGTCTGTTGAAGTAAAACGAGGAATCGCCGTTAACAAAAAACCTAAGATTGAAAAAGATAAGAAACCACCCAAAAATAAATTCGCATGTTCTTGTACCGGAAAATCTCCCAGCTCGAAGAGCCCGTAAGCAGTCCAAAGCCCAGAGGCGTAGAATAAACAAAATAAAGCGACAGGAAAAAATAGCCTGAATGGATCTTTGCAAAGACTTTGAATCATTAAATATTTCCAATTTAAGAGGATATTAATATACGATCATCCTGGCCCTATTTTGACAATGAAAGAATGAGCTAAATCACCTAACCAAAGAACATACCTTTTACCTGTAAATCCCTCCTAATCCTTCATGGGGCTTTGACAACTCACCAAGCTTTTTCTACTTTCGGCATAATTCGAAAAGTTTTCTAAAGGGCCAATTATGAAAATTATCATCGTTACAGCTTTAATGTATTCAATCAGTCTTCTCGCAAGTGTCCCTTATGACGAACTCAAGTACAGTTACGGAAGTCTTTTAGCAAGCGATGTCTCAAGAAATCGATTATCTCAAGACATTGATTCAGTTTCATCTAACGATGCCCTTTTAAGGAACACTCTTAAATCAAACATGTGTTTTGATGGAAATTTTGTAAATGCGATCCCGATAGATTAAAAGTCGACTTCCAAATTTCTCGTTGCGGTTTTCACTTCCCTTAAAACTAATTAAACTCACCTCAATTCATATAACACAGGGATAGTGACAGTAAGAGGTTCGCCTGCCAACTCTTTTGGAGGGGCTTCAAGTTTTTTTAAATTTACAAAAATATCTTGTGTCGCACGATTTAAAAAAATTGAATATGACCTTTTCACGATCGTATTTGAAACAATATTCCCACTTCTATCAATCACAATCTCCACTTTCACTCTACCTTGGTGTTTGAGTCTTCGTGCAGGTTTGGGGTATTTTTTCATCCTATCGACGACTTGCCTCACTTGACTAAGATATTTTGCGAGTAATGAATGAGTTCCTGATTTTTTTAGAACTTCTTTCGTCTCACCTTTGACATCAGGACTATTTTTTTTCACAATTTCTTTTTTAACTTCTTTTTGAATCTTTTTTTTAAGACTTGAGATTTTTGTTTTCTCTTCTTTTACAGAAATAAGCTTTGTTCGAATTGAAACAGTATCAGATATCTCTTCATCAAAGTTTAAGACCTTAAGCGGACGGAGCCCTGTGGATGAATTAACGAGAACAGTGAGATGAAAAGTAATTGAAAGAGAAAAACAAATAAGGTTTAGAACTTTATCTCTATCAAAGACTGGTTGAAACATGTTGAATGATCTTGCTTTTTCCATATAGTTGTAATGTCTTTTGTCCCTTCAGGTTAAACTGAATAATCTGAGGTGTTCCAGCGCTAACATCAATTCCTAAGGGCTTGATGTTATATAGCATATTGCCAATCCCTTGTCGTTTAAGCTTTGCCAACCATGAAAAACTTGGATTAGTGACTACTGCCAAGGCAATACCCTTTTTGTTTTTTATTCTTTTATCAAGAATCAGGGCCTTACAAAGACTACAGTTTTCATCGATTAAGATAAAAGTTGTGCTGACTTCATTGAGTACTTTGGGAAACTGTACATTTGCTTTGAGAGCATAGGAATATATGCGCTTTTCTTTGGAGTAAGCGTCTCCTCCCATAAAGAAGGAGACGCTCAACATTATCAAGAGAAGGTTAAAATGATGCTTGTAATCCTGCATATAGCTGACGCCCTCTTAGTGGACCATATATATGAGTCACATCAAATTCTCCATCTGAATCAAAAAATAAAGGAGATTCATCTTGAGTCTCATCTAGTAAGTTCTTAATTCCTGTGTAAACTTTATAGTTCTTCGAGAGGTTATAGGCTAACTTCAGATCAAGAGTGAAGTAGCTTTCAGCATCGGTTGATTTTGCATCAGATCCTGTACTGACATTAAATCTATCGGAATAGCCATATTCTTTTAGGTCTCTTGAACCAATCCAAGTCATAAGAAAACTCACAAAAAAGCGATCGGTCTCATATTCGATATCAAATTTAATTCTTTGTTCTATCGCAGCAAGAGTTAAAAGTGACTTATACTGGTCATCGTAGTCAAAGTACTCATAAGACAGTCCAAGACTTAAGGGCTTTGTCACCTGGTAACCAAAAGTCACATCATAGTTAGTCACATGAACAACTTGCGAAGTATTTCGAAGTTCCGGAATTGAACCTGAGTCATCTACATAAGCTAAGTTTTCAACAATCGTATGAGTCGCTCCTCCATTTGCAATAAATCGGTCAGATTCATAAGAAAGAGAATAAGAAAATGACTCAGACTCTTCTAGTTTTGAGACATTGACATCAAAACCATCATCTAAGATTCCATGCTCAGACTCAAAGAAAGTCAAAGGAGCTCGGTAACCGACTCCAGCTCCTAGCCTTGAAGTTAGATAATCAGTGTGCCCCCACTTTAAGTGAAATCTTGGGGAAACAATCGTTTTATCAATCTCATCACCTGCAGCTAATTGATCAGTCCAGTCTGTGGTTATCTTGTTCACACGAACAGCTGTCGCGAGTTCAACATTTGATGATGGGGTCCAAATGTCTCGTAAATAAAGACCTAAAGATTGATATTCATAATCATCTCTGTCTCTTCCTGCGACAACATAAAAAGCTTCCGATTGAGACTTTAAGTTCTCATCCTTGTTATCAACACCAACAGTGATGAAGTGATTGTCGCTGACTTGATTGTTGTATTGAACATCTGAAAAAAGAGTTTGATTTTTATGGTAATAATCACTTCCCTCATACCAAGAATCTTGGATTTGTTGAGCATAACTCTGTTTTAAAACAAAATTTGAATAATCATTAATTTGATGAGTAAAAGCGATGGTCGCTTCATTTCTTTGAATTTCGATAATCTCTGTCACTTGCTCAGTTTTACCAGTGTACTTTTTCCTTACATCATTGTCTTCAAAAGTAGGACTTCCACCAGTGTTCACTGTTGGCTGAAAATTTGCCTTATTCATAGGCCCGCCAAAAGTGCTTGATTTTAGAGATGTCACATCAAAAGTAAGATTGTTTCTTGGATTAAAATCAATATAGTGCTTACCCGCAAGAACATATGATCCAATTTTTGGAGATTCATTAATTCCATTATCATCTGTATCGACTTGACCTTGCTCATTGTACTGAGCCGAAAAAGTCGTACCCGCACTCCCTTTCTCATTAACCTTAGTCACAGTTCCTGAAAAAAGTTTGTAACCATGATCTCCAAGTGAGAAGTTAATTGTAGAAGAATCTTCAGTGGCTTTCTTACGAATAATATTAACAACTCCTCCGATTGCTTCAGGAGCAATCAAAGAAGCCCCTGCACCTCGTGAGATTTCAATTCGATCAATACCACTTGTCCCAAGTGCATCAAACC
>JBMYPC010000196.1:0-4682 GCA_049599895.1 Bacteriovoracaceae bacterium | reverse complement strand
ATATCTCTAGTTTTTTTCATTAACGCAATCACTGAAAGTGTCTGGCACTTACACTTGGCACTTACACTCAAAGTGTCTGGCACTTACACTCGAGAAAATCTGATATGAAGGTCATATCTCTAGTTTTTTTCATTAACGCAATCACTGAAAGTGTCTGGCACTTACACTGGGACTGATTACAGTGCGGACTGTCCCGACCGTAACCGACGACTGTGTAACTAGTTATTCTGCCTCTCAATCCGTCGATAATAATCCGCCCAAGCCACAAGACCCATAGGACTTTTGGTTTGAATCCAAACTTTACCTTCTCCACGAAAGCGCGCCACGAACCCTTCACCTGAAAAGAAAAGAGATTTATAGCCACCGATCTTTGAGATTTGATAATCGAGACTTTCTTGGAAGGCGACAATATGTCCTGTATCCACAACATATTCACCTTTCACATCAACTTCAAATAAAGCGCCATAACAGTTAAACCAAATGTCTCCTTCGCCAAAACATTCGATAAGAAAAAAGCTCTCTCCCGAGAAGAAGCCTTTGGCAAACCCTTGCCATTTTGTATTTTGTTCCACTGTCATCGCGGAAGCTAAAAAGGACGAAGCCGTGAGATAAAACTTCTCTCTACCATTTAAACAGTAATGACCAATATCACCGGATGGCCCTGGGGCAACTGTGACTTCACCTGGACCCCCTTCGGCTTGAAACTCATTGATAAAGAGAGACTCTTTGGTGAGAAATCGACCAAGACCTCCTTTGAGTTTTGTTTTCATGGAAACATTGGTATCAGTGGAGGCCATACTCGAGGCTTCAACTTTTACCTTCTCACTGGCATCAAGTTTTAGAGTTAAAAATGCATAATCGGGATTGGCTTCAATATTAAAATTCATAATGACCTCTTTTAGCGTTTCTTGGGACGAAGATAAGGAGTTAGGCTTTTTCCAAACTCACTTGGATTATGACTTTGGCAATAAATCTTTCCTCTGCCTTTAAAACGACAGACAAGTCCTTCGCCGCCAAGAAAAGAGCTGACCCAACTTGTTCCAGCTTTTGAGATTGTAAAAGAAAGACTTTCTTCAAAAGCGACAATATGTCCTGTGTCGACAACATACTCATCTTCAACATCAACTTCATAGATCGCCCCAAAAGAATTAAGAAGTGTTTTTCCGCTTCCTTGAAGCTTAAGCCAAAAAAGACTTTCTCCTGAAAAGAAACCTTTAAATCCTTGCCAACCAACGTTGACTTCAATTTCATTGTCACAAGCGACAAAAGATCCTGATTGGACAATGAGAGTGGAGTTTTGTTGTTCATGGACAATCATATCTCCTGAGAGAGTACTCGAAAGCCAAACTTCACTTTGGCTTTTGGCGGTATAATGATTGAGAAAGAAACTTTCTCCAGCGAAGAGCCTTTTAACAGATTTAAGAAGGCTTCCTTTGTCTCTTTTATGGGTTGTGGTTTGCACGTCACAGTCAGCACTCATGGCAATCATTGAGCCGGCTTCGGCGGTACAAGAATCTCCAGCTTCAAGAAGAATTTTAGCTGCTGTATTACTTGGTCTATAGTGAATTTCTACGTTCATATTTATTCCTTAATTCCAAAACCTGGGGTTAAGCCAGCCTGCAAGACCTCCAATACTTCGAGTTTGCAGTTTAATTTTTCCTTTGCCGACGAGTTTCAAAACTAATCCTTCGCCACTAAAGAAACTTGAAAAAATTCCCCCAGCGAGTTTGATTTTGAGTTCCATGTCTTCCGGATAGGAAAGGAGATGACCTGAATCAACGATGTATTCTCCTTCAACATATTTTTCAACAACGGCTCCATAAGCTCCATACCAAACTTTCCCAGTACCATGGATCTTAATTCGAAAAAGTCCTTCTCCAGCGAGCCAACTACTAAAACCTGCCCAACGCAATGAGAATTTCACTCCCTTAGAGCAAGCAATGAAAGCTCCTGGTTGGATATAAAGGGTTTCATCATTGATTTGAGCTTCACAAATTTCACCGGGACTTCTTTGGGTGAGATAAATTTTTTGAGCCTCTTTCGTGGTATTAGAGAAGTTGTTAATAAAAAGTGATTCTTTGCCTAAAAGCTTTAAAAGAATCGCTCTAAAGATTCCGCCATTGAGACTACTTTTAAGATCAACTCCCTTATCCATACTTGCCATGGCCCCTGATTCAGTGGTGATGGATTCTCCCGGGGAAAGGGTGACGTTCAGATGAGAGAAGGCCTGTCCTCCTTCAATTTTCACTTCCATTTCATTTCTCCTTCTCGGACTTTTTAGTGTTCGATAGAATTTTTTTTATTTTTAAAAAAGACTCTTTTGAGGGATCACCTAATTTTTTTTTCAATCTTGGATTTAACTCATTATAGAGACTATCAAGGTAAGAAACTCTTTCTTTGGTCTCAGGATGAGTACTTAAAAGAGAGAGATGCTTTTCAATGTTTTTTTGAAGCTGTGTTTGGTTTTCTAAAAGAAGTTCAAAAAATTGCTGCATACCTCTTGGATCAACACCTGAATCCACAAGAAGATTAAAACCTTCTTTATCGGCAACTCTCTCCTTATCCCTTGAGAACTCTTGTCTTAAAAGATGGCCTCCTTGGTCACCGAGAACGGCAATGATTCCGGTAAAATCTCCCAAGGTCACTTGCACAAGAGCAAAAAGACCAAGTGATTGAATGATTCCTTGAAGGACATGTCTTTCCGTCACATGGGCCAGCTCGTGGGCCGCAACTCCTAAAATCGGAAGAGCCGATTCCGATTTTATAAGGGCCCCTTTATTGATAACGATAATGCCTCCAGGAAGAGCATAGGCATTAAGATCAAGGCTTGGTGAGAGATAGATTTTGACATCTTTATATTGTTCATCAAGATTATTAATAAGTGGTCGCAAAAGAATTCTAAGCTCTTCTAAAAGTTCAAAATCTTCTTTTGAATTGAGACTGACTCCTTGAAGGCTTAGAAGTTTCTCCCCAATTTGTTTTTCATATTTATAAGGGATGGAGTTA
Organism: Bacteriovoracaceae bacterium; assembly: GCA_049599895.1. Lineage (GTDB taxonomy): Bacteria > Bdellovibrionota > Bacteriovoracia > Bacteriovoracales > Bacteriovoracaceae > JBMYPC01. Next base: position 1,676 of record JBMYPC010000196.1, on the reverse strand, counting down.
ACGACTTGATCTACTATAAAAGATTTTGATGAGAACAACCCGATGATAAGAAGAACAAAGCCGATGATCGCAGAGGCAAGAAGCCCTTTTCCAAAAAGGCTTTTCTTTTTGTGACTTTCTATTTCAGAGTTCCAAGTGTCAATATTAAGAGACTTTAAAAACTGAATGGCCTCATGAGACTTTTCGAAATAAAAACAATTCTTAGGTTCATTCATTTCTTTAAAATAAATAAGGTGTTGATTGGAACCTGCGATCTCCATTTGGAGCCTTTCTGAATACCAATCAATATGAAAGTCATCACTCTTAAATTGAGTTTTATGGGAAGTGATTTGAACCACACCGGAAATGCGCTCACGTGGAGCATCACTATGAAAAAGAGTCGTGTTGAATTTCATGAGAATATTATTGGTATTAAAGTATCACTAGGATAGGTGAGGTGCGCCAAGGTCTAAGCGAATCTCTCGGGTATTAACTTGAAGCAGACTCATACTGGTTCATGGCCTTGGTCCAAACGAACTTTAAAATAACACTCAAGACAATCATCGCCGCGAACATTCCTAAGAGCAGGCGATAATCTTTTAAGTCAAAAAGAAAGCTCACTGGTGCACTGCCAATTAAAAGAATGGGAATCGCCACAAGGAGAGTTTTTCGAGCAATTCCTGAATAGACAAATTCTGGCCATCTGGCAATTTGCTGGAGACTCATTCTCACAAAGTTCACTCCATTGCCTTCAGTTATCCAAAACATGGCACTGGCCAAGATAAACTCAATGAGAACAAAAAGACTAAGGGAAAGAAAAAGCATTAGTGGAATTAGTGCCCACGAAAGCGTTGTGAGTTCACATTGAATTCCATAGTAAATAAGAATCCCTGTAGAGGGAAAAAGACCGATGACACTTGAAGGTCTAAAATAGCGAAAGAATGAGTTAAAGATAGTGCTTACTGGTTTGAGAAAAATATAATCCATCTGTCCATATTTGATGTTAAACGAGAGCATCCAAAAATTGGCGGTGACCATTCCAGTGTGAATATTATCAAGAGTCAGCATGAAGGCGACATAAAAAAGAAGTTGGTTTCGGTCCCAGGGACCGATTTGGGTAACATGGTCAAAAAGAAAGTCCACTGTAAAAAAAGTTGTGAGCATAAAGACTAAATCAATTAAAACAATAAGACAGAAGTTAACTCGAAAACTGAGTTCTTGAGCAGTAGAAGTTGTAACGAACTGTTTGTAAATTTCAAGATATTTAATCAACGTCTTCATTACATCCCCGCTGCCGTGTACATTCTAAGGCCTTTTCTCCAGAGAAGATTATTGATAACCCAAGCGAGAACTGTCCAAAGAAGAAGAATGATGGTCGCTGTAAGAAGTTCTGTTTCCTGTCCCAGAAAGACTTTAATGGGAAAGTGAGTGAGGAAGGGAAAAGGTGAAAACTGGATGAACTCTGTTAGCCAAGTTGGAAACAACTCAAGGGGAATAAATGATCCAGATAAAAAGGTTGCGATAATACTAAACATGACCCTCATTATCCATGTTTCTTCAAGCCAAAAGGAAAGAAGTCCCAGTCCGTACATCACAGAAAACCAGAAGAAGGCGACTAGAAGTGTAAAACTGAAACCTGATATGAAAGATTCAAAATTCGGAAAACTCAAAATTCCAAGTGCAATAAAAATAAAAAA
>JBMYPC010000195.1:0-4739 GCA_049599895.1 Bacteriovoracaceae bacterium | reverse complement strand
TTTAGTCAGGGGGGCTTCTAATGAATCGAAATTAGAAAGATAGTAAAAATCTTGCCCCTCAACATTTTTTTTAAACTCTCTAATTTTCATGAACTTATTGTACCTGAGCGATGTAAGGCTTGAACACTTCTTTATCCTTTATTTGATCTGACTTATCAGTTAAAATTAACAGGTGGAGGAGTCGTGAAAGACTTAGGAAGAATAGTTAGAAGAAAAATGAACTTTTCATTCTCAAAAACAGTGAGACATCATTGGATGAATGGTGATGCTTTTAAAACCCACTTTCTTAACTCTTTTACTCTGTTATTCCCTGAAGGTGAGAAGTTTTTTATTCGCTCGATCAATCGGTTTAAAGGGCAGATCAAAGATCCTGAAATTAGTGCTGACATCAAAGACTTTATTTTTCAGGAAACTCAGCATTATCTTGAACATCAAAGGTTTTTCACAAATCTTGAAGAGCAGGGCTACGAAATTCAACCGATGATAAAGTTTCTTAAATTTTTTATTTCTGAAGTTGTAGAAAAATTCAGCTCTGACAAAATGAACCTTTCCATTACCTCTGGACTTGAGCATATCACCGCAATGCTTTCTGAGATTGCCTTGGAGACAGGGTTTCTTAATGAAGCCGATGGCGAAATGCGAGAGTTGTTTGAATGGCATGCTCGCGAAGAAATTGAACATCGTCATGTTGCTTACGATGTTCTGAATGCTGTTGATGATAGCTATTCTTTAAGAGTTATGGGACTTGTCATTGCCTATATTCTTTTTGGTGCCTTTACCACAGCTTTTACAATAGGCCTTCTTAAGCAGGATAAGAAAATAGCTTCCCTTAAAACATTAAAGAGTGCCCTTCAACTTTTTATCACAAAAGAATCTCTCTTTTACGAGGCAGGAGTGATTATGGCCAGGTATCTTCTGCCAAACTTTCATCCTAATAATCGTAATAGTCTTGATGAACTTCTCGCAAAATTTGAAGCTCAAGCGAGAGCGGCTTAAAAATAGCAGAAGAAATAGGAAGATCAATGGAAGCCCTTCAAAACCTTAAAGATTTTTCTTCCAGTGAAATAGAGACTGTTCGCTCTTTGCAGAGGCTTGCTTATGATTGCGCTCTATGGACACAAGAGAACCTTTCAATTGGAGACTCTGAAAAAGATGCTGTGAATTTAATGGAGAGGTATCTTGAAAAAAGAGGTGTCCAAAACTTTTTTCATAAACCCTTTGCTTGGTTTGGAGACCGCTCTTCTTTTACAGGTTTCAAACAAGCTTATAAGGCCAAAGACTTTGGCTTTGAAAGTTTTAAAAACCCTTTGCCTCATTTTGGTTTTGATTTTCTTCCAAGTAATAGAAAACTTGAGAACAATATGGGAGTGATTCTCGACCTTGCTCCAGCTCTCAATGGCTTTGTTTGTGATATTGGCTATAGCTACTTTCAAGGAGAAAGTGAGGCCCATAAAAAGATGATTCAAGTTTTAAATGAGTGTCGAGAATTGATTCTTTATCTTGTGAAAAATAAAAAAACTCTTGGTGAAGTCTATAAAAGAGTTGATGAGCTTATTTTGGGTCACGGGTTTAAAAACTGTCATGAGTTGTACCCTCTTGGAGTTCTCGGCCATAAAGTGGGGCACTTTAATTCTAAGAATCGCTTCAACTTAAGTTTTATGAGATTTTCCATTGATAGCGTACTTTTTCTTGCTAAAGAGCTCGTGACTTCTCCATTTGTCAAAGCTGAAGCACCCCAATTATTTTCCCCTGGTCTTTGGGCCATGGAGCCACATTTTGGTAACGATGAATTTGGTGTAAAGTTTGAAGAGATTCTTGTTGTAACGGAAGATAATGCGTTTTGGCTTGATAACGATCTTCCCCATGTTATTCAGAAAAAGCCGTGACACTCCCATAAAGCATGCTAAAATTGGGCTTCATCATTTTAGGAGAGAAAATGAAGTTCCCGAGTCTTTTACTTTTGTTGAGTGTTCAATTTTTATCAACATCCCTGTCAGCGACAACTCTTAAGGAAATAGAAAAAAGAGGTGTTCTTAGAGTAGGCCATGAGGTTGGTTACCTTCCTTTTGAAATGAAAGACAAAAAAGGTCGAACTATTGGCTTTGATGTTGATATTGCTAAGATGATGGCCAAAGAGATGGGTGTGAAACTTGAACTCGTCAATACTGAGTGGGATGGAATTATTCCTGCACTTCTCACCAAAAAGTTCGATATGGTTATTGCCGGAATGACAATAACACCTAAAAGAAATATGAAGGTGAACTTTTCTGACCCTTACATAACAATCGGACAAACAGCAATTATTAAAAAGTCTCTCAAAGGGAAGGTTAAGTCTTACAAAGATCTTAACAATCCTAAATATACGGTGGCATCAAAGTTAGGAACGACAGGAGAGCAGGCCATTAAGAGGCTTTTACCAAAGGCAAAGTATAAGTCTTATCAATCAAGCTCCGATGGGATGCTTGAAGTTGCCAACGGAAGAATTGATGCTTTCATTTATGACTTTCCATCCCATAATGTTTTTACTCAAACGAAAGGAAAGGGAAAAGTTCATTTTCTAAGTGATAAGTTTACTCATGAACCTCTTGCTATCGCTGTTAGGCAAGGTGATCCTGATGTACTTAATTTTCTAAATAATTTTCTCAAGCAAATTAAAGGTGATGGACGTTACGATAGAATCTATAAAAAATGGTTCGATAACACTGCATGGATGAGTAAAATAAAATAAATGCAAAAAGAATCTCTTCTTCTTAAAAAAATAGGCGCTCTTTCGATCTTCTTTGGACTGGCCTTAAGTTTTTACTACGTCACAAAGAAATTTGATTATAACTGGTCATGGTCAAAGGTTCCTCAGTTTTTTATCTCTAATCAAGTTGAATCAGTGCAAGCTCCTTTTGATGGTAAAGTAGAGGCTCTTGGAGAAGGTCTGTACCGACTGACTTCACTTTCTGGAGAAGAGTTTGAATTCTCCGCAAAGGCGAACGAAATAGAAGTCGACGATGGAGAAGAAGTCTATGAGTTTGATTATTTAGCGTCAAAAGAAGAAGTGAAGGTGGGACTTCTTCTCACTGGTCTTTGGATGACTGCAAAGATTTCCTTTTGCTCAGCTCTTCTTTCACTTTTATTTGGACTTCTCTCCGGTTTAGGCAGACTGTCGAAAAATCCTATTTTTAATTGGCCATCTACTGTCTATATTGAATTGATTCGCGGGACACCACTTCTTGTTCAATTATTCATCATCTATTTTATGATTGGAACTGTTGTTGGAATTGATTCTCGGTTTGTTTGTGGAGTGATTGCTCTTGCTCTTTTCGCTGGAGCATACGCAGGTGAGATTATTCGTGCAGGAATCGAGTCCATCGATTCAGGACAGATGGAAGCGGGACGATCTCTTGGGTTGACTCATTTTCAGACTATGAGGTTTGTCATTTTCCCACAAATGTTTAGAAGATCTCTGGCTGCTCTCGGTGGAACTTTTATATCTCTTATTAAAGATTCCTCACTTGTTTCAGTGATGGCCCTCACTGATTTAACAAAAGCGGGAAGAGATATCGTTTCATCTTCATTTATGGTTTTTGAGATATGGATTGTTGTGGCTGCTCTTTACTTTGTCGTGACATTTCTTTTGTCGATGCTTGTCAAAAGACTTGAAAACAGATTGTCCTTAGGAGAGAGAAGCTAATGGATGCATTAATCTCTGCAAAAAATCTCTATAAAACTTATAACGGAAGTATACAGGCATTGAAAGATGTGAGCCTTGATGTGACAAAAGGTGAAGTTGTTGTCATCTTGGGGCCTTCAGGTTCGGGAAAAAGCACTTTTATTCGAACTTTGAATCAGCTTGAAAGTATTGATGATGGCGATATCATCATCAATAACAAAAGCTTTAGAGACAAAAAACTAGATGTTAATCAGCTTCGAAGAGAAGTAGGAATGGTTTTTCAGTCCTTTAATCTTTTTCCTCATCTTACAATTTTGGAAAACCTCACTCTCGCACCTACAAAAGTCAGAAAGATGTCTTCCAGTGAAGCAAAGAAGCTTGCTTTAGAAACACTCAAAAGAGTTAAAATTGAGGATCAAGCTTATAAATATCCTTCTCAGCTTTCTGGAGGTCAAAAACAAAGAGTTGCTATTGCTCGGGCCCTTTGCATGGATCCAGAAGTGATCCTTTTTGATGAGCCAACTTCGGCTCTTGATCCTGAAATGGTGGGAGAGGTGCTCGACATCATGAAGCTTCTGGCAAAAGAGGGGATGACTATGGTTTGTGTGACCCATGAGATGGGTTTTGCTAAGGAGGTCGCTGATCGAGTTGTTTTTATGGATCATGGTGAGGTCATTGAAATCTCTACTCCTCATGACTTTTTTGATAATCCCCAGTCTGAACGGGCCAGAGAGTTTCTCTCACAAATTCTTTGAAATAGGTTCTTTTTGTTTTTGAGTTGAAAACTCGGTTAAGGGGCCTCTAACTTTACTCCCTAGCTCAAAAAGTCAGAGAAGTTTAAGATATTAGCGATGAGAAGTTTTTAAATTTTAGTGGAGTTTTGGCTAATTCTTTTAATTTATCACAAATTTCCTTATCACTATTTGATATCGTGCCTTATCTTGAAGTGGGGCCTGGCCTAAAAATATATTTAAAAGGCTGCTTCGAATTATTAAAGATTGGGCCATTTAATCATCACATCTTTGATGTTCTTCAGGTTGAAACTGAGGAGAGGGGTTGGAATTAGTGCTGTTAAAAG
>JBMYPC010000194.1:0-4786 GCA_049599895.1 Bacteriovoracaceae bacterium | reverse complement strand
AAAAATCCGAACGAACTTTTCTTTATCTTTTTTCGAAGAAGAGTTCACATAGAGATCATAAGGAATCTCTTCGTTCACAAGAATAAGTTCAAATGCTATAGAAAAAAAACTATCCGGCTTTTTTGCTTCCAAGAAAGTACCTCCAACTTACTAGTCTTTTCGGTTATTTCTCGATGATATTTTAGATTTTAAACATAAAAAAAGCCGAGTCATAGACTCGGCTTATATCGTAAAAATAGTCTTTTACAACTCTCTAAAATGGAATGTCATCCGCAGTGAAGTTTGAATCACTTGGGATTTGGTAATCTTGATCGATTACGCTGTTGTTGTTTTGTTGAGTACTCACTCCGCCCGTGCTTGGTGCAGATTGATTATACTCTCCCCCACCTTGCTCAGCGTTCGGTCTTCCACCGATAAATTGAACGTTTCTTGCAACGATTTCAGTTGTATATCTTTTTGATCCGTCCTTAGCATCCCAAGAACGAGTTTGGAGAGCCCCTTCTAAAAAGCACTGTCTTCCCTTGCTTAGATACTGGTTACAAAGTTCTGCCATTTTTCCCCAAACAACAATTCTATGCCATTCAGTTCTTTCTTGCTTTTGACCAGACTTATCAGTCCAACCTTCGCTTGTTGCAACAGAAAAGTTACATACGGCTTGCCCACTTGGTGTGTACTTAAGCTCTGGATCTTGACCGAGACGTCCCATGATCATGACTTTGTTTAAACTCATATTTCTCTCCTTTGCCCTTTTAAGGCCTTAATCTAACCACAAGTACAACTTTAATTTCTTGTGACCATAGAGTTTATTAGAAGAGTGACTTTATCAAGAATATTGCGCTTTTGAAATTCTAAGTTTCTGAAATTTAAAATATGAACTTCGTACTTTAGTTAGAGGCGAGTTTCTGGAGCAGGTTCTGAGTCAGCATTTGCTGCGATGGCCCCCTCTGGAATCTCAGGAACTTGAGAGTCCTTACTCCAAAATTGATCCACAAGCTTTCGAGCGACTTTTACATCTCGCTTGTACCAAGTTGCATCAAAGCCACAATGCGGACACGGAATTTCTTTTTTAAATCTGAGTCTTGCCGCAGCTTCAAAACCAAACCAGATGATAAAAAGAAAGTAGAACGAATTCCATTCCATTAAAGGAAAAAGAATCACGCTAAAGAAAACCCAAGAAATGAGAATTTGAACATAGCTCCATTTATCAAGTCTTGGCTTACAAGAAACAGACCTCTCCATAGAGCAGAGTGGACAGAAAAAACGAATCGCAGCCTTTCTCGCTCGATAAGGCCTTCGATCAAATTTTATTCCTTTTTTACTCACCAAAGCTTCCTTTGAAAAATCCACCTCACCTCTATTTTATCAATTTTTGCCAAAGTTTTGCAGGTGGGAAACTTTGCTCATGCCCACTTAGAAAGGACTCTGGGCCTCCCGCGAGACCCAGGTTCAGGTAGGCTTGAATTGAAAAGTACCTAACCAAAAGAACTCCAGCGGTACTTTTACTCCATTGAAAAAATAAAGGTGAGACTTGCCGTGTCCACATACGTACCACTTCCATGGGTCCGGCTTACCCAACATATCTCTATGCATCAAAAAACGGGCCAACAGAATTATCTAAAATTCTAAGCATTTAGCTGCGTTTCTTGACGCGACAAATTGACCCTAGTAGCATGAAGTCACTTAAGTAGTGTTCTCAAGTATTCTTTTCAGGGAAGGAAAGTTATCTGCAAGCGATCATCAAAACCACTATTGAGAAATGAAAAAGGTCAGTTAACGATCTTTTTAGGAATTTCACTCATTGTCATCCTGACGATGATTGCTTTTATTGTAAATGTCGGTCTTTTTGTTAAGGCAAAAATCAATCTTCAAAACGCAGTGGATGCAGCGGCTTGGTCAGGAGCCTCGACTCAAGCAAGGCAACTCACAAACATTGCCCATCTCAATTGGGAACTTCGAAACACTTATAAAGAATATCTTTTTAAATACTACGTTCTTGGACAACTTGGTTTAGATACTGAACTTAAAGACACTTCTAAAAATAAAAATTTTAGAATGAGACCTTTCTTTGATAGCACTAGTACATCAGGTGCCGCTAATCTTGGCTCAGAGAAAATTGATCCCTACAATGTTCCCTCTGTTTGTATTCACTTTGGTTCACCTCATAATATTTGCGCGATTTATGATATCCCAGGTCTTCCTCGTTTTAATACCGTGGGTATGCCTTCGATCTCCCCCTATCACGAATCATTTTTAAACTCGATTGCGAAAACCAAAGCCGAGAACTGTTCCCGAAGATCCGATATCAACTTTGGAGTTGGTATGACTTGGGCCTATGGAACTGGCAGTAAAACTCTTTTTAAAGACATGCCTCAGATCGCTGCAAGTCGAGTTGGCGCCTTCCCTCAGTCATTGGAAATTGCTCTTAGAATTCGAAACCTTGAGTATTTAGTGAATCGCCCGCCTGTTCAAGGACCCATTTGTTTTTCAAGTAGTCGGACAAGTTGTAGTCAGACGGTAGATGGCTCACTCGCAAGCCAAAGTTTTGATCACTATCCATGGAATGAAAGACCAATTAAGGCTTTTATGACTGCCTATAAAAATTTAGGGGGTGGAGATTTTAAAGAAAGCCCAGAAGATCAAAACTTCTTTTCTTCAACTTTTAGACTGACCGAACTCCCGCCTACTGTTTTTTCAGTTGGGGCCAATACACTAAGTAGTTTTTTAATTCCTTCTAATCGCCCTCAAGCACTCGAAAAACATTATCTCGATCTTATGGTTTGGCCTGTGAATATGCTGACTTTCTTTACAACTTTCGTCAGTGAAAACCCCAATGATTCAAGTATCTCCGGAGTCCCTGCTGAGGCCAGTTGTAAAGGCTCTCGAACGGGTCTTCCTATCCCCGCTTATATTACTGGCTTTACGAAAAACCCTAATATGGTGACTTATTATGCTGTTAAAGGTGAGGCTGAGTTTGTTGGACTCCTCTACCCATTCTCAGATTCAAACGGAATCACTCTTTCAACTTACGCAGCTGCAAAGCCTTTTGGGGGAAGAATAGGTCCTCTTTTATTTGAAACAGAAGGAAGTGGAACTTCAGGAGTCGTTAAAGTTCGATCAGATTCAATTGGTGGTAAATCAACTCCCTATGTTTCAACAATTGTGACCGATGGAGTTTTCAAGCCAGGAAAGCTTATTCCCGTTGCGGAAGACTTCTATGTTGAACCAGGTTCAACACAACCTATTGGAGGAGTTCCTAACGCCTCAAACCCTCGTTACGTCATCCCTAATATCTTTTATGAGTTTGCTCAAGGTTACCAATCACCAGGTGGTGGTGGTGCCAAAATTCAAATTTTAGAAGACGCTCTTAATGACAGGGCAACCTATGATAGTCCAAAACAAAAGCTAGGACTTTATCACCCACAGATGTTTGAAAAGTTTTATGAAAACCTTCCCAACCCAAGTTCAGTTGTTTTCACCGATGAAGAAGTAACTCGAGCTCTTGAAAATGTAAGGGCCCCAACAGTCTATGAAACTCTCAATTACCTCATCCCAACAGTCTCTGGTCCTGGAACTTCAGGTGAAGCTGAACAAAGAAATATCGCACAACCTTTCACAGGACTTTTTGAATCAATAAGTCCTGATACAGGTAATCCAGCCTATAGCTTGTATGCGCCACTTTTTGGTCAGGGTATGCTTTATGAAAGTTCCTCTCAAGTTGAAGTTATGTTGTCTGATTATATAAATGCAAACAGATCATCAATTGAAACCTATCTTGATTCTTTAAAAAGTGTTGCCGAAGATATGGTCCAAAGTGCAGAAGCTTCAAGAGGTGGTCGAGCGACTTACGAAGCAGCAGCGAATACCATCCATCCAAGAACTCCTTCTCTTGATATGCCAGCAAACTGTGCCAATATTAGTATGGCCACCAAGTTTTCTCACTTCTTTTTTGCCGATGGTGAGCAATGTGAGATCAGACCTCTTAAAACATTGATGAAAGAATATATGGATCAAATTAGAACCGGATCAACTCCAAATGGAAGTACGAACTTTCGTTATGCCAACTCGTTTGTTTTAAACCCCCCCCTAAACAATAAGGCCCTCATGTCCGGTTACATTCCGGGTGCGGAATACAGTGTTTCACCTGAGGGTGAACAACAATCAATCTTTTCGGGAAGTGGTGGTAATGGAATTTCATCAGCACGAAACTCCTACTCAACAAAACTTGTCTCTATCGACTCCCTTAGAAAAGATGTCCAGGAAAGCTATTACACTTCAAGTAAAGCGGTCTTGAGTGAAGGCGGAAACCTCTCCCAGGTCATCAAAGGGGCCGAGCAAAGTGGTTTTCTCAACTCCATTGACACATCGCAAATCAGAGAATTTCAACTTTCCTCTGGGGAATTCTCGTATTAAGTCTTAGAACTGCTCTTTTTTTACTTTAAAAGCTCGAAGCTGGGCTTTAAAATCTTCTTCAACATTTATATACTTCATAAAAATAAACTTAACCAAATTAACAAAGGACCTGGCCGTGGCTCGTAAAAAAGCTTCTTCCAAAAAAGCAACAAAGAAAACTGCAAAAAAAACAGCAAAGAAAAAAGCGACTAAAAAAGTAGCCAAGAAAACGGCTAAAAAAGCGACCAAGAAAAAAGCAGCTAAAAAGAAAGTCACTAAGAAAAAGGTCACAAAAAAGAAGGCCACTAAAAAAGTAGCTAAGAAAGCCACTAAGAAAAAAGTGACGAAAAAGAAGGCCACTAAGAAAAAGGCGACGAAAAAGAAGGCCACTAAGAAA
>JBMYPC010000193.1:0-4836 GCA_049599895.1 Bacteriovoracaceae bacterium | reverse complement strand
GATCCCATTCTTCCAGCTGTATAGAAGGTTCGCGCTAAACCAAGTGCTCCAAGAGACTCCATTCGATCAGCATCTTGTAAAACTTTGGCCTCAATTGTTTTTGGTGCAATCCCTGCAGAAAAGGAATGGGCCTCAATAGCGTGTTTTACATTTTCAAGTTTATCTTCGGGAAAATCCATTTCTTTTAGAATTTCCATCGCCTTAATTCCAGCATCAACTGAAGACAGACTTCTTCTTGGATCATTTTTAGGATAACAAACAATATCGTGAAAATAAGCCCCGGCTAAAATCACAAGCTTGTCAGCTTCATCGTTCATAATCTCTTGGGCAATTTTCCAAACTCTTTGAAAGTGGGAGATGTCGTGGCTTTTGTCATCGTTTTCAAAGCTGCTTTCTAAGTAATCAGTAAACTTTTGTTCCCAGTCGTTTAGACTCTGATCTTGCTGCACAATCACACCTCTCGCTGAATTATTCTGATGACTTTTAAATATAAACTGGAACTTAGAAGTTGGAAAATAACTATAAGATGTCCACATCGATTTCTAGCGCTGGAAGTATACCGCCTCTTCTCTCAATATCTTCTACCATTTGCTTATATGGAGGCATTTTGATTTTCCCTGTTTCTTTGTACTCTTTGTACACATCAAGAACCCAACCATGGTAGCCCTGGTTCCCTGGAACTAAGAAAATATCCTCTTCAAGTTCAATAACAGGAGTTCCTTCCGGAAGTCTGATATCAACAAATTCATATTCTGTTTGATTTCCAAGGCCAACTCTTCCTGGAGCAGCATCAGTACGAGTGAGAAAAACTCCCGTAAGATCATCATAGACCTCTCGATGATCTCCTACCAATTTAATATAAGAAAGAGGGCCAGCTATAAGTTTGTTGCTTTCAACGATTTCACTTTTTTTCTTTGTATAATGGCGAAAGACAACTCCGTCAGACTCAATGATCTTTGCACCCTTTGGTACCCCTGAAAAAATTGTGTATCCTTTTTGATCAATACCTGATGCCTCAGTCCCCCTAATAATTTTTAACTCTCCCCAACTTGGCTCTAGCCTTTCGCTTAAATAGTTTTTAGAAGCTTGAATTCCGTTTTCAATGTTAGCCGTTGTGCTTTGATGAACTTCTCCAATACAGTTTATTTCATCCGCAGATGAATAATGACTTATTAAAAATAAGAGGACGAAAAGTATCTTCAAAATCGTTTTCCTTGAGTTGCTTTAATTGTATCTGCTTGAAAAGTCGTCTTCAAATCATGTGGAAAGAGATACTTGGGTGCTTAGGTTGTGGTCAGGGTTTAAGTGATTAAGGATTGGACGGTTTGTAATTTTTACTTTGATTTGCTTTAAGCACATTTGAGCTTTTTCGTGGCTGTTTAATTCGCTTCGCTCATTGCGATGTTCGGCGGGCGCTTACGCGTCAAAATTGTCCGCAGGACATTTTTGACCGCGAAGTGCTGGATTCAAAAAGTATCTATACATGTTTACTCTTGGTTTTATCTGATTTCTGAACGAAATCATCTGTCCGCCTTTGCGTCAAAATTGTCCGCAGGACATTTTTGACCGCAAGGCGGTGGCGGAGACGGAGGGATTCGAACCCTCGATACGTTGCCGTATACACGCTTTCCAACCACGCAAATCATTATAATGACTAATAATAACCAAGGTTATATAAAAAAACCAAGGAATTACTGTCTCTGCTCACTTGGTTATTTCAAGTCAACTTGGTCTTTGTTGGTTATTCGTTGACCATTTTTTGACCATTTTCTTAAAAAAACAGGATTATAAGTTAAGTTCACTCTTAAGCCTTTCAGCAAGAGGCTTTATCGCTTCTTCTGAAAAATTAAGGGTTGTGCCAAATGCTTTGTATATTTCAGGCACTGACTTTGAAGCTGCTAGAGAACAACCCTCTTTATAATACTTAAGCCCCAGCTCAGGGCTCCTTTTATAGCTGTCCCAAACCGACAGCGCCAACAACTCACTAATAGAGTAATCAATCAAGTAAAAAGGAGCTTGAAGAATATGCATATACTGCCAACCTGTTTTCCCAACAATTTCCTCTTGCCCACACTGATCAACTTCAGAGTAATATTCATTTGATAATTCCCTATATTTCATTTGGCGCTCTTCACTTGAATGTCCTGGATGCTCATATAGCCAATGCTGAAACTCATCTCCCATTGAACAACTAATAAGAAGACGAATCACCGAACGTAACTTGTTATCCTTAATTCTTTTGCAGCTTTCTTCATCTAAATACTCATGCATGTTCTCAAGACCAATATACTCCATACTCATGGAGCCACCTTCGGCAACCTCTGCGCTCCACTCCTGAAGAGTCTGGGGTTTCACATCTTTGCCAAGAAAATAGTGAAAACAATGCCCTAGTTCATGGAGAAGCACCATAAGATCATGTGATAATCCAGACCCTCCATAAAAAACAGAGGCTAATTCATAAATTGGATAACGACACATATATCCACCAGGGGCCTTATTCTTTCTCGCATCAAGATCTAATAAATTATTATCCCTAATCCTCTTGAAGTATCCATAGAGTTCATCATCTATAGCCTTGATGATCTTCCCAGTTCCTTCAATAAAAGAACTTGTATCGCCTTTTTCATAAATTCTTAATGGTTCTCTCCCTTCATGATCAACTCCCGTATCATAGTATTTATAAGAATCAAGGCTTAAGTTTTCTTTTTTCTGTGAGGCCATCAGCTTCGCAAGGGGTATAATATGCTTTTTGATTGCGGCGTGAAATTTATGGCAGTCAGATCTTCCCCAATCAAACCGCCTCATTTCTTTGAATCTAAAATCAATATAATTATCAAAACCAGAGTTCTTCGCAATTTGATTTCTTAAATCTAACAATTGGTCAAATCTAGAGTCTATCGAGTCAAATACTTCTAATTTAGCCTTACGGACAATCTCATAAGCCTTTTTTCTCGTCTCACGATTTGCATCCTTCATGTAAGGATAAATCAATGTGAGAGGTAGCTCCTCTCCTTCCCAGAGTCCTGTTAACCCTCCTTGAATTTCAGTAATTTCTGAGCTGATTTTATTCATCTGCTTTTCAAGGTCAATATTATCCTTGTTGAATAATTCAAGATCATTAACGATGTTTCTTTTAAGAATGGAATATTTATCGCCTAGCTTTTCGAGTTCTGGCGATGAAAGAACTTTGCGATCTAATTTTTCTCTATAGTCTTGATAAACAGGAGTGATTTCTTGATTAAAGAACTCAAATCGATTTTTGTAATCATCATTTGAAATATCAATTGTTTTTAAAAAGTAGGCTTCGCATGCTTCATTTTCATAAAGTTTATCAAGCTCATCTTTAGCATCAAAGAATGAAAGTAGGTTGTCTTTTGTGGAAACTGGAAAATCAACTAAAACTTCAAGTCTTTCCTTATACTGTTCAATATTGTGCAAAGAAAAAGACTTCTTTAACTCTAGAGATTCAAAAGGATTCTTGACACTTTTCATTTTCACCTCAACGTCAATTACTTTCGTGAGATTATATACTGAAAACCTCCGTCTAGCGAGATAGCTTAATTGTTGATGAAATTTCTTGTAGGTTCTTTATTCGAAAATCAGTATCGTGAATGTACCTAGACGTTACCTCCAGACTTGAATGAGCAAAGAGGTGCTGTAAGTCATCCTTACTTGCTCCAAAATAAATATAGAGCGTTGCGGTGGAGTGACGTAGTGAATGAGTCGTCACATTTTTATTAAATTTCAAATCCTTACAATATTTTTTAAGCGTCTTGTAATAACTTGGATATGGTAAAAACTCTTTCTTTTCCCCACTAAAGACATAACTTTCATCTTCCGTAATATTCTCGTACTCTTTCACCAGCGCTAAATACAACTCTTCTGGAATTGAGACATAATGCCACTTTTTTCCTTTAGGGTAGTCCTGTATTTCTTTTATTTTCTTGGCGTAAGTTGATCTTATATGAATAAGTCTATTTTTTAAATCAACACTCTTCCATTTAAGAACCTGAAGCTCTCCAACACGCAACCCACAAAACAACTGAACCCAAATTGCAAGGCCATATTTTTTACCTTTTACATAGAGGAGAAGTTCCTTGATTTCATCAATTGTTAATGAAACGGCTTCCTTTTTTATTAACTGAGGACGAAAAGATTTCTTCACCGGATTTCTGTGGATATACTCATAATCCTCTAAAGCATCTGAAAACATTTTATTCATAAGGTTATATACGTGCAATAAAGTCTGCCTGCTTCTTCCTAAAGACTTCGCATGATTTATAACTTCAAGGACATGGACGCCATTAACAGATCTTAGAGTTAACTCTCCAATAAAAGGAGCAATATAATCTCGATACATTTGCTCCTGAGATAACTTCCACCCTGCCTTGCAATTAACCCGACTTTTCTCAGACCATTCTTTCCAAAAGTCATTTACAGACTGCTTGTAAAAAGTTGAAGACAAAGGAAAGTTTCGAAACTTCTTTAACTTAAGTTCACTCTCGAAAGCCTCTGCTTCTTTTCTAACTCTAAAGGTTTTTGTAATCCAGTCTCCACTAGAAGTCTTAACCCGTACTCGATACGACGACTTACCGTTTGACCTTTTCCTTACATTTATTGCCATAACACTTTATTTTACTGTTTTATGGACTTCATTACGAGACTGCGAACGAAAGTGACTCAACACTGTTTCAAGCTCAAAGCGAATATGTTTTCCAAATTTTGTATAAGGTATTTTACGAGCAGAAACCCAGTAATAAATTGTTCCGACAGGTACTTTCAAATATTCTGATAGGTCTGTAACTGTTAATAATTTTTCTTGTTTCCTCATGATCC
>JBMYPC010000192.1:0-4898 GCA_049599895.1 Bacteriovoracaceae bacterium | reverse complement strand
TTAAATTCAGATAAACTTGCTAAAACCATGGTCTTCTCCTTAAGGCTACTCATTATACTTCTCGGAAAGTTGGCACTTGAGTTTAGGCTTCTGCCAAAATTTTTTGCAATTGAGGGACGCTTACCAGAGTGTTTCACCCGGCTTTAATCTAATGAAACAGATAAAAGGGCCCCAATTCTGGGGCCGCTCTAATCACTTTTAGTTTGAAAGGTTGCTTTAGATCAACTATCCAATTAAGCTGAGTGCATTTTGTTGTCTAGCGTTCGCCTGAGCAAGGACAGAAGTGTTCGCTTGATTTAAAATGTTCAGTTTCGTCTGGTTAGCAGTTTCTGAAGCAAAGTCAGTGTCTCTAATTCGAGAGTTAGCAGCACTAATATTCTCGTTGTACACTTGTAAGTTATTAATTGTTGAGTTCAGTCGATTTTGAATCGCACCTATCTGCGCTCTTTGTCCAGCAACCGTTGATACAGCAGCATCAATTTGAGCTAGTGCATTCTGAGCTCCTTCTTTGTTAGTAACACTGATCTCTTCAATTCCTAAACTATCAAGAGATGAGTTTGTGAATTGAGCATCATAAGTAATACGATCTTCAAAATCATTGTTGTTTATACCAATCTGTACGTCGTACTTATCACCTTGACCGTTAAGCAGTTTTTTACCGTTGAATTCGGTCACTTCTGAAATTCTTTGAATTTCTTGCTTAAGGTTTTGGTATTCAAGATCAGTAAAAGCACGTTCTGTATCTCCTACTGTATCCGAAGCTGACTGGATTGATAGTTCTCTTAATCTTGTTAAGATGCTTTGAACTTCATTGAGTCCACCCTCTGCAGTTTGTACTAGAGAAATACCGTCGTTCGCGTTTCTCTCGGCTTGACCGACAGAACGAATTTGCGACTTTAATTTCTCAGAAATAGCCAATCCAGCTGCATCATCTGCTGAACGAACAATTCTTGACCCTGAAGATAACTTCTCAAGAGACTTTGATTGTTGTGCACTGTTTGACTGTAGAGTACGCTGAGCAGCGAGGGACACCACGTTGGTGTTAATACGATATCCCATTAGATCCTCCCATGGACATTTTGTTCCCTCATCCTAGAACTAAACCCCCTAACCTTGAGGATTAATAGGCATACTGCCATCAGTTAGTTTATAAATTAGGTTTCATTACCTAAGTGTCTAACCTATCGGAACGACATTTTGGAACTTGAGAAAAAAATGAATATATTTTTTTTCTTTTATTTTTCACAAAAAATCAATACGTTAGCCTCTTCATAAACTCAATCTTTATAAGGAAAATGCCGATAAATCTAAAGATATGAAGTATGAAAAACCCCTCATTTTTGTTGGTCCTCTTTCAAATACTTTAAAGAGTTTGAAAGATGCAATCGCAGGCAACCCCTCGTCTGGTGTTGAAGTCTACGAAATTGATGATCTTAAAGAACTTCTCCGAGCAGTTCCTAGC
Source organism: Bacteriovoracaceae bacterium (assembly GCA_049599895.1). Classification (GTDB taxonomy): domain Bacteria; phylum Bdellovibrionota; class Bacteriovoracia; order Bacteriovoracales; family Bacteriovoracaceae; genus JBMYPC01. The sequence goes on along the minus strand of JBMYPC010000192.1, from coordinate 3,436 downwards.
TTAGGACAGGCCCTTATTCTTGGATCAAACGCAAAAAAAGTTGCAAAGTTTCTCCAGGCCGGAAAGAAGATAAATAAAAAGAAAAAAACAAAAGTCATACTCCTTACGCAGAAACAGTATCCCCGAAAAACAGTTGATAAACTTATGAAGATTGGCCTTACCGATATCATCAACGAACCTGTTCCTGCAAAGACTCTTATGTATAAAGTGAATTTAATTATTCGCTCACTTGAAGTTCCAAAAAAGAAAGATCTTGAAAAATCATTTGCAGCTAAAGAGAACGATCCTTCTCAAAAAGATGATAAAAAATCGAAACAAACGAAACAAGAATCATTCCCAGATGATACCGCTTCATTAGCAGAAGACTCCCAAGACGAAAGATCTTTCGCTGAACACAGCGAAGATCTCTCTTCAGAACAACAAGATGAATATAATTTCAAAGATGGCCAATCTCTAGGTAAAGAAGAAGATGATGAAGTAGACTATGAAATGCCTTCGATCAAACCTCAAGAAGAGTTTGATCCCTTTGCAAACTCAAAAAAGGAAAAATCTTTTGATGAGGGAGAAACTTATTCAAACCGTCAAAATTCAGATGCTAAAGAGAAGCATTTACTCAAAGAACTTGAAGGTCAGGCCTTAGGGGTTAAATCAAAAGATTCTAATGAAATGAATTTTGATATAGACAATCAAGATGATCTCTATCAAAAACGTCTTCAAGGACTTGAGGACGATCCGGACAGTGACGATGCCACTTCTATTAATACCACTGAATCCTTTGCTGACACCTATATGGAAGGGAAAGGCTCCACAGAAAATCTTCAAGACGACGCTGACTCATTAGAAAATGATGATAATGTCATTGATACCACCCTTGAAGGAAATAACTTTCAAGAAAAATCTCTTGAAGACCTTGAAGGTGACATTCAAGGTGAAGAGGCCATTGACTCTAATATGAAAGGAGACATCCACGACCTTCAAGAAGGCGATGATGGTAATCTTGAGGGAGATGTCTTTGGAAGTGAAGAATCTCTCGATAACCTTAGAGGTGATGTCAATGGAGAGAACATCAAAGATGGCAACCGAGAAGGAGACTTCTGGGAAGATGAAGAGTCTTACAAAGACCTCGAAGGAGAAGTTTCACTAGGCGAGCTTTCAGGAGAGAACCTTGAAGGTGATCTTTTTGGTCTCACCGATGAAGGTTCAGGACCACTCAAAGGTGATATTTCTGACCTTGAAGAAGACTTTAATCCAGAAGCAAAACTTGAAAGAGATGATCTCCCTACAGGCGGGCTTACAGGAGATATCGACTCTCTCACTGAAGATGGAAATCTTAAGGGAGATATCTTTGACGATGAAAGAAATGAAAGTGGTCAGCTTGAAGGAGATATTTTTGACAGCAATTCCCTTTCAGATCAAGAACACTCAATGGAAGAAGATCGCCAGCTTGATAAATTTTATAAAGGCGGCACTCATTATCAAGAAGAGCAAAAAGACGATGAACATAGCCTTGAAAACGATGAACTGAGAAAGGGTGAACTTCTTGATGCTGAAGCAGGAGAACTCCCCTCTGGGGACCTTAATGATTTGATTGCCGACGAAGAGGATCACTCAGGTCAAGACCTTGAAGCCTTACAAGACGAAACCAATCTTCAAGATCTAGATTATGATCCTGACGAAGACCTCAGCGATTCAAAGCAAATGGCGCCAAGGTTTGACACTGATCTTTTTAATTCTGATCCCAGCGATGAAAGTCAAAACAATGCCCATGATACAGAAGGCTTTGGAGACTTTCATTCAGATGAAGAGCAACAGAATCAAGAACATTCTCTTGAGGCTGATCCAAACTTTGATGGTATGCAAGCAGGAGACATTACTCCTGATATGCCAGACGGTGAACTCTCAGGGGATAACTTTTCTAACGAGGCAGATAAAGGCCCTAACAAAGGTCAAACCGACGGAACAGACCATATTGAAACTCATTATGGAACCAATTTCTCGGAGAATCGAAACCCCAATCGTAATCCTAAGATGCAGCAGGATTATGATGAAGATATTTATGGAGAAAATCCAAACCGCAAGAAAAAGCAAAATCCCGAGTTTGGTCATGATGATCCTTTTGCAGATCATAATAATCGAGATAAAGAAAAGACTAAAAGAAAAGCAGAAGAAGCTGGCTTCGACCAGAACACTCATTATGATGAAGAAGATCTTTACGATCAACCGAAAAAGGGCAAAGACTTTTATTCTCAGCTCTCAGATGAAGACTATAATGAGCAGGATCCAGAAAAGAAAGGACCAAAGCTTCCCTATGAGCTTGAAACAGATTGGAGTGAAAGAGAAAAGTCTGAAAAGAATCATGGTTCAGAGAATGATCCAAGCTCTTCAAATGAACCAAATTATGATGGCCCGAAAGTCACTAAGCCAGAGCCAATTAATTATGAAGAATTTGATGAGTTTAATATAGAGGATCTCATCGACAACGAATCAACTCATGAAGAAGACGGCGCTCTTGATGCTGATGATGTAGATAACCTTCATTCCATGGCAACCAGGCTCTCTACAACTCCTCCAATGTTTGAGACGGCACAATTATTAGACTTAGATGAAGCACCTTTTGAACCTTCGGCTAAAGATGAAGAAGTTGTCGAAGCTCCTGAATCAGAACCCCTTCCCGACATTGAAAATGAAACGCTCATAGGAATCGACCTTCTCATTAAAATAGCACAACTCTATCAAATAAAATCTCTAAGTTCAGATGAAGTTCTAAAAGAAACGAATCAATATCTTTTCAAACGGCTTGAAACTCTTTTTCTCGTTGAAAAATTAAATGAGAAAAAGCCAGTTGAGATCGTCAATACAATTATTGATTCAAACTTTTCTGATCACTTTCTTGAAGCTGATGTTTGGGAGAAAACAAAGCAAGAGCTTGACCAACAGATGCCATCAGATGAAGGGTCGGCATCTATTATCAACGAAGAAGAAGACACTCAATCATTTTTTGCAACCAAGATGATGATCAACAATGAAAGCTATAGGCTTTATTTTGTCACTCAAGAAACATTTGAGGAGCGTATTGCCCCTGTTTTTCAAACAGTCTCAAAAGTTCTCAAAATGATCATTAAGGACCTTAAAGTTTCGGCGGCTCAAGCAGGGCAAGAAAGAGAAAAAGGCACAAATGTTGAAGTCCCAGGTCTTATCAAAAGAATCTCAACTTCATATAAAGATATTTTCGTTTCAGAGAAATCCGATGCGGGAGAAGTCAAAAAAGAATCAAAAGCAAAATCTTGGTTCAAAAAGACATTGGAAAAGATTGCGAGCTAAATATGTTTAATGAATACTTCTTTTTTAGTTTAGACTTAATTGAAACCAAGGAAATTTTTCCTTTTCATCTCTATATTTTTAATCCCCATCAGCAGATTGCAACTTTAATTGCACC
>JBMYPC010000191.1:0-4900 GCA_049599895.1 Bacteriovoracaceae bacterium | reverse complement strand
CCGTTTTTTTGGCGATACTTATCAAGAGGGGAAGGTCTTTTTTCAAGTTTGTTAGGTACATTTGAAATTTTTTGTTTATGCTGATCAATTTTTAAAGGCCCATCTTTTTTAGGTGATACTTTATTGCCGGGAAAGGTGACTTTTTCTGGCTTTTTAAGACCTGGTTTTTTTATGGGGTCACTCTTAGAGGGAGAAGTTCTACTTTCTTTTGGTATTTCGTTTTGGGTTTTATTTTGAATTTCTTTCTTTATAGGGATAGGAGCTGGAATAGGGTGACCAAGCTCTGACCAAATCGAATCGATCACAATTTGCGAATAGTCACTTAAGCCTACTTCTGAAGTGGCTGGACCTAGGGTTGCTCCAAAACTTTTAAGTGTCCAGAAAAGAAGAATAAATGTCGAAAGTATGAGTTTCATAGTCAGTACCTTTGAGTTAGATAAACTGCTAAAATTCTAGCCTGATACAGACCATAATCCAATTCATTGGTACTTAAAACCTGGAGAAAGTCTGTTTAAGTTGCAGGGTTTTTGATGAATGAAGTATGCTGAAGATCCATGAAATTATTAATAATTCGATTATCTAGTTTTGGTGATGTTGTGCAGTGTCAAGCTTGTCTTCCTGCTATAAAATCTGCTCATCCTGGAGCAGAAATACATTGGTTGACAAAAAAACAATTTACTCAGGTTTTGGAAGTTAACCCTAATATTTTTAAAGTTCACTCTTTTGATTCTAAGCAGGGTCTCATTGGTTGGCTCAAGTTATGCTTTAAATTTAAAGATCAATCTTTTGATGTGGTTTATGATGCTCATTCGAATATAAGAACACTTCTTTTTAAGCTTATTTTTAGACTTTGTTTTACCAAAACTAAAATAGTGACTCGCTCAAAAGAAAGGTTCAAAAGAATTCTTCTTTTTAAATTTCGCCTAAATAAATTTCCATGGCCATTTAAAGGAATGCAGTCTTATATCCGTCCACTACAAAGAATTATGGATGTTCCTATTGAGACTCAGATTCAGAGCTGGGACTTTGAAAAAGTGGATTTAGAAAAAATTCAAAAGCTGATTCCTTATTCTCATTATGTAGGCCTAGCACCTTCAGCTGCCTGGGAGATGAAAAGATGGCCTTTAGATTATTGGAAGGAGCTTATTTATACCTCTCCAACAAAAAAGTTTGTAGTTCTAGGCGGCCCTGATGACACTTTTTGTGAAGAGCTTGTGGAAATAGCACCTGATCGAGTTGTTAATCTCAGTGGGAAATTGAGTTTAATGGAGAGCTGCTATGTCGCCTTTAAAAGTTCTCGTTTTGTTTCAGCTGACACCGGTCTTTTGCATGTGGCAGATCTTTTAGGAACTAAAACGATAGCTCTCATTGGGCCAACTGCTTTTGGTTTTCCAAGTGGTGAGCATGTGAAAACCTTAGAAATTGATTTGAACTGCAGACCCTGCACTAAAGATGGTAGAGGAGGCTGCTCTCAAAAAGTTTACAAGCGCTGTATGGTGGAAATCAGATCAGAGTTTGTAAAGAAGCTACTTTAATTTTGAGATAAGGTTCTTTCTGTGCTTCCAAAGAATATGACTCATATGAGGTCGTCTTGATTCTTTAGTCACAACCATAAGAAGTTTTGTAATTTTGAGATTCTCTGGATCGGAATAAAGAAGAATCAGCATTTCTTGGATGAAGTTTGTCGAAAGAGTGATGTAATTATCTGTTCCTACCCCTAGGTTGACATTCTTTTTCTCCCACCATGAAAAGGGATGGTCTTTGTAATCAGGGAATGATTCTGTGAGTTTCATATTTGAAGTAGGAAGTGCCACAAGGGAGACATTCTTATTAATCATTCGATTGAGAACATCATGTTGGTAATGTTCAATTTCTCTTGCTGTGTGAAACTTCGTTTTAAGAAAGCTCACTTTTTCATCGTCAGTAAGTTTTTCCCCATCGAGAATTTTAACTTTAACGTGATGGTCAAGCCATTCCATATCTTCAATCTCACTATATTCTCCCGTTCCGGGAATAAGAGCGAGTTCTTTTTCGTTCATCTCCGTGACTCTTTGAAAGAGTCTATGGAAGTAATAATTGGGATTGATTCCAAGACTCAAACCATGTTCGAGAGTGTCGATGTGCCAAATATTCATTGCATTATCGACTGATTGAATTCCTTTTCTTAAGTTCTTCCAAGTTTCTCCGTGGTGAGAGCGAATATGAAACCCCTTATACTGAAGCTTTCGAAGACCTTCTTTTAACTGTTCAAAGTGAACTTTTCGATAAAGTTCTTTCTCGTCCCCAACAGTATCCACTTCAATTAAATGATCTTTTAATTGAGGATGTTTTTTTATGAGATTGAGAATGATATCCACTTGATGAAGAAAATGATCTTTCTTCGTTTTAAAGTTGTCTCCGTCAAAGAAATCAAGTTCTTTTCTAAAACAAGGTGAAAGAATGAAATTAAAATCAGGATTTTGTGTTTTAAATTTTGAAAAACCTTCAAAGAGACCAAGCACAACATCTTCCTCGGAAACATCTCCAAGTCCAGGAATTTGATCGCTTGAATTTTTTGATGATCTTGAAAGAGTAAACTTTAGTCTTATGGAACCCACATTGTAGTTTTCATAGAGTTCTTTGGCCATGTGATAAGCACATTCTTCATGGGCCTTTTTATCTTTTAAAATAATTTTGGGAAGAAAAAGGATCTTGAGATAAGTGAGAAACCTCTCACCATCTTGAAGACGAATTAAGCGATCAACATCTTCTACAGACTTAATGGGAAGAGCGTCTTCACCATAAATTTCGACGATCTTTTCTTTAAGTTTTTCAGAGTGCTCACTTTGAAGTGCCTCTTGAATTTTTGGAAAGAGAAATTCAGCGTTAAGAGATCCTGTAAGGTGAATATGTTCTTCATGATATTTAAGAGGAAAATTCTGGAAGTAAAGAAAGAGCGCTTTTGAAAAAGGATGATTTAAAAGAGTGTCGATTGCCACTTGATCATTTCGAAACTCACCTAAAAGTTTATGAAACTCAGTGATGATTTTTTTACTTTTACAATCTTTGTCGAGGTGGGGGTTGTGGATTAGAAGTTCAAGAGTGTCATTAAGTGTGAGACCATTTGTTTCACTGATGACTTTTGTAAGCTCTAACAATAGTTCTTGAGTCACATCGAGAGATTTTTGAGGCATAAGGTTTATTCTCTTATTTTAAATTTCTAAGTTTCATTATTGTGTCGTAAGCAGCTTTCATTTTAACAAAGTTTTCCCCTGCCTTCACTTCATACTTTTTAGGGAGTTTTCTTGCCGTTATACGATCAGGATGACGAAGTCTTGCTTGTTTTTTATAGAAATTCTTCAGCATTTCATAAGGAATTTTTGGAGAAACCCCAAGGGCCTCTGAGGCTTCTTTAAGAGATTGAGGATCATTGAGAGAAGGCACTGGGCTTAACGAACAAATGAGTTCTGAATGAATTTGAAGTTGATCTAAAAAAAGTGAAATGTTCAAGTTTTCCTGGTCATTGAGGCTGAGAATATAACGACTTGTGAGATCTTCAATATTATTTGGGATGACACTTTGAGTGAGGGATTTTTCTTTAAGTAGAAGATCAAGTCTTTGCTCTAATGGCATTTTTTTAAGCTCAAGAATAAAACTTTCAAAGCCTAACGCGAGATCCAATGGGCGAAGGTGAATTCTATTAGAGAGAATCTCAAGTTGCTGACCGCGGCGATTGACGGATTGCAACTCTAAAACTTCTATCAAAACACTGAGGGCACTTAGGGTTTTAAAGTCATTGAGATTGCGCTTTGCAAACTCTTTGTGCTTTAGAATTTTATGCAGATGTCCTGTGATTGCGTTTTCAGAATATTCAATTTGATAGTTCTTAAAAAGAAACTTTTTTATCGAAGTCGTAAAGGGATGACTGCCCCAAGTGAGTGCATCAAGAATTGTTTTTAATTCTTCATAAAGCTTAGGGTTATTTTGTTTATAGTAAGAAAGGTTTGACTCAGACGACTCTTTGCTAGAGCTGTTTGCTCCGTTTTGTCGGCCTAGGATTCTTTTTTTACGCGCAATGAGAATATCGATATCAACATTTTTGTCTGATCTTTTATTGGGATAGAGCAATGTTGTCAGTAGCCGAGACAAAATTGGCGCTAAACTTTGACCTATGATCCAAAGCAAAATCAATACAAAGAAGGCCCTGATGATAAGTGTCTTATTAAGAAATTCCATTAGCTCTAAGTATTCATGCTTTTATCCTGAAAGACAATTTAGTATCAGAGTGTTCCATTCGGTCAAAGAAGAAATTCTTTTCCAAGCCTATTAGTAACGGGTATTTAAGGGTAAAATAGAGTAAACTAAAAACCCATTTGAATTGCCATTTGGGCCAACATATAGAGATTTGGAGATCGTTGATGTCGTTGACTTCATTTAGCCTTAAAACATTTGTTTTTATCGGACTTTTATCCTCGTGTGCACATAACAGAAATCATCCTACTCAAAACCAAATGGGTCATGATGGAAACACTGTCGGAAACTCAGATAGTTTCTTTGAAGAATCAAGAGTCACCGTTACTCAGTCTGGAAAAGTGAAAACACTTCCAGATGGTGCCCAAGACCAAGCTGATATCGAACCCTATGATGCCGACGGAGAAACGACTCTTAAAGTTTCTAAAGTCGAAAATAATCAAGAAGATTTAGAAAGAAAAAAGTTAGAAGATCTTCTTCCCCAAAATACGAATCGCAAGATTAGTAGCGCTGACTCTACGGAACTGAATCTCAAATATCCTGATAATCTTTATGATTGGTGGATTACCTATTTTACAAAAAAACAAAGTAAGAGATTTAACCGACACCTCAATAACGGTGATAAACATAAAGAGCTAGTGAAGTCGATCTTTAAGGAACATGGACTTCC
>JBMYPC010000190.1:0-4907 GCA_049599895.1 Bacteriovoracaceae bacterium | reverse complement strand
GAGATCGTGTCGAGCTTTTTCTTTTTGCCAAAAGTTGGTGTGAAGTTCTTTTTTTGACTCTCTTTTTCTCCAAACTTGCGAATTTTTTTAAGTATTTCATTTTCAGGTCTTGGTTTTAAAGTTGCCTGAATTGGTGGGGTATAGGAAAGTTCAGAAGGCCCATAGGTTTTCATTACCAAGTTCAAAAAAGCCAAAAGCGCGAGGTTAAACAGCGAAGAGAAGATAAGAGCTTGAAATGAGAAAGTTTTTGGCTTGTCCACAGGTCATGTCACTGCTTGTTGTCAGTTACTAATGGGATAGCGTAATGGTACCGTGCGCTTACGCTTACTGACCGTCTGCGACGCCTGAACCCTAAATCGGCTTCAGTATATCAGAGTTGTGAATCAAAGAAAATCAAAGGATTGCAAATTATTGGAAAACTTCTTTCCATCTGATCTCTGCACAGAGACTGAAATTAGTTCATACTGAAAAGATAGAGTATTTTTCCGATTCTTGACTGGAGATCGAAGCTAAGAGACACTAATAGTGGGGCCATAACAAGGATGAGCTCATGAAACCTGTATATCCCATGGATGGGAAAAAACGCTTTATTTTTTCATTATTTCTTTTATCAATACTGACCATTGGCTCAGGCAACTTCTATTTCTCTGAAGGTAAGTACACTAATCTTAAAGATGGAATCTGGAATGTGAGAGAAGGTGTGAATATTTGCTTTGCTCGTTTGCAGCAAACGTTTACGAGTACTTTTGTATCACCCAATCTTGCTTATCTTTCAAAAGATTTTACTAAGCAAACTGAAGAATGTTTTGCTCAGGCCCTCGCTTCTGTTGTTGATCTTTCTATGGATGAGTCTGTTGAACTTGAAAAATCAATTAATCGATTAGGAAACTTCATTCGGCTTTTTCATACAGGGATGAACAAAAATTCAGTTCTTGCTAGCGATTCTGAAAGAAAGCTTTCTGTGGCCAATGCACGATTTTTAAAACTTGAAGAATCAAAGGATGAGATTTTTGAACTTACAGACGGTCTTTTCTATAAAGTAAGTGATCGACTAAATATGGCAAAGAATCTCTTTGGAAGTTTTGTTGTGACAGGGATCTTGTTTCTTGTTTGGATGGTTTTCCAAGCTTTTAGACTTTTTGGGATCCTTGAGAAGACTAACACTTTATCTTCTAAGAACGATGAAGAAACGGAGTCAGTTAAAAAGAGATCAATATCAGATCAGATTGAGATTACAAAAACTGAAACTCCAAAGCCTGGTCAGCCAATTCAAGTCAAAACGCAAAAGAAAAGCAATGTCCAAAGACCTGTTGAGCAGCTTCTTGTTCAAGAAAGTGAGACTCTTACGGATTGCATTGATGATTTACTCGTTAAGTTCTCTGGAGATATTCTGAAAAACAAAGTGGCCTTAAGCTACGATCGTTTTGATGAAGTTGTTCTTAGAGGTGATGAGAGAAAACTAAGACATCTTCTTAGTGTGCTTTTCAATATCGTTTCTAATTCGACCTTTAGAGAAAATCCTTATATTAAAATTGAAGCGAGAAGTGATGCTCTTTTTCAGATCACTACAAATTCTCATCTTTCACAACTTCAAAGTGAACAAAGCCGTTTCTATTTTGAAGAAGCTAAGAATGCTGTTTCTAAAGAATACGAGTTGAAGTTTGAAAAGCAAAATGCTGAAGAAGTCGTGATCGTTCTAAGGCAAAACCGAAAGCTTGCTTCAGTTGTTCGCGGAACTAAAAAAGAAATTCTTCAAGAAATGCGAGGTTAAGCTCTTTTAAAAAAAGCGCTTTTTCGTTTTTCGAATATTCTGGAATTGGTCTATTTCATGGGTCAGTTCAAAAAATCGCTCTAATGAAATTCTTTCTCGAAAGACTTCTAAAAGAAGAGGTTCGACGGACTTTGTTGTTGCATTGGCCGTTCTGAGATCAAACAAGGTTTCAGCAAAAAGAAAACCGAGATGTCTCGCAGCAAAATAAAGATGAATATACTCATACTCATCAAAATTATTTGATTGAGATGATTTTGAATAATGAGAATCAAGGATTGAAATTGCAAGGTGATAGCTTTTGAGAAAGTCCACGGAATAGTTTGAGGTTTGGCTCTTGTTTTTGAGGTCTAAATAGAGATCTGTTTTTCGATAGGGATTAATGATCTTTGAACTATAAAAACCAACAAGATTTTCCTGAAAAAAAGAAATAAAAAATAGTGCTTTATCATCAAAAGGAATCGTCGAGTTATTGGCCTTAAGATTGAACACATGAATTCCGGAAAGAAAACTTAATCGATTAACAGAATAATTGCTACAATAAAAAATATTAGTTCCTGGAAGTTGAAAAGACTTTCCGTGCTGAAGGAGTTTGATATAAAAGTTTTGAACTTCTTCGTTCTTTATCTCTGTTATTTTGTCATTAATGAGCTCAAGGTTTGTATAGTCGTATAGATTGAAGTTTTCAACTTGAGCTTTGGTAAATTGGCTTTGGTGAATATAATCCACGATGAGGTTTGAAAGATAAAAGAAAAGGTCATGAATATTATCAGAGAACTTTTGAGCGTTAGACTGGATGAGTATTTCATGAATATCGAAATCGGGGTCTTCGAGAATATTTTCATACCAATAAAGCATCGACTCGTATTTAAGCCAAGGGGCAGAGCTTTGAATTGAGAATTCAAATTCAGAAAATTGAACGATAGAGGATACATCAAGATTGTCGCCGGGAAGTTTCCAAAAAACATCATCAAGGTTTTGATGAACAATAGTATGAATAGTCTCATTATTGAGATCGAGAACTTTTTGTGGAAGTTTGTCATTCACAATATGGTATTCACCGAAGAGAATCAATAGTTTTGCATCTTTTTGGTCATGAAGAATTTCGGTGATTTTTTGTGCAGCCGTTGTATCTCTTTTGGGAAGGCCTCCTTTAGAGTTTAAAGCGTAAACATTTAACTTATGTTTTTTAGCGAACTCAAAGAGCTCTTTATAATGCTTCCATGGAAATCTCCACGATTCGTGATAACGAATAGCCTCAAGAAACTCGAGTTCTGTAATAAACCCACCAAGAAATGCATCGATCTGATTTTGGTCTTTGATTGAAACGAGTTCGACCCCAAGGTTTACCTTTTGATTTTTTGAGATAAGAGACCTAAGAATTCGACTCACATTACGGCTATTTTGATCAAAAGTGTGAAAGTCACCAAAATAGACAATGTGAGATTTTTCGATCTTTTGAAAAAGCTTATCTTCGCTTGAGATTTCAAAGTCTGACTTTGAGAAATTCTCTTGTGAGCTTCGGTAATCCACAAGCTCTGGACTATGTTCTTCCTCGAGCTCGAGGGCTCGAGACTTGAGGGTCTGATAAATAGTTTTCTGCAGTTGCATTAAGCGAAGGTTTCTCACTTTTTTATTTTAAAGGAAAGATTGAGCGAACAAAAGTGTCTAAAAATTTAATTTGCTGAGTTGAAACTAATATTGTTAGTGATTATGGATCCCAAAACTTGATCAATTTGCTTCTTTGAGTCCTTAAGCATTTCTTCAAGTTGCTTAAATTTCTCAATGAGGGCTTCCATATTATTAATTTGTGGAATTTCAAGATGGTAGAAAACTTGCCCAATAGGCTTATTAAGAGCAGAGTTATTCATTATAAACTTGATGAAATCAAGAGTGAGCTTAGGTCCGTGAAGCTCAACGAGGCTCTCGTCATAAGAAAAGACTTCAAGTTTGTATTCATCATCAACACTTGAGAGGTTGAGACCTGTAACAAGCTTTTCCATCTCGGAATAGTTTGTGATTTTATTGTCCACAAAGACATCCGGGTGATTTGGAAAAATTGGAAGTTTGTCGAGATTGATGAGGGCCTCAATGACTAAAGAGTTATTAAAGAGTGATTCTCCTTCAGCTGAGCTTAAGGACTCGATCACTTGATGAGCATTATTTTTTACTTCTGTTAAAAGTGAGAGAATAAAGCTTGGATGAGTATTATAGTGCTCTGTTGAGAATGTGAGCAGTTCATCCAGTTTTGTCTTAAGTGTTTCAAAATCATTTCTTAAGAAGCTTTCTTTATCAAGAATTGAAATAAGATCTTCTGGAATTTCTGCTTTAGTCGTATTGGTAAAGAACTTGGGAATAAGAAGCTGAGAGAGTTTTGATTTAATCTTTGTAAATGAGCCATTTAAGCAAAGTTGAATAATCTGTCTTCCAATACTACTTTCAAAAAACTCTCTAAAGATATTAAGATCAAGTCCATTGAGCTTCGGAATGAGACCAAAATAATGAAAGAACGCTGTCCCAAACTTTTGGCGTTTTGCTTGATAACTATCTGATGGAATAATTTCGATTTGAATGTCTTTGGGATTGGTGTGATTAAGAACCAAAATCACCGGATACTTTTGTTCAACATTATAGTTGATTCCTAGAAGACCAGGAGCGGAGTTCTTTGATTTATTATTATCAATCGTATCGATATGAAAAAAGTGCTGGAGTGGAACACAGGACTTTGTCAGATTTTTAAAGAAACTTGGATGCGTGATTTGCTCCTCATTACCATTTGTTGCTGAAAGAAGTTTTCCTTCAAGAATTGCATCTTGGTGGAACTGAAAGGTGAGCTCTTCTGAAATATCTGACTGGTAAAGACTCGCTGAACTCGAGCTCTTCTTTTCAAAGAACTGATTTAATTCTTCGATAAAAAGATCAAACTTATTAAATGTTGTAAGTTCACCATTCCATCGAAAAGTAAGACATGACTCTTTCGGGTTGTTATAAAAGAGGTTCAGGGAACTTGAAAAATGATTTGAGTTCACTGTGGTTTGTTTTTTTGTGAAAACATAAAGATAACTTGGAATCTCTCCACGTCCCTTAAGGCCTTCAAACGAAAAATTGGCCTCAATTTTCATTTTCTTCAGAAGTTGCT
>JBMYPC010000189.1:0-4983 GCA_049599895.1 Bacteriovoracaceae bacterium | reverse complement strand
GTAACAGCTTAAGGGTTATTAAATATGCCCTTTCAGCAGTTGAAGAAATCTTTAGGTATGGCTTTGAATATAAAAAAGCTGGTGTGAGAATAGGGGGAATAAAAGATGAAAACTTTTCTCAACTAAGTCTAATCGAAGAAAATGATACCAATGAATCGAAGGACTTAATGAAGGTTATAGACAAGATAAATCGAATCTATGGCCCAAGAACCATCAAGTCTCTTTCTTGCGGAGTGAATAATGAGGCCTGGAATTTGAACCGAGAGTTTAAATCTCCAAGCTACCTCACAGGTTATGGTGACCTCCCCAAGATCTGAATTGATGTGTTAAAATCAACCTATCAAAATACTCTAAATCAAATATTGGGAATTAAAAAAATATGAAGATGATTTATATTCTAGCGATTTTAATAACACTTATATCCTGTAAAGATACAAACGATCAGAGAACTAATAAAGAATCAAAAGTGTATTCAAATAGTGAAAAAGATAAAATTTATAAAGAGTTCAAAGATCTTTTCAAAGAACAAAAGTATACGTTGATTAAAAATAGATATGAGAAAGAACATAAAAGCATAAATGACTCAAGAATCGAGAAGATTTATAAAGAATCAGTGCTTGAGAGAGAAAGAGTTAATGAGAACAAGGCCGTAACAAATATAGAGAATCTATTGGCCAAAAATAAGCTATATGACGCTTTAAGTTTAGCAAAAGAGCTTAAAAGAAAAAATCCGACTGAAGAAAATGAAAAAAGGGTAAATCAAATCAACGATAAGGTTAAAGAACTTGAAGCAAAGTTTAATGATAAACAGGCCCAAAAGAAGAAAGATCAGGACAATTTGACTAGTTATTTAACAACTTGCAACTCAGTTATCCCTCAAAAGTTTCCCAAAATTTACAAACACACTGTTAAAAATAAATATATTTTGGCCAGTGGCGGCTATCTAGAAAAAGGTGAGGCCTTTAGATGGACTTGGTCTGTCATTAATCAAAACAAACATATAAAATGTATAATTCTTGAAGATGGAAGCTATAGAGTAACTTTGGAAAAGCTATAAAGGCCAAAGATAACTATTTTCTTTTAGATTTATGAAAGTTTATTAGATCCATGTAAAAATCAAAGTCTTTATCAGGAATCGTAAATCCAAGTTTTAACCACTTAGTAAGATTATCAGAAAGGCTCGTTTTAGATTTTCTAGAGTTTAAAAATGAAATAATTTCGTCCTCAGTAATCCCGTGAGCAAGCATTAACTCAATACAGGTATCGAGCTGCATAGAGCCTCTTTCTCTAATTCTTCTAAAATTATGAGATTCTCTGCCGGTTGCCTTTGCAAGCATGGACTTATTTGAATTCGACATATCTTTAGGCAGCAGAATGTCCGTAATCTTACGACAAATACTAGCAACCTTTCTTTTAGAGACCTTAACCAACTTAAACCTAACCTTAAGATATCTTAACTTAAGGTATCATTATCTCCTAACCGATTTAAAAACCATACAATCATATTGTCACGCATTAACGCAAAGGCGAGCAATTATGTACAATGGAAAGAAAGGGGAATCGGTGATTTTCATAATTGAGGACGAACCAGAGCTTCTTGAATCTCTTTCAATGGTTGTTGAAGCAGCTAGGCCCCAGCAAACCGTTAAGGCCTTTAAAAGTGCTTTAAAAGCATATGAATATGTCAGAAAGGAAAACATCTTAGAAAGGGTGAGATTCATAATTACTGATCAAAACATGCCAGGAATGAGCGGAATAGAGTTTATTAAGATCTTAAGAGAAAGAGGCTTTCATAACAAAGTTTTCATTTTCTCGGGTAATTACATTGAAGAAGAGGATTATGAAGGCCTTGGTAAAATTAGAAGTCTTCATAAGGTTATGGATGGGTTTCCAAAATTAATAGAAGAAATTGAATCAGAACCCTAAATTGGCTCGCAAATAAACTTATCGGGTTCTTTATAGGTTAACATCTCTAAAATTTCATCAACTGTCTCATCTTGAGGATTGAGCCAATCATTAATGTACTGTTCTTCTAAAAATATTGGACAACGGTCATGTCCGGCTTCTCTTACCTCATTAGGGGGTTCATTTGTTATAAGAGCGAATGAATAGAAGCCAAAAGACTTATCAGGTGACTCCCAGAAATCATAAACACAAGGGGCCCACATAACTTCATGAGAGTCTGCCCTAAAAGAAACCTCGTTTTTTACACCCTTTGGATAAACAAACTCATAGAACTTTTTAAAGGGAATTAGCCCATGATTATTCATGAATAGCCGAGACCATATTTGTTTAACCGGAAGAGATTCTACTCGAGCATTATAGATTCCGGCCCTTTTAAGCTTGCCTTTTTGATCTCTGATTCGAATTTCTTCTTTTGAACCATTAGGCCTTACATGAAACCTCATATGAATAAATTCATTATCACCTTTTTCACATCTAAGAACAGGAGTAAAGCAATCAGAGTAGATTCGATTTGTCTCTTCATAATCAAGAGGGAAGATGTTCTTAGGAATTCTTTTAAGTCCAAGTTGCTCTTTAATATATTGAGGCCCTTTAGATCTTGGAACCTCAAGAGATTTATAATGAGATTCGTCAATCTTGGCATTAAAGAGCTTTGAAAGTTTTTTTAAGTCTTTATCAACTTGAATGGAGAAACACATATAGATAGCATAATATGAATTCAATCAATAAACCACAGAGCGATTATGGACCATTTTAGTGAACTTTTAGAACATTACAATGATGAAAAAGAATTCAATGTTTCAACAATAAGTCTTCTAAGACAGACCCAAGAAAGTTATCAGCTTAATCAATCAGATATGGCGAGGATTTTGGGTGTCACTCAAGGAAATTATTCAAAAATAGTGAGTCCAAAAGACTCAAGAACAGTTACACTCATCTCTTATGCTAGACTTTTAAAATTCATTTCTAAGAATCCATTGAAAAAGAATCCCAGTGAATAGGACTGCTCTTTTAATCATTTCATTACTTTTTATGAGCTCTTGTGGAACCTTTAGACAGGTAGGGGATAAAGAAGCAGAAAAATATACAGGTGTTCGCTCCATGGTCTCTTTTTGTATGGCCATTAAAGTTGCTGATTGCTTACCAAGTGCCATCAAAGCAGCAAAAGCAGAATGTAAAAGAGAACAAAAGAATTACACTTATAAATCTCATGAACTCTCTGGTGGAGCTATTGTAAAATACACCTGTGAGTCTAAAACTAAAGGTGAATCCCCCAATGGAAAATGATCAAAATAAATTAGACCCAGGGGCCTTTGAGAGTCTTGAATATAAGTTTTTAACTAAAGAGAAGATCAAATACCATTTAATTCTTTCATTGGTTGTTGGTACATTTTTTCTTTTTATAGAAATTGGAAGAACTGCCTTTGGATCTTTTCAAATGTCTTTAAGATCAACTCTAGGCTGCTATCTAAGCGGACTCGTGCTTTCTCTTTTAATCTTTGGCCTTGTCGAGATTTATACAGGTGAAAAAAAAATTCTATCAGCACTTGTGATAATCCTAGCAATTTCAATGATGATCTTAGGCCTAACTGATACGGTCAAGTTTTTTTAGATCGTAAAATTTATTAATTGATGCCAAAATTGCTAAGAACAAAAAAATAAAAAAAATGAGGAAATCATGAAGACGATCTTGAAGACAATTTTTGCTTTAATTCCATTTCTTATTCTTTCATTCTCAACAAATGCATCAATAAAATCTGAATGCTCTTTAGAAAAAAATGAAAACTTCAAGGTTGAATTTTTTAAAACGCAGAATAGCTATTATGGATATCTTGCTAACATTCACGGCAATATTGATCTTAGACACCTTCAAGCATACGCTGAGACCTATAGCTATAGTTGGCCTCCAGCGCAGTCAGCATCAAGAATAGAGCTATTTAAAAAGACTTTAAAGAGACTTGGTGCCAATGAGTCTTTGGCCTTAAAAGTTGATCACGTTGATGTCTATTCATTATTTTTAAGTGACCAGCACACTGACCCTGGTGTTATTTTATCAATCTACAAAGACAGTGATTCGAAGAGTCTTATAAAGATTTTATACAAAGAAAGAAAAGAAATTATCTGTAAGAACTAAGAGGTGAAAGTAGCTTCTAAGATTCTTGATTTTCATGGCCCAGAAAAATATTTTTCCACCCCATATAACAGAACTTATGTGGGGTAAGGCCTAATTTTTCGGATAGGATTGGGTAAAATTCGATTTTTTGAGTTCTTTTATCAAGTATAACATGGATTCAAAGATTCTCAAAACTATCAATTTCATTAGTTAATATTCCTATCGGTTTTCATCAGATTTTTCATGAGTTTTATTTAAAACATACTTTCTACTTCTGGAAAGATTTCATCCCAAGGACTAGCACTGCCTCCGGCCTTTTTATCTTTGTATTCATGAAAAACTTCAATATAGAATTTTCTCAGCCATAAGTATTTGTCTAGATTTGATTGATTGCCATCAAGGCCTTTCTCTAAAACAGTCTTTAAATGAGTGTCATAAAACGATTTTGGATCTGAATGATCAATGATTGGGTGTAACCAGTTAAGAGTTATTGCATCATCAAAGATATTTCCCCAAAGAGACTTGTCCTTTGTTGAACACGAAAGAACTATAAACTGATCAATAAGTCCTTTAAGTTGTTCTTTAAATGGAAATTCTGATGAAATAATAACTCTAGGAAATTTTGCAAATTTAGTTTCTAAAGTATAGGCCTCTGATAATGCCGGCCCTACAAAAACATCTTTATCATTGTCGTGATAAAAATCACCATAGGTCATTGCTCCCCTTAGGAGATGACCTGACTTTGCAACTTCAAACTGAATATTAATTATACTTTTAATAAACTCCTCAATCTCATCTTTATTACTCGAGGGCATCTCTTTGTAAACCAAAATAGAATCACTCATAATTTTGCAATCAAGGTTCCCTACTACGCTAAGAACAGAATTAAAATAATTTTGAATTTT
>JBMYPC010000188.1:0-5061 GCA_049599895.1 Bacteriovoracaceae bacterium | reverse complement strand
AATAATTGGTTTTTGTAGGGAGAGTGATTCTGATTCCAGAGTTTTTTAACTTGAAAAAACCAATGTTACCAAAGTGGATTGAACCGAAAGTATGGGTTCCAATCTTAGTGACATTTGGAAAGTATTCAAAAAAATCAATTGTACTTTCACAGCTTGATCCACATCCTCGATCTTGAAGAATGTAGATCTGACCTTGGAAGCCTTTTCTCTTATCATAGCTCCAGCCTTGAAGCTTATTTTCAGGGCCTTCATGAAACTCAGGAAGTTCTCCTTTGAAAGCTTTTGCTAAAAGACTAAGGTTTTCATCTTTTAATTTGTTCAGAGCTTTTTTCTGCTCGGGGTTTTTACTTATAGAGAGCATACCCCTTAAGTAATTATCCCAAATGGTAAGAGTTTCTTTTGTTTGGCGTTTGATCTGCTTTAGATAGGGAGTTTTAATATCTTGACCAGCAAGTGTTTTGGCCATTTGAAATCCCATTGCATCGTTGCCTCCAGAGTTTTGTCTAAGGTCAATAATGATGGCCTGGGCATTTTGTTTTGCTGATTCAACAAACTCTAAAAAACCTTTCCACTTTCCAGAGGGAAATGATTTTATTGAGATTAAAGCGATATCATTTTTTAGAAACTTACCGCTCCAGTTTTTTGATGCTGATTCAAGTGAATTTTTGCCTACTGAGACCTTTTGAACTTTTGGTTTAAGGCATTGTTTTCCATTATACTTAACAGAGAGATGATGATCGGGGATTTGTTTAAGGACTTTGGCAACTTCGGAACAGAGATCTTTGGGAGAATCAGTGTAAGGAAGACTTCCAAGTTCTTTAATCGCAGATTGAAATTCATGTTTGTTTAACAAAGGCTTTGCTCCATAGGCATTTTTAAGAGCATAAATAAGATGTTCTATCTCTTCTTCAAACTCAACAATATGAAGTGACGGTTGGTAGCGAACATTATCACTCGTCCAAACGAGATCTTTATAACTCCATTTTTGGTAGGGTTTTGTTTTTTGAGTTGAGCAGCCTAGGAAAAGAACAAATAAAAAAAAGCTGAGTTTCATAGGGGGATCTTTGGTTAATTTCGAATACTTTTCTTAATTCTAATCAAACCAAGAAGAAAAAAAAAGACCTCTCAGAGAGAGGTCTTAAAAAAAGAGAATTTCTTTGGAGCAAGGAATTATTTGTTTAAAATTCTTAGGTCTTGAACGTTTTTTCCAAAAAATGCTTGAGGGAATGAACGGTTAGCACCAAGCTGTGATTCTTTTCTTTCGATACATTGAGTAACATTTGCGTAAAGGTCTTTCCAAGTTTCAGAGTTTGGAAGTTCAGAAAGAATACAACCGTCCCAAAATGTATACTTATAATCTGGAGAACAACCAAAGCTTGGAACGTCATGTCTTGCTGCGGTTAGGATAATTCTGTTTGGTCCCTGGAGTTCACTATTGATAAATTGCCCCGAGAAACATGCTGAGATCATGATAACTGTAGGGGCATCCTTACAGTGCTTATTAATGATATTATTGAAGGCCCTCGTAGACAGCATTCCAATTCCTGCAAGATAAAAACCTCTTCCTCTTGTTCCATGGCTGGTCATGTGAACTAAACAGCCATCGGTTTCAGGATTAATATTGAGATCACTTAAGCCTTGCTCTAAGTTTCTTAAAGTTGGAAGTACTGCTGTCCCTTCTCTTAGGTATTGCTTTGTAATTGAATAGTGTTTTTGGTCATTAGGGTCTTGTCCTAACTCTTCAAATGCAGCGGCAAGGTCAAGTCTTCCTCGGTCAAAGTTAGCAATACTGTTGTCACCTGCAACAAGAAGACCTTTCCAGGTATAGTCAAAGGAATCAACTGGAAGTGTTTGACTTTGTGCAAAAACCTGAAATGAGAAGATTGTTAAAAAAAGAGCTGTTATTAGCTTGAGTGTCATAGAATTTCCTTTCTTTCCCGATTGTCTTGGTCGGTTTTTTTTATCAGGCTTGATTTAGAAGTAAAAACTTACAGGGCCCTGAGATGGCCAACAACTTCTTACTAAATGAATCTTCAGTGACTTAAAGTTGGATTAATGGAAACTTGCGTTAACAAAATTGAAAGGTTTTTATCAAAATGCGTTGCGATGTCTATTGGGCCAACATTTCTCTTATGTGAACAGAGATTGAATTGTACGCTGAGTCATTAAAGTGAATACCATCTTCTTGAAAGAATCTTGGACTGTTACTTGGAAGATTTAGAAAGCTATTCAGATCAACAATAATGAGATTTTGAGAAGAGAGATACTTTTGATAAATCATCGAGTTAAGAGAGTTTATTTTTCCATAGAGATATGACCTTGCAGGACTTTTCTTTGGTAATAGCCAAATAATTTTATTATTCGTCTGCTTACGAATGGCCTTGATAAGGTTTTGAAAATCGAAAAAGACTTCTTGCACACCTTTTCCAAAATCTAAGTCATTGTCCCCTGAATAAAGAACAATCGCTGAAGGATTATACTTACCAATAACGTCATAATAATAATTTAAAAGGTCTTTAACTTGTGAGCCACCAAAGCCTCGGTTAAGAAATGGTATACCTGAAAAGTATTTTTGAGTGTCCCATAGTCGAATGGTTGAACTGCCGACAAAGAGAGCAGGAGAAATAGGAACCCCATTTTGAGAATCAATTTGTCTGAACTCTTGAATTTCTTTATCCCAATAACCAGCAGAAGCTTTAAAGGAGGTTGCAAAAAGAAGAATAATAAAACACATGATGCACAGGGATGTTTTCATAGCCTTTTCATATCAGGGCTTGGACCCGTTGCCAACGGTGCTACGTTTAAAGTAAGAAATTCGATTGTTGGAGTTAACGCTCTTTATTTCATGAAGTTTTTCAAAGTGAGGATTCATCTCAATTACGTACTCATAGATTGGGTTTACATAAATGATAATAATGAGATGATGAGAGTCCCTAAGAATTTTTTCTAACCATTCTTTGAGTATTTTTGAACCAAAGGGATTAAAGAGAAAGAAGATGGTGGGAGTTTTAGGATAAAGCACTTCTCTTGCATCAGAGTTGAGTACTTCGATCTTTTCTTCTAGTCCAAGTGATTTTAAATTTTTCTTCGATGTCTCTGTAAGATTCTTACATACTTCGATTCCCCAAATTCTTATAAAAGGAAAGTGTGCGGCTTGAATAAGGCAGCGACCTTTTCCACTGCCGATATCACAAAACTGAAACTTCGAGAGTTCAACATTTCTTGGAAGGAAATTTATAGCTTTCGCAAAAACTCTATTCCTTGTGGGTTGATATTTTTTGAGATGGTCAATGTCTTTATCGATACGAGGATTAAGGTCATAGACTTCAATTTGTTTTAGAGTTTCAACCTTGAGCTTCTTGTCAAAGTAAAGATCTCTTATGAGGTCAATGAAATTGATTATTCCGGCTATAAATTGTGTCAAAGTTGGAACTTCCTCTTTTGCTAACTACTTAAAATTACATCTGGTTTAGCGGCGTTCGAATTCAATTTAATAATATAATATCCGTTTTTAATGAAACAAGTAGGAAAGATGACTAAACTTAGTGATTCATTTTTAATCGCACTCGTGGACTCTCTACCTGTTGCTTTGTTTGCAAGGATTATTCATCTCAAGATGTTGGAAATTTTATTGTTTGGAACAAACATGCTGAAAAAGAATGGGGGTTAAAAAGAGATGAAGTCATTGGCAAAAGTGATTATGATTTCTTTCCCTCTGCTCAAGCTGACTTTTTCAAGAGCAATGAATAAATCTTTAATGGACTTAAATTTAGTATTTTAAAAGGGTTACAGTAAGTTCCGAGAGTAAGATAATGGCATACAATCTTGGTATTTATGGCATAATATTTCATTGAATGAACTTCCCATTTAGCGAGAAGGCACGACAATGCTTGTTAAAAAATTGCCAAATCTGTGGCAAACCATTCGATACTCAAAACCCTATAGATTTCCTCTATGGCTTGTGAATAAGTTTAAATTTCGCTCATTGGATCCTTCTTCTGAATATGAAGTGAATATGCGCTTAGGCCATAAGATGGTTTTAAGGCCTACTGAAAGATACCTGCAAAATGTTGTGGTGAGCAGGCAATATCATGATCCGGATGTCTACTTTGTTGAAAGACTCGTTCCAAAAGGCGGGGTGATTGTTGATATCGGAGCAAACATTGGTCTCTATACCTGTGGGTTTGCTCAATTTCTTAAACATAAAGATATAAAGCTCTATTCTATCGAGGCGATTCAAAAGAACTTTGATCTTCTCAAAAAGAATATTGAGCTAAATCATTTTAAAAATGTCGAAGCCTTTCGTTTTGCTGTGGGTGAAGAAAGTGGAGAGTTAACTTTTTATCTACCTTCTAAAGATTTCGTTGGAAATGTTTCAGGAGGAAATGTTTTTTCTGAATCAGATCTCAAAAAAATTGAATCTCAAGAAAAAGTAAAAGAAGTTGTTCCTCTCGTTCGAATAGATGACTGGGCAATTGAAAACTCTATTGAAAGATGTGATTTTCTCAAGATTGATATCGAAGGCGCTGAAATGTTCGCCTTTAGAGGAGGTTTTGAGTTTCTAAAAAAGACACGACCAATTATTCAATGTGAATACAATAAACATTGGCTTGATAAGCAAGATCTTTCTCTTCAGAGCTTTGTTCAATTCTTCAAAGATATGGATTATGATGTCTATGTTGAAAAAGAAAATGTCTTTGATTTAATTCAAGAAGAGACTTTTGACTTTCATCTCGTCGATCTTCTCTTCGTTCCACGTGAAAAAAAGAATCGACTAGAAATATAAGGGGTAATTATGATTGATCAAATTTCTGATGATATTAAAAATGCAATGAAAAGCAAGGATAAAGTAAGGTTAAATGCTCTTCGGTTTGTGAAAAAGCTTTTACTTGAAAATAAAACTTCAGCAAAACCAATTGCAGAACTTGATGTGATTATCAGTTATCATAAAAAACTAAAAGACTCTCTTCAAAATTTTCCAGAGGACCACCCAACTTACACTTCAACTTTAGATGAAGTGAAGGTTCTTCAAGAATATCTTCCTCAACCTCTTGAAGAAGC
>JBMYPC010000187.1:0-5102 GCA_049599895.1 Bacteriovoracaceae bacterium | reverse complement strand
AATCATTCGGAGAGGTTTCAAACCGAAGAGTTTCATATTGTTGATGAAACCGAATATCTTAATAAAGTTTCAACAATTATCAGTAAACATTTTTCAAAACTTAAAGACGATGGCTTCGAAGGAGAGTTTGTCAAAGGTTACTATGAAAGGATGTCAGAATTTTCTAATTCTGTATGCCAAATTTTGAACCAACCTGAAGTTTTAAAAGACTGGCAAAGAGGGAAGAGAGATGAGAAAGAGAAGTGTCTGACTTGGAAAGATCTCTTTCAGTTCTGTGATTTTGATACAAACGCATGTGGTGGCCTTGAGCAGTTTGAGGGAGCTTCTGAGAAAGCAAAATGGTTTCAAAATTTTAGAGACCTGTTTCAAATGTATCAAAACCTTGATCATGATTCTTTTAATGATCTTGAAGCGTTTTCAAAACTGGTATTGTCTCTTCGTTTGACACCTCCGAAGAAAGAGGAATTCTTTCAAATTGCTCTCTTTTTTAAGGAAATTGCAAAGTTAAAAGACTTTTTTAAAAAACGAATAGATTCTCTTGAGCTTTCTTTGAGCAAAGAGAAGAAAAAGATATTTTTTAACCTTTATCAAAATCTTATAAACGAAGTGTCCCATTCGGTGAATGAAAAGTCTCTTTTTAGTTTTTCTGATATCGAAAGACTTGCCGAAGAATTTGTACAAAATCCTCAAAACATTGAAAATCTTGCAAAGGCTTATCATTACTTTGTGATTGATGAATTTCAAGATACATCATGGGGACAGTTTAAAACTCTTTATAAAATGGGCCAGGAAGATAACCAGAAATTCTATTTTGTTGGGGATATAAAGCAATCAATATATCGTTTTCGAGGCGGTGAAATTGAAGTTTTTATGAATGCTGGGAAGATTCTTAAGCATAATCTTTCTCTTGATAACAACTACCGTTCTTCTTCAAGAGTGATTGAGTTTAATAATGATCTTTTTGATAATTTATTTTCTAAAGGATCTCTGTCCTCACACTTTCGAAAGCAAAAGGTTCCCGAAACAGCATCTTTAGATGGAAAGGTTTTCAATTTTATTGTTAAAACGAATTTAGAAAAGACAGATGATGCCACTTTAATTCATCTTGAAACTCAAAGTGTTCTTAAACAAATAAAGAGTTTAAGAACAACTTCTCGAGATGATTCCATTGCTGTACTTTTAAGAAAAGTAAAAGATGGAAGACTTCTTGCGATTGAACTTTCAAATATGGGAATTCCCTTTAAAGCCCAGCTTAAACTTGAGGCCAAGGAAGTTCCCATACTAAGCCTGTTTCGGTTCTTTTTAGAGACGCTTCTTTTTGAAGACTTAAGTCTTTCTGACCGTCTTTTGAAGACAAAGATGAAATCTTTTATGAAGTTTTTTAACTCAAAGGAAGAGAAAAACCTTTATGAAGTGAGTTTCAATAATATTACCAATAACTACAGGCTTCTTGGTCTTAAAGAGGGCTTTAAGAAGTTTGTTTTCGATATTCCTTTTCTCTGGAGAGATTTTGAGTCTCATTTTTCTGTCATCGATATCATTTGTAAGATTGGTGAAGAGAACTTGCAGAGATGCTTTGATTGCTTGAATTCTGATATGATCACCAATCAGGAACTCACTCTTTCCAATAGCCCAAGACCTAAAGTCGAACTTTTATCAGTTCATTCTTCAAAAGGTCTTGAGTTTGATCATATCTTTTTTCTAAATTTTTTTGGTTCCGTGAGAAAACAAGCCCAGACAAATCTTTTTGGAAAGAAAACTGAAAGTTTTAAAGTTTGGAATGATGAGTTGAAAAAGTTTATTCCAAGTTTTGAATTATTAGTCGAATCGAAAAAAGAATTTCTCTTAGATCTTGAAGAGTCAAAAAGACTTCTCTATGTTGCGCTGACGAGAGCAGTAAAGTCCATCAACTACACCACTATTCTTGATGGGAGCGATCAATCCTGTTTCAAAGAGGATTCCTGGCTGGAGTGGGTTGAAGAAAATAGTAATGCGGATCTTATTGATAAAGAAGTAACTGAGCTTCATTTGGATACAACTGCGGAAAATGCTTTGCAGGGACCATTTTTTCATCGAATCAATTCTCTGGGAGAAATGATTGAAACGAAAAACTTTTCAAATGCGATCCTCTCGGACCTTTCAGTAACAAAGCTTTCAGATCTCATTGTTTGCCCAAGACTTTTTTATTTTAACAACATTATCAAATTGGATTCAAAGTTCTGGAGTGTTCAAAATAACGAACCTCAAGCTGGAAACTATTCCGTTTCAAGTGCCGAGCGTGGTATCGAAGTTCATAAACTTTTAGAGGACTATTTTCTAGAGGAAGGGGAGGACTTTGACGTAGAACTTAGAAAAATTCTCTCACCTTCTTTTCAAGAAAAAGCAAAAAATTTAAAGAGTCACAGCAAATGCTTTCCTGAGTTTGATCTTAAGTTTCAGTTTGGAAGCACAATGCTCTCTGGGACAATTGACCTTCTTGTGGAATCGAATCAAGGTGAGGTCAAACTTGTTGATTATAAAACGGGGAGTTTTACTCAGGAAAAAAACTCTAAGTACACTCTTCAACTCTGTCTTTATGCTTTGGGGATAATGCGATTCAAAAAGCTTGAATTTAAAGAAATTACTTTGGAGCTTTGGTATCTTGATCATGACCTTTTAAAGGCCTACACCCTAACCAAAGAGGATCTCCTTGAGATTGAGAGCTTTTTTTGGGAGAAGTTGACCGACTTAAACCGTCCGAATTTATCAAGTTGTGGAAATTGTTCGTTCCGAGAGATTTGTCATTAATCTTGCACCTGCCGAGTGGTGTGATAAAATTTTTTAAGTATTTGAATTTATTTCCATGAAGGAAACTCAAAAGCAGGATGCGATAATGAGAAAGTTTACCCAACTATTTTTCATTTTAATCTCCATTTTTTGGTTCTCGGATACTGCCGTAATGGCGAGCGAGGACTCAACGTATACTTTTTCTTGGCTTGATCGAGATAAAGAAGTTTTCGTTTTACAGAACAGAAAATTTAGAAAGAAAGATCATTTCATTTTTCATGGTGGAGCTGGCTTTACGACGTCAGGGTCTTTTTCAAAAGGGACTTCTTATCAAGGGAAAATTGATTATTTTTTCCACGAAGAATTTGGAATTGAAATTAGTTACACCAAAAATAACAATATCGATAACAAAACTTCTGAACTCATCAGAGCTGCAGGAACAAATGCTTTTCGAAGGTTAACCCAAAATTATTTCGGGGCAATGTTTTTATGGGCGCCTTTTTATAGCAAGGTGAATACCTTTAACAAAATTATTTACCTCGATTGGATTGTCGGAGTTGGTTTCGGGAAATTAGATGAAAACAACAATCAACAAAAATTTAGTACAATTGCACCAAGTGATGAGGAAACATCAGAGTCACATCAAGGAGTCATGTGGTCTCTCGGTCCTATGTTTTATCTTTCAAAAAACTTTTCAGTTAAATTTGATGTCAATGCCTTTCATTATCGCGCCCAAAGCTTTCAGAGTTCAGCTACGAACTCTGAGAAAATATGGAACACTCATGTGGATTTAACACTTCTGCTTGGGCTTAGGTTTTAATAGGTGATTTTCAAAGTGAAAAGAATAGTGTCCTTTTTATTATTTTTCTTATCAGCAATCCCTGTGGGAAATGCGACAAGCTATAACGATATTTGGAATCTTTTAAAAGAAAGAAATAATCGAATCAGAAACTATCCTATCGTGATTGAAAAGCTTGTCGATGAAGGATTGTACTTCACAAGTATTCCCTTTATTAAAGAATATCTTTATAAATCATCAAGACCAACGGCAAAGCTTGATAAAACGATTGATGAAGTTATTTCTAAAGTTGGAATCAGACAGTTCGAACTTCTGCCAATTTCGACTCTTAAAAAGTCGAGAGGAAGCACTCTTAAATATGTCCTTGCAAAACGTTACTTTAGAAAGAAAAGATATCTCGAAGTGATTTCACTTGTGAATTCGATTAAAGATATTCAACACCCCGTGGCTCCTTTTGCAACACTTTTAAAAGCAAGTACTTTTTCTATTCAGGGAAAAACGGTTCAAGC
This sequence comes from Bacteriovoracaceae bacterium, assembly GCA_049599895.1. Taxonomy (GTDB): domain Bacteria; phylum Bdellovibrionota; class Bacteriovoracia; order Bacteriovoracales; family Bacteriovoracaceae; genus JBMYPC01. The sequence continues at coordinate 1,028 of JBMYPC010000187.1, read as the reverse complement.
TCTCAATGCTTTTCGGTCATGTGAAAAAATCAGTTCAAACTTCATTAATAAAGAAAGTGACCTTGATCGTCTAAGACAACTTGAGATGACTCGAGATTATTGTCTTCTTGGTGTCGCAAGAGATAAGTTTCGCCACAAGGAATATGAAACAGCATTATCTGTTTTCCTTGATCTCTCTAAAGATTCACCAATATGGCCAGAAATATTATTTGAAGAGGCGTGGAATAGTTTTTATTTAAGAGATTATAACCGTACTCTTGGAAAGCTTGTGACTTACAAAGCACCTTTGTTGAACTTCGCATTTAATCCTGAAAATGAAGTTCTTAAAGCCTTAACCTATCTTGAAATGTGTTTATACTCGGACTCAAGACTTATTATTGATCAGTTCTACCGAACTTATGAAAGTGACAACCTCTCTCTTGGTAAGATTCTTAATAAAAACAAAAAGAATTTTAAGTTTTATTATCTGATTTCGAAACAAAGACAGTTTGGCGAAGTGAGAGGCCCAGCTCTTTTCAACAGACTTCTTAAAATGATTATCAACGATCCTGCTTATCTCGAAATGTATAACTCCTTTCAGAATGCAAGGTTTGAACTTCAGAAATTAAAAAGAATCAAAAATAAGACACTCAAAAATGTGCTCCTTGATGTTGTAAAAAGTGGTCTTATCTTACAAAGAGATTTAATTGGTTCTTACGTGAGAAAGATCTTAAAAGAATATTATTATCAAATGAGAAAGTCATTTTCAGACCTTTCCTATATCAACCTTGAAGTTTTATCTCGAAGAAAGGTGAAGCTCGTAGGTCCTGGATCTTATGATTTTCGATCAAGGGGTGATGTCCGAAATCTGAAAAGAACTCAGAAGCAATATTTTTGGTCTTTTGAAGGGGAGTTTTGGCTTGATGAGTTAGGGGACTACGTCTTCTCTCTTAAGTCGGAATGTAATAAATAATGATGAAAAGCGTATTTTCTTTATTTATTCTATTTATCATCGTATTGAGGCCCTCATGGGCTCAATACTCAATGGA
>JBMYPC010000186.1:0-5105 GCA_049599895.1 Bacteriovoracaceae bacterium | reverse complement strand
TTTTCCTTATGATTATAAAGACAATGATTGGCAGAAAAAAGCTGACTGGGATTTAAAAGGTTATTCAGCAGCAGGCTCAATTTATAGTAATATTGATGACCTCGCGAAATGGATGAATCTTCAATTTCAGTCACATCCAAGAGATCTTCCGAGAATCCTCTCCCCATTCATTATTAATGAAATGCATCGAGTTCAGGTGGTTGAATCATCATTTGATTCCAAAAGAGGAACAGGGCTTGTTTGGTATACGAAAGGTGTGGATAACGAAAAGATTGTAGGCCACAACGGCGCCACTGGTGGATACATGGCCTATTTTGGTTTTAGTAAAAAAGAGAAATTTGGGGTGATTGTTCTAAGTTCTAACGGACGAGCTGATACAACAGGTTTTGGAGAAGGAATTATTGAAGCTGTATTAAAGGAGCTTAAAAAGGAAAGATTGGAAGATATTAAAGTCGTTGCAGAGAAGCTTTTACCTTATTTAAAACTCGAGATGACTGAAGACTTTCAAGACATTTTTGAACAAGGTCTCTTTGATTATGCTGGTAGTGATGAGGGTTGGTCCCAATTACTGTCTTCAATTAATACTAAGCATGGACTTCCTGAAAGTATCCAAGAAATTATACCTACGGCCAATGGAAGAGGTATTGTGAAAATTAAAACCACTAAAGGAATTATCTCTTACAAGATCGTCATCTCTCTTGATAACCCAGAAAAACTATCAGGACTTCTTTTGTATAATTTTAAATCTTATTGAGAGATTTTTTTTGTGAAGTTTTGAATATGTTCTCTTAAAAGAGTGATTTTCGGTTCTGGTATCGATTGTTCTCTGTGAATGAGATAGATATTTGACTTGAGCTTTTGATCTTTAACTTTGACCAGCTGACCCTTTTTGAGCTCATCGAAAATACTCAACTCCGGCATTACGGCATAAAAAGGGTTTTTCTTAAGAACTTCAATCATGGCCTTATGTGAATTTACATAAAATTCGATATTAAGCTGTCCGTACTTAAGCTTAGAAGCATTGGATTTAAGATAATATTCAAGAAGGGGATCGTTTTCTCTGTAGGCGATAAAGGGAAGCTCCTTCAGACTTTTGAAGTTTTTTATTTTAGTCTTGGATCCAGTAACTAAAAGAATCCTTTCTTCGAAAATCCGATAGCTTCGAATATTTTCTTGGATAATTTCATTAGGGACAATGCCAATGTCGATTGAAGCATCTTTCACCCCTTCAATGATTTCGTAACCCTTGAGGAGTCTCATCAGGATTTTCAGTTTAGGAAACTTCTTTTTAAATTCATTAAGAGAATGAATAAAAACTTTTTCACCAACTTCCTCTAGACAACCGACGACAATAGTTCCAGAGATTTCGTCATTACCGTGAATCTCGTTTTCAACATGAGTGCAAATTTCTTTAAATAATGGCCAAGTCTTTTGATAAAAGTTCTGACCTTCAGGGCTAAGTTTAACTTGATGGCGGTTTCTAATGAATAGTTCTGTTTCTAGTTGCTCCTCCAATGCTTTGACTTGCTTAGAGATCGCCGGTTGAGCGATGCCAAGAGTAAGAGCCGCTTTTGAAAAACTAAGTGATTGTGCAACAGCAAAGAATGATTCTAAATAATTAAAATTGATTGGAGATCGCATATTCCAAATGGTTATAACACAAGTTTTTTTATTCTCTTGTGCGTAGTTTTTGAATTGGAATGATAAGCGCGCAGCACATAAGGCCTACAACGAGACCAATCACAAGATTTTGTAAGATTTCTGGAAGATAAAGTGGAAGGTGAAAGATGTGAGACACAATTCCGCCACCAACGAGAAACATTGCAATCGTTCCCACAATGCCTAAGGTTTTCATAATGTAGGGCATCGAGTTCACTAATAGCTGACCTATGACCTTATTCTTTTTTTCAATGAGATACAGTCCAAGATCATCAACCTTAACCACGACAGCGACGAGACCATAAATAAGGACGGATGCAAGAACGCCAACAGCAATCAAAGTTAAGACCTGAGTTAAAAATGGACCTTCAATAGCATTTTTAGCGATAACAATAATTTCTATGGATAAGATGAGGTCGGTTCTAATGGCCCCTTTAATCCTTTCTTTTGGGGAGCTGGATTTTTTTTCTTGAGACTTCGTATTTTTTGATAACTTTGTGTGCTCCTTCATAGGAGAGATAGAGGCCTCCAAGAAAGAGTGTTTCTGTTAAGATGGGAGGGAAAGTCGCCATGAGAATGAGTACCCCAAGGATACAATAAACCTTGTTAAGAAGTGAGCCCCAGAATATGGCCTTCACTATGGGAAGTTCTTCGTGTGGTTTAACTCCATGGACGACACCAGCATTAACAGCGAGATCATCAGACATAAGCGCGCTAGTTTTTTTTGCTGCAATCTTAGTCATTACAGCAACATCATCGAGCGTTGTAGCAATATCATCAAGTAAAGTGAGTAAACTGAACATAGCTATATCCTAACTTGTTTTTAGCTTAGGCAAAAGAAACCCTAAGTTTGTTTGAAGTACCTAGTTTAACTATAATACGACTTGGGAACAGATACAGTTATGGAATTTCAAAATAAAAGAATATTGATCGTCGATGACGATCATGACAATCGAGAGCTTTTAACGAGCTGGCTCGAAGATGATTTTGAAGTTACAGAATTGCCTTCTGGCAATGAAGCACTCGAAGTGATTGAAAACCTTGATCCCGCAGTCGTACTTCTTGATGTGACAATGGTGGGCCTGAATGGCTTTGAGGTCACACGCAAGATAAAAACAATGTCAAAAGTCCAAAATGCAAAAGTTGTTCTTCTTACAGGAAGAGAAGCAATTGAAGAAAAGCTTGAAGGTTATGAAGCTGGTGCAGATGATTATGTCACAAAACCCTTTAGCTTGGCGGAACTTGGGGCCAAGGTAAATGTCTTTGTGAGGCTTTTTAATCTTGAAAAACAATTACTTTCACAAAATGAACAGCTTGAAAAAGAAGTTGAGCATAGAGCAATTGAAGCTCTTAAGCAAAACAAGATGGCCAATATTGGAAGGTCAACAGCTGAAATTGTTCACAACCTTAAAAATCCATTGGCGGCTCTTCATGCAAGTATCTATTTCTTAAAGAAAGTTGTTAGTGATGAGAAGCATCTTTCAAAAATGGAAGGTTATATTAATCAAATTAAAGAAATTTCAAACACCGTTCTCGATTCGGCGAGACTTAATGGAGAAACTCAGGGGGAACTTGAAGAAGTCGATTTAAATGAGCTTCTTAAAAAAGAAGTTCAAACCATAAGGCTTGATGAGATGTCTGCGGGAAAGATTACATACACTGAGAACTACAACGAAATTCCTAGGATCAAAGCTCAGAAAATTCATATCGTTCAGGTTTTTTCAAACTTACTCTCTAATGCGAAAGATGCTGTTTTTCAATCAAACGAAAAGCACATCCAAGTAGAAACGTCTGTGAGAGATGGAAATATTGAAATAAAAATTAAAGACTCGGGATCTGGAATACCAGATGAGATTGCTCAAAAAGTATTCGAACCTTTTTTCAGCACTAAGACTAAAGATGATAGTGGTCCAAATGGCTCGGGATTAGGACTTGGATTTTCCAGAAGAATCATAGAACTTTATGGTGGTTCGATTAGCTTTCTCAGTGGTAGCGACCAAGGTACAGCCTTTTTGATTCAGTTCCCTCTCTAGTATTTTGCCTGGTTAAATTGTTTCTAATAAAAGAAGGCGAATGCTTAAAGTCTCTTTTTAGCACAATCATCTTCAGAACGAACTTGTTGGCTCTGAAAGCTCTTTAAGCAGCTTTTTTCTTTGATGCAATTCCCAGAGAGAGCTTAACTTTTGAGATTAAAGACTGGGGTTCGATTGGTTTATCGAGAATAAAAAGCCCTTCACCCGTAGCATCGAGAAGATGATTTTGTAATTTCCCAGAAAGAAAAATGACTTGGCAATGAGGTGCTAAGAAGCAAGAGCTTCTTAGCCTTGCGATCGTCTCTGTTCCAGATGTGTGAGGCATATCAATGTCGGAGACAATGAGGTCGTAGATTGTTCTGCGGCATAAGGCAATTGCTTCATCTCCGTTTTCAGCGCTATCAATGCTAACATCGAACTCTGTTTTGATGACATCAACGATGTATTCTCTAAAATCAGTGTTGTCTTCAACTACTAAAACTTTCATCACAATTGGCTCCTTAATTTATTCAAAAACCTTATCGGGTAAATGACGTCCTTCTTGACTCCTATTTCGGCTGGAATACAGAAAAGCGTTTAATTTCGGTGCCTTATTGGGGGCTGCTTAAGAAAAACTCCAGAAAGAATTAGCCTGTCACTTGGGTCAAGCATGCTCTTGAGTTATACTTTGATATGTGAAAACGCTTTTTAGGAGGATTTAGAATGAAGATTTTTTCCCTATCAGTTTTATTAACTCTGTTTTTTTCTATTAACTCATACGCCAAAGACAAAAGTTCAGGTTGTGGCCCAGGTTGGTATGTTTTTAAAAAGAATTCACTTGTTTCTTCATCATTAAGAGCAACGACTAACGGTATCCTGTTTCCGATTACAACTTTAGGTATGACTCTTGGAACATCAAATTGTGGTAAGCATAGTATCGTTGCTAAAGAGCAAGAGAGTCTTCATTACGCAACTAATAACTTCTTTGAGATTAAAACCGAGGCCGCAAGTGGGAAGGGAGAATTCCTGACTTCGTTTGCAACAGTTTTAGGCTGCCATCCGCAATCAAAAGCTCAGTTCAGTAAAATGATGAAAAAAAATTACTCAAAACTTTTTAAAGGCAACCAAACTGATCCTAAAAGATTATTAAAAGGTGTTTATGATTCGATCTTTTCAGACATGGAGCTTCAAAGATCGTGTTTAAATATTGTTTCCTAACTTTATTCTTCCTATTCATTAGCGAATATATTGAAGCCTCAGATAAAACTGAGGCTTTTTTACGTAATCTTTCAAAAGAAAAGAAATGGCTTAATCTTTATCAATATAAAAAATCATTTTTTTCAGACTCAGGTTATAAAAGTAAGGCGACGGAGCAGAAATTCTTTTTTTCTAATGTGGGAAAAGAGGACCCTTTTTTAGAGCTTTCTTCAGCTA
>JBMYPC010000185.1:0-5131 GCA_049599895.1 Bacteriovoracaceae bacterium | reverse complement strand
TGACGTCTTGGTTCAACCTGATCTCCCATTAATAATGAGAAAACCTGATCCGCTTCAATCGTATCTTCAATTTGCACTTGCAGAAGAGTTCTCGTTTCTGGGTTCATGGTTGTTTCCCAAAGTTGCTCTGGGTTCATCTCACCAAGACCCTTATATCGCTGAATATAGGCCCCTTGCTTTCCTTCTTTTAAAATGAATTCACAGAATTCTTTTAATGCTTCGAAAGTATGAGGTTCTTTTTTCTCCGGAACATATTCAAACTTAGAATTTGAAAATTTTTTAATGCCTTCAAAGCCATTAATAAGATCGTTAAATTCAGCTGACTCTAGAAATGGTCTTGCTAATTTAAACCGTTTTGTTCGAGCAGAAGTTTTAACGACAATTTTAATAACAAAACTATCGGCATCTTCTTTATCTTCATCTAATTCAAATGAATATTTTCTAAGTGTATGTGGCTCTTCTTTTGTAAAATGCTCATCTAACTTTTTAAGCTCAGCTTCAAGTGCCGCTTTATCCTTTAAAAGATCAGCAGAGATATTAGACTCTTCAATGATTCTCTTTAAAAGTAGTGAATCAAAGTTAAGATCATATGACTGAACATTACTTACATAATTTGTGAATTTTAAAACAAGCTTTTGCATATCCTCTGGAGATTGCTCGGCTCCATCAATAAGAACTTTTGCATTAGAAAAACTATTTTCCACTAAGAAACTCTCAAGAGCTTTATCATCTTTAAGATATTCTTCAGTTTTTCCTTTTTTGTATTTATAGAGTGGTGGTTGAGCAATATAAATATAACCATGCTCAATAAGCTCAGGAAATTGACGATAAAGAAGTGTCAGAATCAGCGTTCTAATGTGCGACCCATCGACGTCGGCATCGGTCATGATAACGATTTTATGGTAGCGAAGTTTTGAAATATCAAAACTATTTTTTCCAATTCCAGTTCCAAGAGCTTGAATGAGCATCTTGATTTCGTTATTAGAAAGCATTTTATCGTAACGAGCTTTTTCAACGTTAAGAATCTTACCTTTAAGAGGAAGAACAGCTTGAGTTTTACGATCCCGTCCTTGCTTGGCAGAACCACCAGCCGAGTCACCCTCCACAATGTAGATTTCACATTTGGCTGGATCTTTTTCCTGGCAATCGGCCATCTTCCCCGGAAGCCCTCCAGATTCTAGAACCGATTTTCTTCGTGTTAATTCTTTAGCTTTTCGCGCAGCCTCTCTTGCGGCTGCTGCATCAATAGATTTTTTAATAATTGTTTTAGCGGTACTTGGATTTTCTTCAAAATAAGTTTTAAGCCCATCCCCTACAAGAGAGTTCACAATCCCTTCAACTTCAGAGTTACCAAGCTTATCCTTAGTTTGACCTTCAAATTGAAGTTCAGGAAGTTTAACAGAAATAATCCCTGTTAAACCTTCACGCATATCATCACCGGTTAGGTTAATCTTAACCCCTTTCATAAGATTGTTTTCTTTTGCGTACTGATTAAGAACTCTCGTTAATGCTGTCTTTAAGCCAGAAATATGCGTTCCCCCACCTGGAGTTGAAATCGCGTTGGCATAACCTGAGAGAACTTCTGAATAAGAATCTGTCCACTGAAGAGCAATCTCGACTTCATAATCTTCACGAGATTGAGAAATATAAATTGGTTTTTTGTGGATCGGGTTTTTGGCTCGATTTAAATATTGAGCAAATTCAACAAGCCCACCTTCAAAATGAAAAGTTTCAGACTTCTCATTTCTTTCGTCTTTAACGTGAATTTTTAAACCTTTATTTAAAAAGGCCATCTCACGAAAACGATTGGTTAATGTATCGTAGTTAAATTCATGAACTTCAAAAACTTCATTATCAGGCTTAAAAGTGACAGTTGTTCCGGTAACTTCTGGATCTTTTAATTCTGATTTAATAGCTAGCGGAGCTTTTGCTACACCTCTTTCAAATTCTAAAACGTGAAGCTTTCCATCTTTTTTAATTTCAAGCTTTACCCACTTTGAAAGTGCGTTCACAACAGCGGCACCAACACCGTGAAGACCACCAGATACTTTATAAGCTGAACCTTCTTGATTAAATTTTCCACCAGCGTGAAGTTTTGTATAAACAAGCTCAGCAGCCGATACACCTTCTTGCGGGTGAATACCTACTGGAATTCCACGACCATCATCAACAACAGTCACTGAGTTATCAACGTGAATAATGACTTTAATTTCTGAACAAAAGCCAGCTAGGGCTTCATCGACAGCATTATCGACAATTTCATAAACACAGTGGTGAAGACCACGGTTATGAGTGTCACCGATATACATACCAGGTCTTTTTCTTACAGCTTCTAGGCCTTCTAATACTTTAATTTGATCAGCGGTGTACTTTGCATCAACTTTCGAAATTGACTCGTGAGAATTTTCCAACTTAGCTTTCCTTTCCAAGACACTGAATCAAAAAAATTTTTAAAGCGTTGAGATTTTTCCCGACTGAATTAAAAATTTTTTCGAATTTGGGAGTGTTTCAATTCGTTCCTTAAATTTTTCATTTGCCGTCGTGATAAAAACTTGAAATTGACGCGTTTCAAGAAATTGAATTAAGCGGTCCCAGCGTTCCTCATCTAATTCGCCTGAGACGTCGTCAATAAGCACGATTGGAAATGATTCTCTTTTATACCTGAACAGGTCTATATAGGCAAATAAGAGGCTCAGAAAGCACATTTTTAACTGACCTAAAGAACAGAATTCATAAGCGTTAAAACCGTCAAAAAAACACGTATAATCATCACGATTTGAACTGATTTGAGTTCGTCCTTTTGTCATATCAATTTCAAGATTTTGAAAAAGAAAGTTTTTGATTTCAGACTGCGTTAAGCCCTTAAATTGTGATTTATATTCGAGAGATAATTCATGATTTTCTGAAAACAGATTTCTATAATTTTCAGTTAAGTATATTTTTAGGTTTTTCACATACTCTTCACGCATTGTGGTTAACTCTAAAATATATTTTGAGAATGATTCATCTAACGCGTCAATCTGTTCCTTAAAGTTTTGACTCTTGGTTTCAAGGAGCACATTTCTCTGTTTTAAGGCCCTGTTGAATTTATAAAGTGAGCTACTATAGTCATTACTTAAAAGTGAGAGGTGGCCATCAAAAAGTGATCTTCTAAATCCTAGAGTGTTGGCAAATTGATAAGAATCAAATGGATTAATAAAAAGTATGGGAATTTTTTCTTTTCTTTTAATCGCCTTTGAATCTTTGAAAAACTCAAATTTTTCATTACCCATTCGAAGGTTATAACTAAAACGATTTTCAAGATTATGAATCAAAGAATTAATTAATATTTGAGGTTTTTCACTATCTGTACTGAGCAGTTGTGGAAAAGCGGTATTTTTTCTAAAACTTTTTTTATTGGCAAGATAGTAGATGGCTTCCAAAAGATTAGTTTTACCATTTCCATTCTTGCCAAAAATACAATTAATGTTTGAGCTAAATTCACAAATGGTGTTTTCAAGATTTCTAAAATTTTCAACTTGGATTTTTTCAATAAAAAGATTTGAATCCATTAAAGACCTTGATTAAATCTTTAAAGGCATAATAAGGCTGAAAAAATTTGGCAGTTGATCAGACTTTAAAACGATTGGGCTTAACTCGTTATTCACTTCACAGTGAAGCTCACCTTCAGGAAAGATACTTAAAATATCAACTAAGAATCTTGCATTAAAACCAATCTCAATATCTTTTCCAGAGAATTCACAAGGTATAATTTCTTTAGCTTCACCATAAGTAGGATTATTAGCCGAAAAGATTAATTGGTTTTCTTTAAGCACCAATTTAATACCATTTGATCTTTCATCAGACATAATCTTCGTTCTTCGAACAGCATCAAAAAGTGCATTGCGATCAAGAGTAATATTGTGAGCAAATTTACTTGGAATAACGTTTTGGTATTTTGGATAGTCTCGAGCAATTAATCGAATTGAAAGCTGATGATATTCACTTGAAGCGTAGATATAAGTTTCGTTATAAGAAAGCTTAATCACTCCATCAAGTTGAGACTCAGCTAGTTTTTTAAGTTCGCCAATACCTTTTCTTGGAATAATCATTCCATTAATTAAATGTTCCGAATCTGGAAGTTGGATTCCTGTATCGACTAAAGCTAATCTCGATCCATCAATTGAGACTACTCTAAGATGGCCATCGATACTGTGAAAATATAATCCATTTAAATGGATTCTTGTTTCATCTTGTGAAATAGCATGTGAAGTTTTGTTGATTACATCCAAAATTAATTCTGATGGAATCGTGAATCCAGCTTCTTCTGCTTTGAAATTGAGATGAGGAAATTCAGTATCTTCGTAAACAAGTAATTTAAAATTAATTCCACCTGAAGAAATACTAACGAGATTTTTGTCTTCTTGATGAATTGTAATCTCACCTTCAGGAAGTTCTCTTACGATGTCATATAAATTCTTAGCATTTACACAAAAGTTAAGAGGGTTATCAACAGTTGCTTCAATTGAGATTTTTCCAGAGACTTCAAGGTCGGTTGCTGAAAGATCAATAAGATTGTCTTTAGCTTCGATATGAGCAAAAGCTAAAATTGGACGAGTGTTCTTCTTGTCGACAATGCTAACAATCTTGTGAATGGCATCTTTGAATTTATTTTGTTCGACTTTAAAACTCATGTCCTGCTCTGATTTAAACTAATCTGGTACTAGATTTTCTATATTAATTGCATGCATATAGGCAAGAGCCTATTTGAGTCCTGTCTTTAGAAAGAGTCCTTTATTTATTATCTATATATATAAATTATTTATTATATATTCTTGTGGAAATGTGACTAACTTGATTTCGCCTTAAAAACAGTAACTTAATATTTTGCATTAAAATGGCAATTGTTAAAAAGTCATTTAAGTTCAAAGGCCAGCTTCGGATATCATTTTTTGAGGATGAAAATTATCTAAGTTATTCATGTTCTTTTAGTAATGATTGTGAATATCTTTTTACGCAATGGTTCAAGAATCAAAATCAAAGAAAAATACTATGTTTTATTCACTTATTTATTCAGTTGTGAATAACTTTTAGGGAAATGAAATATTAGATGAATATGATAGTGGAATTACTCACCCTTTACCTGATTTGA
>JBMYPC010000184.1:0-5191 GCA_049599895.1 Bacteriovoracaceae bacterium | reverse complement strand
ATAAAGAATATGAGGATTAACAGTGAGATCAGCTGCTCTATGAATTGAAGAATTCGTTAAAGGATAAACGTTTGAACCAAGATCTCGCCCCCAGCGATATCCCTCTGGAGCTGTATGAATCACGACTTCTTGACTTTTATTAAAAGGAATTTCTCGAACCTGATTAACAGCGTAAAACTCAAAGAGCCTATCATTTCCTAAGATGATTGGGCTATTGCTTGAAGTACGGGCCTTAAGAAAAACTACATCATATTTTTCTTTATTATTGGCATCAGTTGTTCTTAGAACATAAGGAGAGATAAGACATTTCCCATAACCATTAAGAAGTTTTGAAATGTCTCCACCCAAAGAGACAAGTTCATTTAAATAAGCACTCGCTCTTGATTGATACTTTCCGCAATTCTCATGAGAGAGTTCCGCTTCAACGATAAAAGACTTTCTATCAGGAGATAAAGAAAGAGTTCCTCTCTCTCCTAAAGACTTTACCGATGCCATTAATGCTGAATCAACATTTTTCCAAATGTCATCATCTGTATTGTAGCGAATCGCTCCTGAATGAGCATTAAGTCCTTGAGAAGAAGACTGCTGAGATTGTATTGAAACGTTTTGATCGGAACTAGCAGTTGATATCACTTTACATGAAGAGTAAAGCATCATTTGTGGTCTTAAAAGATTTCCATTTTCGCAAGTCTCTTTCAGGCTTGTTCTTTGACAAGTCGAAGGTGACATCACCTGCGCTTGAGCATAACCATAAACAAGTCTTGATGTTCCATGGGCAAGATCAGCACAGTTTCTTTGATTGCTTGTAACCGATGATGATGAAGTCGAACCACTTTTTGATACAGGAGCTTGATAGTCTTTATAGTACTGATTCAATCTTTCTTTAGCAGTAAGGGCCTGAGAAGTCGGTTGTTGTGCCATCTGAGAGTTATTATTCCCTACAACATTAACTTGAGGACTTGCACTCACTTGAGAAGGCTGCTGTTCAGACTCAGAACTTTCGTAGGAATTATAAGAGTATGGATTTTTTGTTTCAAACTTTAGCCCATGACGATCGGAACCATAAGCTCCTTGATTTTTGTTACTAACAGAGACTCCCTCTTCAAGAACTTCGTTCTCGGAATCACCATTCTGTCCTTGTTGCGGGAGACAGCTCGAAACGAAGCACAAGGAGAAAAGAAGATAGAAAACTTTCTTATTTAGACCATTCATAGGTGCAGCTCCTTAATAAGCAAAACCATTTAAACTTATTAAAGGATAAACTGATCACAGATTTCAAAAAACCAAAATATATGAGAATATTCAGTACTTACGTCTAATTCATAAGTTAGCTTGGCAAAAGACCTTCAACAATGAGAAAAAATAGACAAAAAGATTTGGCAACATATCTTAACCCCTTGGAAATACTTTGTTATTGCAGCTCCAGGTTTCTAAGATTCTAGGATTTTCCGAACAAGCTCATCGACTTTCTTTTTTGACTTAAGACAAAGCTCTTGCCACTCATCATTGGACAGTTTTTCATCTTGATTAAGAATGAGCTTTCCGTGTTCGGCAGTCTTATCATTGAATTCTTTGAGGAACTTTACAGCAAGCTCTTGATCATCCATATTCTCAAGCTTTTCCATGACTTCAGCTAATAAAGATGTATCAAGGCCTACTTCTATTTCATTTTGATTTTGCTTCATTTTTCAGTGCCTAGTTCATTGAAACCTTTTTACCTTTAAGATTTATCGCATCGTTAAGGATAAAGAGAGTTTCTTCTAACATTGGATCTTGTCTTAATTGTTTAACCCACTCTTCCTTTCTTTGCACAAAGTCTTCTTTCCAGACCTTTTCATTAGACTTCACATGAAGGTTTTCCTTGAGGGATTCTTCAAAAGCTGAAACTTTAATCGCCATTTCTTCTTCATCCAGTTTTAACTTTTCAACAATTTTTTTATTTTCAAGATCTTCTTTAATGTTTTCATCTTCACTTAAAGAAACAAGGGTCTTATCTTTTTTCTTTAAGAGATAATCCACATAATCTTTTACTTTCTTAAATCGAGAGTCTTCTTTAACTCTTTTAGCACTTAAGGCCCCAAGTTTTTTAATATCATGAGGTTTTTTCCAAGAGTCATATTCAAGTGGAGCAACCTTATCCCAAGGTAGAGCATAAACAAGGTCTTTTTCTCGACTTTCAGTATAGCCAAATTGATCAGGAAGAATAATGTCTGGAGTGATTCCTTTAAACTGAGTTGACTCTCCAGAGATTCTATAAAACTTTTGAATGGTCACTTTTAAAGCCCCTAATGACTTTCCAAACATTTTAAATATCGGATTTGCAGACAGTGGAACAACTGCTTGAACAGTCCCCTTTCCATGTGAAAACTCTCCACCTACAACAATCGCCCTTTTATAATCTTGTAAAGCTCCGGCTAAAATCTCTGAAGCTGAAGCTGAGAATCGATTAATCATAACAACAAGTGGTCCGTCATAGGTCACACTAGTATCTACGTCTCTCATGACTTCAACATTTTTCTCGTGATCCTTAATCTGAACGATAGGCCCTTTTTTAATGAAGAGCCCTGACATTTGCTTAGCATCTTCCAATGCTCCCCCGCCATTATTACGAAGATCCAAAATCATAGCATCAACACCTTTTTTCTTAAGGCGTTCAAGCTCTCTTCTCACATCATCTGTACAGTTTCTTGTCCCAGTTCCAAAGTCTCTATAAAACTTTGGAACATGGATATAACCAACTTTAATTGAAAGATCTTTATGTTCTATTACTGAAGACTTTGCAAATGAAGCTTCAATCTTCACAACGTCTCTTACGATGCTAATCACTTTCCTTGAACCATCAGCCTTTTTGACTGTGAGATGAACTGTTGTCCCTTTAGGGCCTCTAATATATCTCACCGCATCGTCAACTCGCATATCGAGAAGATCAACAGGATCTTTTTTATCATCTTGTCCCACATAAAGAATAAGATCATTCACCTCGAGATCTTTCTGCTTCCACGCAGCCCCACCAGGAACGATCTTAACAACCTTAATATGTGGTCCATCTTCTTGTAAGACAGCACCAATCCCTTCTAGCTTTCCAGAAATATCGATATCAAAGTCTTCTTTTCTTCTTGGAGGAAGATAGATTGTGTGAGGGTCAAAGATCGTTGTAATTGAATTGATAAACTTTTCATCAAGATCTTCACGATCTTCTTCTAAAAGTCTTTCAAAAATTCTTTTGTATTTTTTATTTATTCCTTCATGGGCCTTCTTTAACATTTGAGTTCTTGTGAGCTTTTCTTTTTTAATCTCTTTTTTTTTGGATTTCTTCTTTAAGTTTATTTTGAAGTTTTCTTTTTTCTCATCAGGTTTTTCTTCTTGAGACTCTTTTAAAGAAAGAAACCTATTGAGGGTTTGATACTTAAAAGTTTTGCTCCAATAGTTTTCAAATTCTTTATCACTTTTTAGCCATTCACGTTTTTCAGGATCTAACTCGAGATACTCTTTCTTTTTAAAATCAAAGGTCTTTTTAAAAACCTTTTCACGAATTTTATCTGCTTGTGCGATTCTTGTTCGATAAATCGCGATGGCTTCATTTAAGGCAAAAATATTTCCCGAAGTCATCTGATCTTCCATATCAAGTCTGAACTTCTCAAGCTTCTTGACATCTGCTTGATAAAAGAACTGCTTAGAATAATCAAACTTCTGTAAAAACTGCTCAAAAGCTTTTTTTGATAAACTGTCGTCAAATTCAACTTTGTTGAAATGATACTGCTCTAGAGCTTGTTTAATGATTGTCCCGATTAAGCGATCTGTATTTAGGCTTAAACTTTGATTTTGATTTGCTGACTGGGCTTGGGCGATTTGAAAACTTGAAAGGCCCAAAAATAGAGTGATTATCACTAAAATCTTATTCATCTTTTCTCCAGTAAAGATTAGGGAAATGCTTTGCATTCGCTCTATTTTATATGACTTAGGGACCGGTTGAAAGGGAGAAAATGTCAATTTACTGCAACGAATCAGTGATTTCTTGATGGCAAAGCTCACCTTTGTAATCCATAAGGTACTTCTTTGAATGATTAAGCTTCTCTTTGATAGGAAATTGCTTTAAAAGATCGTTGAAATGAGACTGAAGTTTGGAGTGAACTTCTTTTCTTAAAGTCCTTTCCTTAAAAGAGAACATTTTATCTTCAAAAAAAAGCAAATCTTCAGCGGGGAATAGTCGAGTTTCGAGATCAGCGATTTCGTCCTTGGTTAAAAACAGCAGAGGATCGATAGATTGAATCGATATCTCTGACTGATTTAAATTGAAAGTCTTAAAGTTGAGATTTGAATAAAAAGGAATCTTAAGATCAAACTCTTCTTTTGAGTATACTGCTTCAATTATCCCTTGGGCGTAATTTTCATATAAATAATATTGAAACTCCTTTGGCATCTCTAACTTTATTTTTTCTAGGACATCACCTAAAGGAACCAATCGAACCTCAGTTTTCTTTTGAAACTTTGAAACCACTTTAAGCAAATTTTCAAGAATCCATTGAACCTCATCAGAGAAATAGGGATAAGGATGGAAAAAGAGAATTTTCTGATAAATACCGGCCCTAGCGGTAAGATGATATTGAAGCAAAGACTTTCGATTGAGTTCTAAACAGTGATAAGCGACTCCATTTTCAGTTGAAATAGGAAGTCCTCCCAGGCCATCGATTGTAAGAACAGTAATAAGAGTTTCAGAGTGGTCGATAAGAACATCAAACTTAAATGCAAGGTCAACTTCACTGCCATCTTCAAGTTGACTTGAAAAGTTTGATCTCAAGGAAGACATCAAATGCTCAAAGACCTCTGAAGATGTAAGATGGAACTTTTTATTCTTTCTTTTGACCGTTAACTTTAAAGAAAATTTATTTTGAGAAGCCTTTAGTTGAATCCATTCATTTAAAACACTTTTAATTTTTTCTAAGTCATGTGACTCTCGAACAAATATTGAAGCACTTTTGATGCCGGGAATGAGAAACTTTGAACAATGTTCTATCGCATTCTCAAAAGAGAGCCCCACTAAAATAAAACCCTGTCTCTGCTGAGAGATTTGAACTTCATAGTCTTTTGAGAGCCTAGAAACGCGATAGCTCAGGCCCTCAAGAACTCGTTCACGTTTTCGAGATTCTCCATCAATAAAAACCTCATCACTTAAGATCAGTTTTATACCAAT
>JBMYPC010000183.1:0-5250 GCA_049599895.1 Bacteriovoracaceae bacterium | reverse complement strand
ACTTGGGATTGATTGTGGCCATGGAGGAAAATGGTTCGACTAAAAAATGGGGTGGGTTTGAATCCGAGTATAGAACGGTCCTGAGAAATGACTATCTTGGAATCCCAAGGTGTAAAAGTTGAAGCTTTTGCTATGATAAAGAGAATATTTTTATATCGCATCTCTTATTCCAATCGAAATAATTCTTAACCTCTGTTAAAATTGATCATACCTAATAAGAGCTTGATATTACAAATCAAATATAAGGGATTGGTAAGGATGAGATCAAAGGATCTGACAGCATTTATTTTAATTGGCCTTTTGTTAAGTGATAGCACAGAAGCTCGAAGAGGTGATCTCAAACTTGAGATGATGCTAGTAAATGATTCCTTAGGTTTTGTAAAAGGTGTAATGAATACTCCAATAGGTTGTGATTCTTCACGACCTTTAGCTTATATCGGAGAGAATGAGAGCGAAGATCTAGAAGGACTAATAGATGAAATTAGAAAAGAGTTTGCTGAGTTTCAAGCAAATATTGCTAACAATGTATACGAAGCTCCTAATTTAAATTTATCATCTCTGACAATTTCACAGAACCATGATCTTAATGTTGCTTTGAAAAATGCATTAGATTATGCAAAGAAAGTTAGTCAAAGTGGAGATAAGGGGTACGAGGTACCCAAATTAAGGATTGCAGGATTATCTTCTGATCAAGAAGGCAAGTTCAATGACTACTTGAGAGAAGAGATTGGAAAACGCCCTCCCGGTGATGATGAAATGGGAATTTTTGGTGCAACATTTGTTATCGTCGCCGGAGCAATTATAGGATGGGCCTTGTCTGACGATGATTTTGGATCTGCAGATGAATTTGACGACATTTTAAAAGATCCTAGATTTAGACTTGATAAAAACCCTGATTTTCCAATAACTAAGCCAAAAAATCCAAAAAAACCAATTGTCCCCTTAGACCCTAGGCTACGTCTTGATAAAAGAGATTCTCCTGACTTAACGGGTAAGAAACCCAAAAAAGGAAAAAAACCAATTATTCCTTTAGACCCAAGACTAAAAGTTTTACAAAAGGCAATTACTAAGAATCCAGCAACTGAAGATCCCGTTATAGATCCCTTAAGGCCAGTCAAGCCTATAGTTAAACCGGAGAACCCTGGAGCTCCTCTAGAGCCAAAACTGAACCTTGGTTATTCAACTGGATCTTCTAGTTCAAAAAAAGTCTTAACTGAACAGTCTAACCAACCATTACCACTTAAGTTTCGATGATATTTTAAGAGTTTTAGGCAAGAAAAAGGATTGATCGTGCAAGCTCTTAATGAGACTGATTCTATTCCAGTATTAAATCCTGCTCTCATTCTAGTAAATATTGTTTTAAGGACAGAAAAAGGGGATATGAAAGATCCTGCACAACTTGGACTTCTCTATATTGGGACAGTTGTTGAAAAGCAGGGTTATGATGTAAAGATTTTAACAGGCGAAAACTTAGTCTCTTCAATTACAAATCTCGTTGGTCAAAAGGAAGAATGGAGGGGAGGTTCTTCACCTGAGAAGATTCTTCTTGGGTTCTATATAAATTCGGATAATGAATTCGAAGTTATCCGTACTTCGCGATTGATAAAAGAACTGTTACCAGAAGTTCAAATAATATTTGGAGGCCCTTTAGCAAATGTTAATGCTCATAAACTAATACAACACGACAGTGTTGATTTTGTCTGTCAAGGAGATGGAGAGTATTTAACCTTAGAACTATTAGAAAAAATAAAAGATGATGTTTATGATTATGAAAAAATCGATGGTCTTACCTACAAAAAAAATGGAAAGTTCTTCAAAAATAAATCTAGAGAAATTATTAAAAAGTTAGATTCTTTACCGATACCCAACAGAAACCTTGATCCTGATAGAGCAAGAATATCTCCGGCCATGATTTCTACTAGTCGTGGATGTGGATTTAAGTGTACCTTTTGCTATGAATCTACAAACAGACAGTACCGCTATAATTCTCCAGAGCACGTTATAAGTGAAATGATCTACTTAAAAGATAATTTTGGGATAAAATGTTTTAGTTTTACAGATGATATTTTTACGACACACAAGAAAAGACTTCTGGAAATTTGCAGGCAAATGCGTGAAAGCTTCAAGCCCAGAGAAGATTTATTTTGGTTTTGTGAGGCAAGAGTAGATACACTTTCTAGACATCCTCATCTTATAGATGAGATGAAAGCTGCTGGATTAGAACGTATTCAGATTGGAGTTGAAACAGGTGATCAAAATGTTTTGGATCTCTATAAAAAAGAAATCACATTAGACCAAGTTCGAAGCACTGTTGAGAAGTTGAATGAAGTTGGAGTCCTGTCAATTTATACCAATTTTATTATTGGGGGAGCTGGCGAAACAAGAGAGACGTTTCAAAAGAGTTTGGACTTCATGAAAGAGATTATGTATCTCGCTCCAGGCAGGCTTGAGTGTGGAACATGCCACCTTTCTCCTTATCCAGGGACTGATATTAGAAACAATCCTAGAGATTATAATGTAAATTTTATTGATGAAAATATGCTAACAGGTACTAGTCTAGGGGGATTTTTTGTTGAAACAGACGACTTAAATATTGAAGAGATTAAATTACATAAACATGCATTCGTAAGAGAGTTATTTGGATGCATGAAAGATATTGTGCAAAAAATAGATGTTTCTTTAATCAAAGAGCATTTAAAGGTTCGCAAAATTGGCATGTCCACGGGATGGTCGAACTATATTTTAAGAGATGGAATCTTTAAGTCTTGGTTTAAATTCTATCTTGTGGAGGGGTATTCAAGTGATCCGATTGACAATGAGATCTCTAAAAAAAATAGTATAACAATGCCAATGAGATGCTTCTCTCTCGAACAAGTGGTTAACAACGAGTTGGTCTGGGACTTTAGAGGAATCTCTATCAAATTTACGGCAATGGAATATTTTATAGTTTCACATTGTAGTGGTAAACTATCTGTATATGAAATTGTAGAGCTTGTCAGAGGCAAGTTCTTAAATGGTCAAGAGGCATTTGATCGAATTTTTTATGATGTTGTAAACTATATGAACTCTTTGATTGATCACTGTTTAATGATAAAGAGGGAGCTAGTTTGATGAAAAGTATTATTTCTTATCTCCTTCTTCTTCTTCTTGCTATTTTTCTTACTAAGGAGATTCGTCCTCTTCTCAATAAATATGAAGAAGCTTCATTTATTCTTGTTTTTGTTTCGATTCTTGTTTTCTTAGGGCTTGTTTTTTGGAAGAAAACACAAGACATTTTAAAAGGAAAGATCTTAAATCTCTATTTTGTGCTAGCGAACTATGTTTTTGTTGTGATGGCTGCTTATTTCTATGGCCAATCAGAGATGGTTATTTCAGGATTATATCTTATCTCTTTAACATTTTGCTTGTGGAGATTATTTCAGTATCAAAGAGGTTGTGGATAGTCTGACCTGCCCCCACTGATTTAAAATAGGTTTCAGAAATTGAAGTTAGTCCAGCTATGCGTGTAGAGTATTTTTTCCATTCATTTATCCAGCTCATTTAATTTTTCTTCCTTTTTTGGTTTATCTTCTGGGCGTAAGTACATTGCAACAAGGTCATATGCTCGATCTTTCGCATCTATATTTATTGCAAAGACAACACATTTGTTGATGTGATCATCTGAAAAACCTTGACTGGTTGCAGATTTAACAAAATCATCCCTTTTTACCCAATTCTTTTCACAAAAAAACAAAAATATAATGGATGTATCTTGGTCTGCTGAAGGGCTCCAGTGTAACATATTTATATGCCCATCTACATTCCAGTTCTTCTTAACATTTCTCTTTATCTTTTGAATTTGTTTTGTTGCTTGCCTTTGATCATCTGGAGAAATATTTAGCAAAATCAATCCTACTTGAGTCCAATCTTTGAAGTTTCTTTGTTCTAATTGTGCAATCAAATTTTGCCAAAAGGGAGCTAGTATTGGCTTAGGTTTGTCTAATAAGACATCATGAGCTTTAGAGTTAAAATATTGATCGATAGTTTTTGATTCACCATCTAGATTAAATATAAGGTTGCGGTCTTTCGGAAAGTGACTTGAATCAAATAAAGTTTTTACATAGTAGCCAATTAAATCAAGTTCACCCCCTATATATCTAACTTTAGACTCTATTTCCTCTCTTCTCGACAAGTAATGAATTATATTAAGAGGATGGTCAAACAGCTTAAACAAGGTTTCAAAATCTGCGATGTTCATCGTAGGACAAGGGGAGAAGTCATTATTCAGTTTGGACCCAATCTTGATTATAAAAATAGGGATTTCCTCTACCAGAAATATGTTATTGAAGGGCTTACTTGCCAAGAAATAGCAGACTTAATTTTTTCCTCCAGAACGACTGTTCTTGAGTATCTAAAAGAATTTGAAATTCCAGTTAGAGGTCAGGGAAGCAACCAAAAAAGAAAAAGAGGATTGGCCTATGGTTCAAAAGTTAAGGCCAGAGAAGAAGTCGAACATAAAAGATAATTGGAAAATATAAAAAAGATGAGGGAGCTTAGAGATAAGGGATATAGCTATGGGAAGATAGCTGAAATATTTAACTCGATGAAGATTCCTACGAAAACTAAAAGAGGAAAGTGGCACTCGAAGTCAGTTTATAACATCCTTATGAATTCAGGTGAGTAGCATCTGTTTCAAAAGTGAACTTTTTTAGATAGTCACGGACAAACTACTTTTCATTTGGTGTGGTCTCCTGTAGTCACGATGAGAAAGTAAAATGTAGTGATTTCAACGTATTGAGGGTGCTTTGATCGTGTTAACATTGGTTTAGAATTAACACTATCTAACGGAGTAATTGGAATGGAAAGCAAGAAAAGAAGGTCAGTCGAAGAGATCCTTAATGACTTGAAAGAGAATCATAAAAAGAAGCCATCTCAAAAAGAGATTGAAGACCTTGCTGAAATTATCAATGAAAAGAGTGAGTCTGAATTTAATGATATTCCAGTAGAGAAGATTGCAGCCTCATTGAATAAGGATCATAGTAGTGCCAGTGAACAGAGTCGGGTTTAGACCATTTCTTAATAAAGTTTCAGAAGGACAAAAGGTTGATATTGTCATAGATACTAACGCCTTGATTGCTCTTGGTGAAGAGTTGCATCCTAATCATGAAGAGATAACTTCTTTAATCGGAAGTATTGATGCTAAGGCCAACCTAACTCTTTATGCAACAGTTACAACCAAATCGGAATACTTGGATTATCAAAGAAGAAGGT
>JBMYPC010000182.1:0-5356 GCA_049599895.1 Bacteriovoracaceae bacterium | reverse complement strand
ACTCCTGGTGAGGTCGTTCAAGAAGTCGCTGCGAGGTATTCACTTAATGAAAAGCAGAAAATCCTCAAGGACTTACTCAATGCTGTCCCGGTAACTGAAATCGATCAATTTCAGTTTTTAGAAATTGCTTCTGAAGCTTATGAGAATGGACATGAAGAAGAGGGAGATCTCTTTACCTATCTCTATCTCAGTGAAAATGAGCTTGATGAAGAAGAGAAATCTCAAGAACAGAAAAGAATTATTCAAAAACTTTTGCTTTCTTATAGTGTCATTACAAATTTCGAGGATGTGAAAAAAGCCCACCTCAGTCTTTTGTTTCAACTGAAAAAAGTGACCTGGGATATCTGGGAAGCGCTCCATGAAATGAAGTTAGGTACATTCTCATCGATTAAAAGAAAGATTGATAAAGGTCTTTACTTTGGTTTTAGTAGCGGCAAGTTTCAAAGACTCGAAAAAGCGGCTTTAATCTATAACAACGCACTTGATGATCTTAAGAATTTTCTAAACAAAAACCAAAACCCTGAAATTCTTAAAGCTTTTGTTTTTCAAAAGAAAATGCTTCTCTTGTTCAGCAATCATTTCTTTGATGCTTTTATGCTCAATAGAGATACCGTAGTTGAGCGGGCCAAAGATATTCAATTTCTTGTTGATCATTTCAAAAAACACAAAAGACTCATCAGATTAGGATCTAAGTTTCAAGACAGACAAAGCGAGCTTTTTAGAAAAGAAAAAAAAGAGGCCGTAAGATCAGTCTGGCTTTCAAGAGAAAGTATTTTAACAGCTGTCACTATCGCAACAATTGGTGCAGCTGAAATTGGTTGTGTTATCGCAACAGGTGGAATTTGCCTAACAACCGCACCAAAATGGGTTGCGGCAGGTAGGGCGATCACTTCTCTTATTCTTGCCACACAGTCAGCAACAAATATTATCGATCGCTACCGTTTTCAAGGTGGTGATGGACTCATGAGCATGGCCACATTAATTGATGTCGCCCTTATCTTTGCGGTTGCTCCAAGGCCCACCTTAAAAATGTTGGGAATTTCTCTGGGGACAAAGATAGGCCCCGCATGGTTACAAAAATTCACCCACGCCATCAAACCTTTCAAGATACTTGCCAATACCCAACATCTTATGACTCAAGCACTTCTCTTTGGTGGAGCAGGTTACGGAACTTGGCAGATGTTTAATGCTGATAAAATCGTCCAAGATCTTGAGCGTGAAGGAATTCAAACTAATGCCTCAGCAGTTCGAAAACAAGCTGCGGGCGTAATCGGACTCTCACTTCTTGGTGGATTCCTAGGGATGGCAAAGTTTAAAGAATCTCTTGCAACTAACAGATATGCTACGATTAAGAACTATAAAAGCTCGCTTATTAAAGTGATGAGTAAAAAAGTTCTTCACCGGTATCGCTACCTCAATATCCTAAGTGCTGCTAAAGGTACTCTTGTAAACCTTGCTCACGTCTTTCAAAGTACAGGTTTCAAGCAAAGGGCTTCATACCTGTTTAAAGCTTTAGGCGCGGGAGCTGTCCTTGGTTATGATGTTATTGCCTATAGTGCCTTTGCTTTTTTAAGTTTTAGCTATGGTGACGTTCTTTTTGAGAAGAAGGCGACTCCACTTCCAGAATTAAAAGATGGCGAAATTGCTCTAATCTTTAACGGCTTTGCTCAAGAAGACCTTCTTCATCACATTATGGATGACGATGCTGCTAAAGTTAGTGAACTTCGAAAGTATAAAAAAGGCGTTAATCTTTTTGAAGTTGATCTTAAATCACCAATGATGCTTTTTAAGGCCATTGAAGAATTTGGAAAAGTTCATGGCAAAGTAAAATATCTAAAAATAATGGCCCATGGTCTTCCTGGTAAGTTCTTCGCTTCCGGAACGGGACCTGAAGGCGAAGGTGGAGCAGAGATCAACGAAAAATTCATCTTACAACACAAAGACTATATTCAAGAAGTCGCAAGAAAGTATATGGCGCCAGATGCTGTTGTTCGTCTCTACTCATGCTTAGTGGGGGCCAATCTCGATAAAGATATGGATTATCTCCCTTCATCAGCAGAATCAGAGGATGACACTGTTCATTTTAGTAAAGACAGCGGTGATCGAATAATCAATGCCATTGGAAACAACCTTCTTGTGAATGGGGGTACAATTGATTCATCGAGACGAGTGATTATTGCCATTGAAAAAATGTTAAGCCCAGCAGTCCAACACGCAATGCTTAATCTAGCGAAAGACAGTGAGTTTCGAAAGGCCATTTCTGATACAGAATTTAATATCGATGAGTTCATTGCCGCAAAACATGCAGCCGAAGAAGAAAGAAAACAAAAGCAATCGGAAAAACCAAAAGAAAAGAAAGAAAAACCAAAAGGTAAACAGGTTCCCAAAGAGTTTGAACCAATCGATGATGATGAAGTCTCTGTCTTAGACATTGGCCTAAAATCTTTTGATACAATGGTGACAATTTATTCGAGAATCTGGACAATCACAAATAGTTTTGGGATGAACGTAGAAGGACATTGGTTTAAGCCACGTCACAGAACAGATTATTTTGAACCCCAGACTCTATAAATGAAGCCTAAAATAGACCCTTATTTTTTATACGGAACCGCATGGAAGGAAGAGCTCACTTCAGAATGCGTCTTTAACGCTCTTAAACTTGGCTACCGTGCTATCGACACCGCCTGCCAAAGAAAGCATTATAACGAACCTGGTGTTGGAGATGGGCTTCTTAAGGCCTATAATGAACTTGGTCTTAAAAGAAAAGATCTTTTTTTACAAACAAAATTTACTTATTCAGCCGCTCAAGATCATAGAATTCCTTATGATGTGAACGATCCATTTTCAAAACAGGTTACGGATAGTTACCAAAAGAGTCTTGAGAATCTGCACACTGACTATATTGATTCCTATATCCTTCATGGCCCCTATCTCAATCAAGGTCTTCACGACATTGACCAGGAAGTCTGGAGAGCAATAGAGAAACTTAAAAAAGATCAAAAAGTTCATTTTATTGGAGCTTCAAATGTTTCTCTCAATCAATTAAAAGAACTCTACGAGTTTGCCGAGGTGAAACCTGACTTCGTTCAAATTAGAACATTTGCAAGAAATGCCTGGGAAAAAGAAATGAGAGACTTTTGTTTAGAAAAAAGTATTATCTTTCAAGGCTTCTCTCTTCTCACAGCAAATCGTGATTACATCGGTGGAGAAATTGTTGAGCCGGAAAACCGAAATATCTTCAAACTCGAATTTCAAAACTCAAAAACAGATCCTTTTCATGATCTTGTTAAGAAGTATCAAAAGACTCCGGGGCAAATCATCTTTAAGTTTTGCCAACAGCTTCAAATTCTTCCCATAACAGGAGGAAGAACTGTTGAAAATATACAAAAAAACCTTGAGATCTTAGACTTTGAACTCAATCAAGAAGAGATTGAGTTCATTGAAAAAGGATTGCTTTTTTATAAAACTAATCAGTTGAAGTTACTGTAACCGTGTCCAGGTTTCAAATAAAAATGGCCAAACCATTCTCGATCATCGATTAGGGCCTAATAGCCGATCACTAATTCCAAGTATTAGAACAAACTCTAATAATGAAGACCTTCAAATCTCTGTAACAGGTAATTAACGCCGCGCCTCCTCGAAAGCTCCAGATTTGCGATATCGTTTTTTTAATCTAAAAAAATATGCGCCATAATCAATTGATCGAAGGAATGTTCATGAAGAATTTACGTCTATTGCTATTGGTTTCAATTTCTTTATTATCACTGAGCCCCAAAGCGAGTGCACAAAATCCAGAACAAAGGTATTACGAGCTTTCAACCCAAGCAACATTGATGATTGGCGCTCTAAGCGTGGGTTACGTGGAGTGTGATATCACGCAGAAAGATATGTCCATCAACACATGCTTAAAAGGTATCAGAACTCTTCTAGACGTCAACCAGTCATTTAAAAAACTCCAAGCAAAGAGAGTTATCTTAAGTGTTTTCTCAGTTGAAATTACTCAAAATGCTACTGTTTATCTTGATGTAAATGCCTCTAGTGAAAAGATGAGAAAGATTCTTACCACAAGTGAAAACACAGACTATGCCTCAGTTAAAAAGGAGTTGGATGTAAAGATTAATGATCTGATTCAAAACTCAAACGCCGAAAACCTTACCATTGGATGCCTAAACTGGTACGAGCCTGGAACACATTGGAATCAGACAAAAAATCCTAAGAAGTTTCCTCTTTATATAAAGGATTGTTTAAAAGGCGTTGAGAATTTAGAAGACGCTCAATATCTCAGTGAAGTTAATCAATACGATGATATTATTTTCACAAAAAACTTCAGTGGCTGGACACAATTTGGAGATGAAGAGTTTGAGTACTTTCTTCATTATGAAATGAACCCTAAAGCTATGGACTGGCTCGCCCAAATCAAAACTTTAAAAACAAGATTCTTTTCAGCAGCTCAAATCATGCTTCAAAACTTTAACCTTCCATCAAACCTTGAAGTAGATTGTTTTTTCTCAGGAAGTATCGATTGGTGCTTTGAAAGCCTCGACTTAGTTTCAGACTTTCATTATGACCTCTCTGGTACAGGAATTACTCATCTTCATATGAGCGCTTTTGATCTTCATTGCTGGGAGTACGAAGAAGACGGTGAAAAGCACGTAAGTATCCCAAATGGCTACACTCATGACCAACTCAGAGCCGCTCTCGACAAATGTTATAAAAAGTAAGGCCATATTTTTTTCATTTTAGACCTCTCGGTCTTTCAATCATCTTTAACTATGTTACAGCTTTAAGAACAATTCGCTGGGAGCTCATCATTAAACTCAGTTTAAAGTCAAAACTTCTTATCATCTTCTTCATTTCAATTTTTGAGCTTGCCCACGCTGACGCCATTATTAAAGACATCATTCGCTTCTCTAATACAATGGCCCCTCCCCAGATTGGTCAAATTGAAAAAGAAAACAAAATTCTCGTCGCCCATCATTCAATAAAAGGGGCCTGGTCCTGGAACGAAAACTCTGAGATGCTAAAACAGCTCAATCAAACCAAAGGCTTTGTCAGCACTTTAGATGTTAATTCACAAAATGATATTGTGATGTGTTCAGACTTAGGTAAAACCCTAAGTATAATAATGGGCGATGGCACTCAAAAAACCATGGATCTTTTCGCTGCAAATATAATATCTTCTGTGCTCATGTGATCTTTGATTCTCGTGATGAAAGTAAAATTTGGATTAGTGATGCAACAATAAGATCGGCAATCAAAATCGACATCAAATCAAACCGAATCATAAAGGTGATTAATCCAGTCAGTGGCATTACTCAGTTTTTTAGCTATAAAGACCATTTTATTACAACAAATT
>JBMYPC010000181.1:0-5391 GCA_049599895.1 Bacteriovoracaceae bacterium | reverse complement strand
TAGGTGCATAAAATCAGTTACTTGGTGCGATAATATTAGGATTGTGAAGCTCTTTAGTCTTATTCATGGAGCGCTTACGTCAGGTGGACATCTGGAGTTAGTTCCAGCAAGGTACACAAGTACAAAGTGCTCAAATTGCTTGTACAATGACAAAGAGAACAGAAAGGGCAAAGTCTTTAAATGCCTGAACTGCGGATTTGAGGAAGATGCAGATAAAAATGCAAGTCTAAATATAGACAGGGAGGGGCGCTCCCGTTGTGGCCATGGAGGAGTTCTCGCTAGAGAGTCTATTGAAGTGGCAACCTCTATAGTGCAGTAGCACAATAGGAATCCTCTTGATTCATCTGGAGGAGGACGTCAAAAAAACACCAGGGATCTATATGCTTTATGCAAGAACCTTGGGCATAAAAGTATTACATCAACGCAGATTTATGCGGATATAGTTGAAGCGGAGAGAAAAAGAATGGCTTCAGCGGTTGTTATAGGTTAAAAATGAGTCGTCCCATGAACCGTCCCATTTTAACCTTACATTTCAGAGAAAAATAGTTATATCAAGGGAATACAGCCTTTACCCCATATAACTAGTATTATATGGGGTAAGTTTTCTGGCAACGGCGGCAATGGCGAACTGTCTTTATTGATTTCTTTTTCTCGCATAAAAGGCCCACTATTGCGGGCCTTAAGAGTTTTTTAAGTTATTTTATGATTTTCTTAGTACATAAAGCTTAAAAGGGTTTGTCTGATGAGCTCTTGTCTCAATGCTTTAGGCATTCCCAAGACATTCTTATCAGCTGCTTGAGCAAAGTGAGTTGCCCAAAGACTCTTTCCGTAAACCTTGCCTTTTAACTTGTACTCTGCTTTTGTTGAGAGAATCTCATTCCAAACAGTTCTTACGTCCGCCCAGTATCCTTCAGTTTGGCTCCAATACTTATGCCCTGCTGAAAAATCAAAGTTTTTGATTCTTTTATAGCTATTATGACCAACTTCTCTTGAAAGAAAGCTTCCTGAACCTAGCTCCATTTGTCCCTTAAGAGATGTTTCGTGCTTAAAAGCTTTTTGCTCATGAAACCATGCTGTCGGAGTGACAATTAAATTATCTTTACCCATAAGAATATCGTAATCACCTCTAACAGAAAACTCTCTTCTTGGAAGGGGTCTTGAGAGGTAACCTGAATCAAACACTGATGCTGATTTAAAATGATTCCATGAACCAGTTCCTGAATATCTTGGAGAGTCATCCACTTGATAAACATTCCAAACCCACTTACCTTTCATTTCATTAGCGTTAAGGGTTTTAACTTTCCAATGTCTTTTTCCTTGAAATTCAAGAATTTCTGTTCCTTCCCATTGCCAATCTTGTCTCCAATGCTTAACAACCATTGGCCCTTTAATGTCGCCCGTTTTAGGGTCTTTAAAGAAAATCACCATAATGTGCTGTAATGAAATGAAGTCCCCTCGATCTTCAATAACTTTTACATATTCTGTCCCCCAAGAAGCATAAGGGGTATCAAGGTCTTTATTGGTTTCCATAAGAAATGTTTCGATAAACTCAAATTTGACTTCAAATTCACCGGCCATCGCAAGGATCGCCCTTCTATCTCTTTCATAGTTGGTAATCTGCGTATCTTTAAGATCTTTCCAAACTTTTGGGATTGAATTATCGAAGATAACAGGTGTTCCTGTAGTGCTTCCTCCCCTTGTCCCTTTGGGAAGTTTTCGAGTAAAAACCCATGAGACGTCTTGTTGCTTGTTAAGAGTGTTGTGACCCTGCATGTTTGAGGCATCAGCATATGCTGAACTCATTAAAAAGCTTGTAACTAGTAAGGCAATAAACGCTTTCATCGACGATCCTTTTTCGAGCATTAATTAATAAAACAAATTGTGGCAAAGAATTGTTTGACATGTCAAACAATTCCTCTCTTTTGATACACCCGGAATTATCTCCTCACCTTCCTCTAGCAAAAATCACTTTTGTTAAAATATAACTCTATGAACTTAAAAGCAAAGCTTACGCTTTTCTGCATTCTTATCGCCTTGACGCTTGTTGGTACAATCGGATTTATGACAATTGAGGGTTGGACCTTTCTTGAAAGTCTCTACATGACAATCATCACCTTAACCACCATTGGTTACGGAGAGGTCAAACCTCTTTCTGAAATAGGCAAGATTTTTAATATTCTATTAATGTGTATTGGTGTGGGGATGGCGACATTTACCCTCACTCGCTTTATGGCCGAAATTTTATCAATTGATTTTGATAAAAGAAGGAGAGCTAAAATGAATAAAGAGGTTAAAAAGTTAAGTGGTCATACCATTGTCTGTGGATTTGGCCGGATGGGAACAGTCATTTGCCAAAAACTTAGTCATTATGGGACTCCGTTTGTTGTTATCGAAAAAAGGCCCTCGCTCATTGAAGAGCTGAAAAAAACCAACTACCTCTTTATCGAAGGTGATGCGGCAAATGATGATCATCTTGTTGAAGCAGGAGTTCAAAGCGCTAAGGCCTTAGTTTCCGTGATTGATAATGATAGTGATGGACTTTATATTGCCCTTGCTGGAAGAAGCTTAAACGAAAAACTTTTTATAATTGTTCGTGCTAATGAAGCCAAGGCGAAAAAGAGAATGATCCGCGCTGGGGCCAATAAAGTGATCCTTCCCTTCATCATGTCTGGACAAAAGGTTGCAGACACAATTATGAATCCTGCAACTGAAGATCTTTTCGACATTACTGAAGATGTCACAAAAGCAGAGGGTTCAAAAATTCAACTTGCCGATCTTTTTGTTACAAAAAGCTCAAACCTCAATGGCCAAACACTAAAAGACATGGGTGACCAATTAAAGAATCTCATTATCATTGGCATTAAAGACGATCAGAATGACTTTACCTTTAAACCTGATTCAACCTATCAATTCAAAGAAGGCGATTGCCTCATTGCCATGGGCCCAAAGAAAGATTATGAAGAAGCAAAGTCAAAGCTTCATCTCGGCTAGTTATTTAGCTATTTAAGAACATTATCAAAACGAGAAAACATCTCTTCTAAGAGATCGTCGGCTCTGGCAAAACAAAGACGAAAATAACCTCTCTCACTAAGTCCAAAGAAATTTGCAGGCAGAATATTGATCTTCATTTCATCAATGAGATAATGAAAAAGATCAAGGTCTGTTTCGATCTTGAGTTGCTTTTTTAAAGGCGTGAAATCAACAAAAACAAAAAAGCCGTGCTCGGGAACAATGTAAGCAAAATTATGCCTTTCTAAAAGTTTTGTTCTCATCTTGGTAAAAGTCTTTTCAAGTCTCTTCTGTACCTCTTGGCGAAGCCCTGAGACCCATTTTTCATCACTTAATAGAGACGCCATCAATAATTGCGACTGTGTAGAGGGAGTTGAAAAATAGGAAACTCCTCGACAGGCCTTAAGCACGTCGGGGTTCTCTGTATAAAGAAAGCCTATTTTCATTCCCCCCAAGGCAAAGTCTTTGGCCATACTATAAACAAAGTGAAAATAAGGACTTTTCTTTGAAAAATGAAATCCACTCTTAAACTTTTCTTTTTTCGTAAGTACTGTCCCAGCATAAACCTCATCAGAAATAAGATGAATCTTTTGCTCATGACAGAACTCAATAATCTCTTTTAAAACTTCAGGATTAAAACACTTTCCAGTAGGGTTATGAGGATGACAAAGAACAAAGACTTTAGGTTTCTTTTCTTTTAGAAATTCAATTGTCAGAGAAGCCTTTGTAAAAAGATCCTCTATGTTCTCGGTTTCAAATGAAACAAGCTCCCCCTTAAACCGAAGGGCAAGGTCCATTTCAAAACCGGTGTAATAAGGAGCATGAATTCCAATAGAATCTCCCTCATCAATCAGCACATAACTTAATATCTCAAGGATTGTTGTTGCCCCAGAGGCCAAAACCACATTCTCTGGATCATACGATCCCGCACAAAAGAACTCCTCTAAATAGTCACAGAAACTCTCTCTGGCCTTAAGAATTCCAAAGCTAGCATTATAATGATGGTAATCACTTGATGAGACATTTTCTTCAGATAACTTCTTTTCGATGAGATCCTCAATAATCATGTTCTCGGCAATCCCCATCGAAAGATAGCCCTTAGGGTTCTCGGGAGAATAAGGATCCTGAAAGCACTTGGTATGCGCTTTTACAATCATAGAAGGTCTTTCAATTAAGGTTTGTGCTCGTTTTGATATAGACATAGCTCTACAGTAAAGGAATCACAGGGCTTTCTCAATGACTTTTTAGTTTTTCGAAACAAACTGAATAGAGAACTGGTGGGGCCCACCATCTTTTGCAGATGGAATACAAAATGCTACATCCTTCTTAGAGAAGTTTCCCTCAAATATGGTCGATTTTATCGTCGTTGAATTAATTTTGAGTTTATGGGCCTTATCAAAACTTAAAAGATGATTTAAGTTCTTAAGATGAATTCGATAGGACAAAAGCTTTTTGTCATGACTATGATTCATAAAGGCAAAGCTGGCCTTTCTCTTATAACTCTCCCCGCTTGCAGAACTTACAATATTTAAATCGGGAGCAAACGCCAACCTTCGATTAACAGTATCGCCAATAATAAGACTTTGATCCTCATCGGCCAGGGAGTAATCAACATAGATGTCTTGATAATCATCTGCAGAACAAGTGTTAAGAAACTCAAAGGCATCGGGGCTTGCATTGTATTGATACAAACTCATTCCATTATCCGAAGTGGAATTGCTAAGTCCAAAGCTTACCAGTGATCCTTTCCCGCAGGACTTCACCTTCTCCCCAAGATGCTCTAAGCATAAGGCCTTCGCTGAAAGATAGTTTGCACTGCCAATAAAAACAGATCCCTCTTTTTCGCCATTCTCACAACTTTTGAAACTGTACTCACAACGAAATTGAGAATTCCCTGAACTTTCCTCTCCAAAAATAATGGTTTCTGAATGATTCACATACTTATTGTCAGCACCTGATGAAGAATAAAAACTTACCTTGGTTTTTGTTTTAATCCCACAGCGATTATGAACTTTAACTGCATAGTCCAAACATTCTTGATGTGTGAGTTCGTCGTTTTTCGAGCTGGAGACAACTCCATAATCACTACCCGACTTTAAGATGCTGACAAATTCGCTAGGGCAAGAAAGCATTTTGATTTCACATCGCCCACTTGTACAAAAGTACTCAGAGCTTTGTGTCTTCAATGAAGGGGTTTTATTTGAGTCTTCTTTGCTTGACTTTGATGCTTGGCAAGCAATAACTATGACCAGTTGTGTATAAAGAAATAATGATGCAGCAAGCTTTGTTTTTGAAGCATTCCCCATACTTTGTTCATCGGTTTTTCTGACAATGAACATTATCATTTGAGTGCAGAGCTCCTTTATTTTTTACTGGTTTTGT